>DATFDJ010000203.1:0-6264 GCA_035252115.1 Nitrospira sp. | reverse complement strand
TCCGCAGGGAGATGTTCGTTCCACGCGGCGGACCGGATGGCGGTGACGGGGGAAACGGCGGGAACGTCATATTCACCGCCTCCCATCGGCTCACAACTCTGCTCGATCTCCGATACCAGAAACATTATGAGGCCGAAGACGGGCGCCATGGCGGCGGTTCGCACTGTACCGGGCGGAGAGGGAAAGATGTGATCGTCACCCTTCCGGTCGGCACCGTCGTGTACGACGAAGAATCTGGAGAGATTCTCGCCGACCTCGTCACGGATGGAGAAGAGGTCGTCATCGCCAAAGGAGGGCGCGGTGGACGGGGGAACAGCCACTTTGCCACGTCGACGAATAGGGTATCCACGCATTTCGAACGAGGGACGGATGGCGAGGAACGTCGCCTCAGGCTGGAGCTCAAGCTGCTGGCGGACGTGGGATTGGTCGGGTATCCCAACGCCGGCAAGTCAACGCTGATCGCCGCCATTTCTGCGGCCCGTCCAAAGATCGCCGACTATCCCTTTACAACGCTGGTGCCGAACCTGGGCGTGGTGCAATGGGGCTCGGACCGAAGTTTCGTCGTGGCCGACATTCCTGGCCTGATCGAAGGCGCCCACGGCGGCAAAGGACTCGGCTTTCAGTTTCTCCGCCACATTGAACGGACCTCGTTCCTGCTGCATCTCGTCGATGTGTCGGAATGGAGCACGGACGATCCGGTTCACAGCTTCGAAGTACTGCGTCACGAACTGGAGTCCTACGATCCATCCCTGGCTGACCGGCCTTTTGCCGTGGTCGCCACAAAAATCGACGTCGGTGGAACCGGAACGAGATTGAAAACACTGCAAACCTACTGCAAACGGCGGCGGTACACCTGCCTGCCTATCTCCGCCGTCACCAGGGAAGGACTGCAAGACCTCATCACATTCGTCGGGCGGCAGGTCGACCATCTTCGAGCCACGGCATGCGAGACGAAATCCTAACCCGCGCCCAGCGCGTCGTCATAAAAATCGGAAGCAGCCTCGTGTCCTCCAGAGAGACGGGACTGCGGCCGGAACGCATTGATCGGCTGGCCGACGAAATTGCCGGCCTGCACGCCAACGGGCGGGAAGTCTTGATCGTGTCATCCGGGGCCATCGTGTCGGGGATCAAGAAACTAGAACTGAAGGAATACCCAAAGAGCCTCCCGGTCAAGCAAGCGGCGGCAGCGGTGGGCCAAAGCCGGCTGATGTGGGCCTATGAGAAATCCTTCGAGCGCCTCGGGATCAAGGTCGCGCAAATCCTGGTGACCCATCACGACTTGGAAGATCGGCGCCGGTTTCTCAATGCACGCCATACCCTGGCCGCGCTGATCGGGTTCCGAGTCGTGCCCATCATCAACGAGAACGATACCGTCGCAGTCGATGAAATTCGCGTCGGCGATAACGATACGCTCGCCGCAGAAGTCGCGCACTTGGTCGATGCCGACTTGCTCATCATCCTATCCGACGTCCAAGGATTGTTCACGGACGACCCGAGAAAAAATCCCTCGGCCCGGTTGATCCCCCTCGTGGCGGACATCACGGAAGACATCGAGAAACGTGCGGGCCTCTCCACCAGCTTCGAGGGCACGGGCGGTATGGCCACCAAAGTGCGCGCGGCAAAGAAAGTGGGGCAATATGGGGTCGCCACCCTGATTCTCAACGGTCAGGAAGCCGGGCTCCTGTCCACCATTCTCGCAGGCGGCGAAGGCGGCACCCTCTTCCTTCCGAAGGAGCGCCGGCTCAGCAGCCGGAAACATTGGATCGGCTTCACGTTGAGATCCCGTGGCGCGATCACGCTCGACAAGGGAGCTGTGGAGGCGTTGAAGGCGCGCGGCAAAAGCCTGTTGGCGTCGGGTATCACCAGGGTCGAAGGAACTTTCGAAGCCGGAGACCCGGTCAGTTGCGTGGATCAGGACGGGAAGGAATTCGCCAAGGGCTTGGCGAACTTCTCATCCGAGACCGTGGCCCTCATCAAAGGCTTGAAGACCGCCGAGATCCAGCAACGGCTCGGCCCGCAGGAATATGAAGAGGTCATCCACCGGGACAACCTCGTCATTCTTTGAGTTCTGAGTTGTGAGTGTTGAGTCATGAGTTTCTCTGAAGCCGAACACTCAGCACTCAACACTCAGCACTCAAAACTGGGCTTGCTTGGCGGGACCTTCAATCCCATCCATAACGGTCACCTGTTCATCGCCCGCCACGTTCGAGAAGCGCTCGATTTGGACCGCGTCCTGTTCATTCCAGCGGGCGCCCCTCCGCACAAACCTGACAAGGATTTGGCTCCGGCCGGCGACCGATTCGAGATGGTCCGACTGGCCGTGGATCACGACGACCGACTGGGCATTTCGGATGTCGAAATCAACCGCAAGAGAAAATCCTATACGATCGATACGATTCACCTGCTGTCGGGACAATATGGGAAAAACACCGAATTGTTCTTCGTCATCGGTATCGACGCGTTTGTGGAATTTCCAACTTGGAAAAGCCCAGATGAATTGCTGCTCCTCTGTCATTTTGTCGTCGTCTCGCGCCCGGGATCCACATTTACCCCGCTCGTTCACATGCCCTGCTTGTCTTCGATCCTGGATGCCTCTCCCTCGGTGTTCGGGAAAACCCGACATGAGCGCCTCGCGACCGTCGGCCGGCTGGACGCTCATCGGCAAAACCTTCTCGATATCCCCGTTCCCGGAGGCAAGAGCGTGATTCTTCTCGATGTCCCCCCCTGCGACATTTCAGCTTCAGATATCCGCACAAGGGTCCGCCAGGGCCGGCCGCTGGCAAATCTATTGCCGCCCTCAGTGGAATCTTATATACTTCAGCATCATTTGTACGAATAAGGGGACGCCGATCGCACGAACATCGAAGGCTACAGCCCTCGCGATAGCCGGGGCGATGCTCGACAAAAAGGCCACGGACGTCCTCATCCTCCACGTCGCAAAACTGACCTCAGTCGCCGACTATCTCGTCCTGGGTTCCGCGGACTCGGACCGACAGACTCGGGCCATCGCCGATCACGTGGACGGCCTGCTGTCACAGTCCGGGAACGCTCCTCTCAGCATCGAAGGCAAGGCGTCGTCGCAATGGGTCCTCATGGACTTCGGTGATGTGGTGGTTCACATCTTCGGTCAAGACGCCCGCCGGCACTACGGTCTCGAACGGCTGTGGGCGGACGCGAAACGCGTGCCGATTCCCGCACAACCACCAGGCCAGACCCTTGCGGCGCCAAAACCGGCTCCTCCGAAACGCGTACGCATGAGAAAACGAGCGTAAGATCCATGCTCAGACTCCTGACGACCATCTTCTTGGTCAGCGCCGGCATCTTCGTCTACAGCTATTTCCGTGAGTTGAATCCCGGGACGATGACGCTGCACACGGGACCGGCAACGCAGTTCGAACTGAGTCCCGTGACGCTTGCCGTCTTTTCCATGGCGGTCGGCGCGGTGTTGGTGGCGCTGGCCGTCGGCATGCGGCAGACCGTGCATGTCATCGGCAACTGGCGGAGCACTCGGCTCCAACGGCGGAAGGAGAAGGTGGACGCGCTTCATCGGGAAGGCACCTATGCGTTCATGTCGAAGCGGACCAGCGAGGCGGTCGGCCTGTTCGAAAAAGCGTTGGCCATCGACCCCAACCGGGTGGATTCGCTGCTCTGGCTGGGTAACATCTACCGGTCCGAGAACAACGTGTCGGAGGCCATCCGTCTTCATCAACACGCCAACCGCATCGACGACCGCAATATTGAAATCCTGCTGGAGTTGGCGAAGGATTTGGAAGCGGCGAAGCGCTACGAGGACTCCCTCCAGGCCCTGCACAAAATTCTCAAGATCGATCCGGACAATTTGACGGCGTTGATCCGCAAACGCGATCTCTCCATCCGCCTCGAAAAGTGGAGCGAGGCGCTGGAGATCCAGCACCGGCTTCTGAAGGCCAACCTTCCGGAATCCGAACGACGGGCGGAGACTCAGCTCTTGACGGGCTGCATGTATGAAGTGGGACGCCAGTTGCTGGAACGCGGTCATCCGGACAAGGCCAGACGCTACTTTCGCGGCGCCATCAAGAAAGACCGCACCTTTCTCCCGGCCTATATCGGGATCGGCGAGATTTTAATCCAGGAGGGCAAGACCAGGGATGCGATCGAAATCATGAAGAAGGTCTACGCCAAGACCCACAACGTGATTATCTTGCATCGCCTGGAAGAATTCTTTCTCGAACAGGGGGAGCCGAGCGAGATCATCCGCACCTATCAGGAGGCGCTGCAACAAGACCCTCACAACGCCGTGCTTCAGTTCTATCTGGGCAAGCTGTACTACCGCCTCGAAATGGTCGACGAAGCGTTCGACATTCTGTCCATCGTCGAAGGGCCTCAGGACCAACTGGTGGATTATCACAAGATCATGGCGAACTTGTTCCTTCGCAAACAGCACGTCGAGCAAGCGGTCGTGGAATTGAAAAAGGCGCTGCAGTTCAAGAAGCGAGTCGTCGTGCCCTACATCTGCACCGCCTGCCAACAGGAGACGACCGAATGGACCGGCCGGTGCCGCGGCTGCGGCAACTGGAACAGCCTCGTCGCGCTGCCATGGCTGGACGGCGGCAAGAGTGTCGGCGGGAAAGACAGCGCCCCGTCGCCCGTCCGCACCGTCCCCTATCAAGGCATTGCTTCTCCCTTCGAAACGGTGTAGTTTCCCACAAATCGTTCCTCGCGAAGCGTCTCTCCTAAAGGGCCGGCGTTTCCTATGAACGGCCGGTCACGAGGATGGGTTTCCACCGGAAAGGGAAGTGTGAATGACGGACTACTTGTACTATGCAGATAAAGCGCTTGGCGATCAGCCGTTGACGAGAGCCGAGGCGCTCACAGTCCTGCACACGCCGGACGGGGACTTGCTGGCCCTTCTTCACTCTGCATTCCAAGTGAGGTCGAAGTATTTTGGACGCACCGTGCGTCTGCAGATGCTGCAGAACGCCAAGAGCGGCGCCTGTCAGGAAGACTGTCACTACTGTTCTCAGTCCGCCGTTTCAACGGCGCCGATCGAACGGTACAACCTCCTTCCTCAGAAACAAATGATCAACGGCGCGCGTCAGGCCGCCGCCTCCAAGGCACAGCGTTACTGCATCGTCATCAGCGGGAGAAGCCCGTTGGATCGAGAAATCGATGAAATCGCCGGAGCGGTGCGCGCCATCAAGGAAGAAATTCCCATCCAGATCTGCTGCTCCCTGGGTCTCATGAACGAGCAACAAGCGAAGCGGCTCAAGGCGGCCGGTGTGGACCGGGTGAACCACAATCTCAACACCAGCGAAGCCTATCACGCGTCGATCTGCACCACCCATACATTTCAGGACCGCCTGGCAACGATCAAGAACGCCCGCGCGGCCGGCTTGGAAATCTGCTCAGGCGGCATTGTCGGCATGGGCGAGAACGATGACGACATCGTGGAGCTCGCGATGGCGCTACGCGACGTGAAGCCGGACTCCATTCCCTTGAACACGTTGCATCCCGTCACCGGGACGCCGTTGGAAGATTGCCGCGAACTGACGCCGCAGCGCTGCCTCAAAATCCTGTGTCTCTTCCGTTTCCTGCACCCACGAACCGAAATCCGCATCGCAGGCGGGCGGGAGCATAACCTCCGAAGCCTTCAACCTCTGGCACTCTATCCAGCCGACTCCGTCTTCGTGAACGGGTACCTCACAACCCCCGGCGCCCCGGCTCCGGAAGTCTGGGGCATGATCGAGGATTTGGGATTTACGATCGAAGTGGATTATCGGCAGGCTACTAAAGCAGGTCCTCAGCTTTGTTCTCAGTCGCTTCAGCCCGCCGACGTACAGCACTGAGTAAGCTTCGGAGTGTCTCTCACACCGTGGGTTTCATGCTGCCGCTCGTACTGCTTCCCTCGCCTGAACCGCGCTAATCCTGCATTTCTTTTGACGACCCAATTTTCAGACGCTAAGGTTCTCTTCAATAGACAACTGAGGATTCTGTAGCTGTCCCCGATGGGCATACTCTTTAACAGCTTGCTACGAGCACAGAAAGCTATGTTGGCAACCGTTTTAACATTTGTACTTTTCGGATGTTCGTCACGGGCATTTTTTCAAGATAATGCTCTGACACCAGTTTTCAATTTGTATAACCGAAACTTTATAGTAGCAGCCCCGACGGCGTTTGGAAACTTTGTCTGCGGAGCACCCTTTCTTGTGCTGGCACTTGGCGCGATAGACCCACTCGTCTCGAAAATAGATACGGGAAGAGGCTCCGGCGAAGGTTACAGCAACT
>DATFDJ010000202.1:0-2834 GCA_035252115.1 Nitrospira sp. | reverse complement strand
GGCCGCCGCTTCAAACCCGGCCAACTGCTTGATGACCTCGAGGAGCCCCGCTTCTCCATGCTGTCGAGCTCCGGGAACGACATGCTGCCATTGGAGCAGAAATCGCACGAAGTCGACCGCCGGGACCGGTTCAACTTCCTTGCGCAACGTGCCGATCGTCAAACGATGGATGCGCGCCAGCAGGCGGCGATGACACCATTCCGGCGAGACAGCGCCCGGCAGTTCCGAGGGCTGAGGACGGAGTGCTGAATGGGGACGGAACTGTCCTCGGAGCACTTGGCCCTGGGATTCGAGCCGGATCATCGAGGCATGAACCGCCTCGTGGGAAAAATGCAATCGTTCGGCCAGTTCGCCCGTCGTCGTCGGACCGATGCTTTCCATCCAGCCTTGTACGATGGCATCCAGCGTTGATTCGTCGGTGTCGGCAAACACCTTCTCGATCCGATTCCGGTTCTCCGTGGCTACCAAACCTCTTGCCTTTCGCCGCTCATCGTTCACTTCCCGCCCCTCCCCTTCTCCTCCCCCCTCTGGGGAGAGGGTGGGGGTGAGGGGAAATTCCATCTCTGATGCGCGACCGGATTCGATCAACGGCGGAAGGAAATGCGACCAACCTGCGACTTGCTCGGCCGGCACCCAGACGAGCGTGAGCAAGGCATCGTGCAGCTCGTCCGCGTCGCGGACCACCGGCCAGGATTCACGCACGACTTCGTCGATCGCCGCCTGATCCAGCGCACCCAGCTTGCCGGCCAAGTCAGGAGGCAAGGTGCGCCGCAGTTCCACCGCGCGAGCCCTCCGCTCTTCCAGCGGCGCGTCGTCGAGGTACGCATACGGATTCGCGTTCAGGATCTCGTGTGAGAACGGAGAGGGCACGGGCGTCTCGATGGCCACACAGCGGATACGGCCCGTTTCTATGTTGCGCAGGACCTCGGTCAGACCGTCCAGATCCATTGCCTCGGTCAGGCAATCCCGCAGCGTTTCCTCCACCAAGGGATGATCCGGGATGCGGCGCTCGGCGCGATCCCCCGTGAGATTGTCCTGGCAGGCGATGGCGTCGGGGAACACGGCGGCCAGGAGATCCTCCGCCTTCATCCGCTGGATCTGCGGCGCGACTTTCTTGCCTTTCACGAACCGCAACAGCGCCAGCGCGCGCGACACATTCCATCGCCAGCGCGTGGCAAACATCGGCGCCGCGAGCACGGCCTGAGTGAGCACCTCACGCACGCTGTGCGAATGAAGGTATCCGAACACCGACTCCAACGGAAAGCTGTGTTTCTCACCGAGAGAAATGACCAGACCGTTGTCGGTCGCCGCCGCTTGAAGCTCGAAGTCAAACGTCACGCAGAACCGTTTGCGCAGCGCAAGACCCCAGGCACGATTGATTCGCCCCCCGAACGGCGCGTGAATCACCAGTTGCATGCCGCCGCTCTCGTCGAAAAAGCGCTCCGCGACAATGCTGTCCTGCGTCGGCACGGTGCCGAGCACTGCGGTCGCGGCCAGGACGTACTCGATCGCTTGCTGCGCGCCTCGAACGTCGAGACCGCATTCGGTACGAAGCCATGTGATGAGATGACGCGCGGCGGCCCCCTCTCCTTCACCTCTCTCCTCAGGGGAGAGGGATGGGTGAGGGGAACCGTCGAGTCTGTTCGCAATGTCCTGGCGCAGCGAAGCCACTTCGGCGGACAATTCCGCCGTACGCGAAGGAGCTTCGCCCCGCCAGAACGGAATGTTCGGAGGTGCGCCGTGAGCGTCTTCAACCCGCACCCGCCCCGTCTCGACGCCTTTGATGCGCCACGAGGTATTGCCGAGCAGCATGATATCGCCCGCCAGACTCTCCACGGCGAAGTCCTCGTCTACCGTGCCGACTACCGTCCCCGCCGGCTCGGCCAGGACCGCATAGTTGGCCGTATCGGGGATCGCGCCGCCGGACGTGATGGCCGCCAGCCGTGCGCCTCTCCGCCCTTTGATCTTATGATTGATCCGATCGTGGTAGAGATGGGCAAGTCCCCGTCCGCGGCTGGTCGCAATGCCGTCGGCGAGCATCCGAACGATCGTGTCAAACGTATCGCGGTTCAAGTCTCGATACGGCATTGCGCGCCGGACGAGAGCAAACAGATCGTCTTCGATCCAGGTCTGGCTTGCGGCGGCCGCCACGATCTGCTGAGCCAGGATGTCGAGGGGGGCAGGCGGCACGTCGATGTGGTCCAACGTCCCCGCTTTGATGGCTCGAACGAGAGCGGCGCATTCGAGCAATTCGTCGCGCGTCGTGGCAAACAGCCGACCTTTCGGCACGGCCTTGATCCAGTGCCCTGCCCGTCCGATTCGTTGTAAGCCGATGGCGATCGAGCGGGGAGATCCGATCTGGCAGACGAGGTCCACGGTTCCGACATCGATACCCAATTCGAGGGAGGCAGTCGCGACGACGACGCGCGTCTTGCCGGACTTCAGCCTCTCCTCGGCCGACAGCCGGATATGGCGGGATAGACTGCCGTGATGCGCCGCTACGACATCGGTCCCCAAATCACGGAGACGCTCCTCCAAATAGTGCGACACCCGCTCGGCCAATCGGCGCGTGTTGACGAAAATGAGCGTCGACCGGTGCTCACGTACCAACTCGGCCAGGCGATCGTAAATGTCGGACCAGATCGCGTTGGTCGCCACGGCGCTCAGCTCGTCCTTCGGCACCTCCACGGCGAGATCCATGGGGCGGCGATGACCGACGTCCACAATTTTGCAAGAGCTGATGGCTGATGGCTGATGGCTGGCAAGGACCGAGGACCGAGGGCTGAGTGCCGAATCGGGAGCGATTGACGATTGACCATTGTCGATTGACCGTG
>DATFDJ010000201.1:0-9549 GCA_035252115.1 Nitrospira sp. | reverse complement strand
CCAGTGAAGCGGACACCCCGCCCAGCCGATCCAAGACGTGCTCGACGGTCTGGCGTGGAACCATGCCCTGAGCGATCAGCACATCGGCTAATGCCGGCCTCGTGCCGGTCCGCGGCGTAGACATCGGTTTCAGTCGTCCTTTTCTACACGGTTCCGGCCATCTGGAAGACAGGGAGGTACATCACGATGACGATACCCCCGACGAGCACACCCATGACCAACAAAAGCACCGGTTCGATCCACGTCGTGAGCTGGGTCAGGCGAAGATCAAGGTCTGCTTCATAGAATTCGGCCACGTCATGGAGCATGGTTTCCAACGATCCTGTCTCTTCGCCGACCGCAAGCATTTCCATCGCCAACTTCGGAAAGACCCCCGGGCGGTCCAGCGCCGCAGCCAGGGTCGTGCCTTGCCGGATTTCCTCGACGGAATCCGCCACGCCGGCCGCGATGTGCTTGTTGGAAATCGCGCCCTTCGTAATGTGTAAGGCGTCCACCAGAGGCGTCCCACCGGCCAAAATCGTCCCCAGCGTGCGTGCCAATTGAATGGTGTGGTGTTTCACAAAAATCGGGCCCAGGAGCGGAGCACGCAACGAGAGACGATCCACGGCGAGGCGTCCGCCCGGCGTCGCGTAGTACGCCCGTAGCCCAAACACGAGTCCGCCGAGCAGGATGCTCGCCGGAACGATATAGGTTTTCCCGGCCGTGACGAGATCGATCAACATCTGCGTGGCAGCCGGAAGGGCCTTGGACGATTCACCGTACACCGAGACAAAGGTCGGCATCACGTACGCCAAGAGAAACCCGATCACACCGATCCCGATGACGATGAGGAACGCGGGGTAGGCCAACGCCTTGGCCATCTTCTGGCGAAGACCGATCATCAACTTCAGGTACAGAATGAACCGCTGGAGCACTTCGGCGACGTTTCCGGATTGCTCGCCGGCTTTGATCGTGGCGACGTAGAGCTCGGAGAAGTAAGACGGATGCTTGGCGAGCGCATCCGACGCAGAGGCTCCTCCGCGAATATCCTGGCGCACCATGCGAATGGCCTGTTGAAAACCGGCGTGGCGCGCCCGCTCGATGAGAAGATCCCATACCCGCAGCACCGGCAGTCCGGCTTTGACGAGAGCCAGCAATTCCTGGTTGAAGATGAGAAATTCAGCCAACGGCAGGCCTTTGAAGACCGGCAGGCTCACGGCGGCCGCGCTGCGGCTGCCGTGCCGCCGGAGCTGGAAGACGAGAAAGCCTTGTCCCTCGAGTTTCGCTCGAACGGAGGACTCATCCTCCGCGTCGATTTGACCATCGATGACCGATCCGTCGGAACGAGCGACTCTGTAAGTGAACAGGCTCATCGTGTGATTCACGAAGGGAACAAGAGAGACGGTCAGCGACGACCGTCGACATTTGCCGGCGCGGGATCGCCGGCGAACCGATCCGCAGGCACCCAAATCGCCTGTCCCACCGCAATTCGATTGTCGGTTAGACGGTTCAGGGATCGAAGACGATTAAGATCGACCTGATATCGTTGCGAGATGCTCCACAACGTATCGCCGGGCTTCACTGAGACGGCGCGCACGGAGATCCCCTGAACCTCGTGCACGGCCGGAGAGTGATCGGCGGGGGAAACTCCGACCAGCGCAGCAGGCGTCGCTGCCGTAACAGCCCTTTGGATTTGTCCCCCAGTGCCGTCGTAAGACGCTGGGGCTGTTCCCGAGGCGCCGTCATGCGGCGAGCGCAACTTCGCCAAATGCTTCTGCAATTGATTGATCTGACTTTGGAGCTGCACACTGCTCTTCGAGATGCGCTCACGTTGAATGCGTGCCGCGACCAGTTCTTCACGCTGCAGCTCGATCACGTGCCGGGCCTCCGCGACGCGCCGTTCCGCTTCTCTCACCCGCCCTTCGAGTTGAGCCCGCATCACGTGCGCCTCGGCCAGCTCCTGCCGGCGCGCGTCCAGTTCGCTGCGCAATTCAGTGATGCTCCGCTGCGCATCACGAATCTGCGTCTTGAGCGTATCCACCGTGAGCTGCAGATCGGCCACTTCCGGTTCGATCATGGGCTCCAGTTCGCCGCAGGCTGCCACCGAGAGCGCGCCAAGACTTAGTGTGGCGCACAGGATCATGCGCCGGCACAGCGAGGCAAGACCGACCTGGTTAGATGTGCAGATCAATGCTCACCAGCGATTATAGGGAATGCCATTCGTGCCCACGAACTCCGAACCTGAAAATACGTCGATCACTCCTTCTTCCACTACACCCGTGATTTCCTGCCATGTGGCTTCGGAATTGGTGAAGGGATCTTTCGGCACGGTCCGCAGGTATCCCGCCGATACCAGAATTTGGAGAGAGGGTGGATATTTCCCCCGGTCGGCCCGGTGTTGATCGAGCACGTCGCGAAGGGTGAAGAGATCCTGGCGCAACGCTGTCTCTTTCGCCTTGAGGACTGAGGCCTGATAGGTGGGAACAGCCATGGTGGCAAGGATCCCGATGATCGACACGACGATCAGCAACTCGATCAACGAGAATCCGTTTGGGATCTGGGCTTTCCGACTACCAGTTCCGATATTTCGTTCCATCGAGGGCGACGTCCTCACTCAACGTCATCACGTCATATACGTCTTCGCCGCACCAACTCGAAGGATTCGGCGCATCCTTGTAACAGCGAAGCAGCCAATCCGCTTTGCCCGTTATGGGGTCGAGAGGAAGGTTTCGAAGGTACCGTCGGATCGGCGTGCCCCGGATCGTCGCTTCTTCGCCGGTTAATTTGATGCCCAGCAACATGGCCAAGGATTTCGGATACCCGTACATGCTCGTCACATCCTTGCAGGTGAGTTTGTTTTTGACGCATAGCGGGCCCACCAACGTATCCCCGTCCCGGTTCCATTCCAACTTGAAGGTATCGATCGCAGCGCGTATGACTCGCAGATCCTGCCGAAGTTCGATTTCACGGGCCCGTTGAGCGGAGACGCGGGTTAAGGGAAACGCGATGGAAGCCAGGATCATCACGATCGTCAACGTGACCAACAACTCGAGGAGCGTGACCCCCGATTCCTTCACCGCACCCTCACGATGCCCTTTCCATCGGCCGCCGAGGCGATGGACGCCTCCATGGCATCATTTAACATCACATTCACGGGAGAGACGCCCGGCGATTTTGCGACGAAGGTCGCGGTCACCATTCGTCCTCCCTTTGCCGCTCGGGGAGCCGATGCGGAAACCTTAAACGCCACGGTTCCTTCCGCGGCCCCTGGAACTCCTTGGCCGGCGGAGTCGGACGGCTGAATGATGTCGCCATGAACCAAGGTCTTGAACTGCAGCACATTGGGATCGTAGTGGAGCTGGAACCAGCCGTCCGCTGAAGCCCGTAACCGCTCATCTTTGATCGTCAACTTAAATTCCTTGCCCAGCGGCACAATGGAATTTTCAGGAGCGATCGATACGACCGGCCCTGTCGATACCATGCGTGCCAGCGAGGCAACCAAAGGCTTGCCTGGCTCACTCGCCTTGGCAATCACTCCGTTTTCCATCGTGAAGCCGTGAGCATTCGATGTCTTCACGCCGATGGTGGATTTCGCTGGAACGGTAAACAACGGACTGGTGGCATACATCGAATCGGTCCCGGACCAAAACGCCTGTTTGCTGAGTGCCGGCGGTGTCATGGATTGAACGATATGCGGGGTCAGCGTCAAGATCACTTCTGTGGTGACTTTTTGCGTTTGGAAAGAGCTCAGAAGATTCCCGATGACGGGAAGGTCTCCGATCCAAGGAATCGTCGTCTTGACTCTCTGATCGGATTCCTGCATGAGCCCGCCCAGGATGACCGTCTCGCCGTCCCTCATGCTCAACATGGTTTCCGCCGACCGGTTGCCGAATTTAAACTGGTTGATGGGCGGATTGGCTTGCAGCGTCACCTGCTGACCCAGGCTGACCACCTCGATTTTCATCTTCAGGGACAGTTCATTATTCAGATGGATGGCGGGTTCCACGGTCAGTTTGACACCCGTATCACGAAATTCAATCGATGTCACGGTTGAGGTCGTCGGCACGGCTCCCGTCGCGGCTTGTCCCGGCAGCACGTTCGTCGTGGATAGGAGAATAGGTTGTTTATCGCCGACGTTGATTTCGGCCTTCTTGTTGTTGACCACCCGTATCTTGGGAGATGCAAGCGTCTTCGCATCGGTGACTTGTTTGAAGAAATCCAACTGAACGTTGGTCGGGAGCTTGAAGAGGTAACTGTCTTTGCCAAGACTCGTAAGTTGACGGAACGTGAATTGCTGACCGATGTCGCCGGCAATCGTTCCGGCAAAGCCGGGGGGCACGAGGGCACCTGCCACTTGTTTGGGATAGGTTAAGCCGTAAGTCTGATTCGTGGTTCTATCCACTTCGAGGATCTCGACGTCAAATAACACCTCGGAATCCATCCGATCGTTGGCCAAAATGATCTTTTCGGCCATCTCGATTTTCTCCGGCTGGTCCCGAATCACGACGGTGTTGAGTTGTTCGTTGGCATGCATACGCTTGGAGTCCAGCATGGTCTTCAGCAGCACGACCATATCCTTTGCCTTGGCGCTGGAAAGGTAGAAGGTCCGAACCATGAGATCCTGATACTGTTCCTGTTTCTGTTTGGTGTTCGGACTGATGATCATGACACCGGGCGCCACCATTCTCGAAAAGAGGCTATTACTGTTGAGGATCAGGTTGAGGGCATCGTCGAACGGCGTGTCCTGCACGGTGATCGTCACGGGATCGTTGCGGACATCTTTGTCGAATATCAGGTTCATGCCCGCCGCCTTCCCGATTCCCTCCAAGACTTCCTTCAGTCCTGCATTGCGAAAACGAAGAGTGATCGGCTGCTTTCTTCGATCTTCCCGCGCAAGCGCCTGTTGCTCTTCCGTGAGCTTCGCGATGCTTTCCAACGGTTCGGGATATGAGGGGTCGAGTTCGGCGGCCTTAGAAAAGCCCTCCATGGCCTCGTCGACACGGCCCAGTTGCACGAGACGATCGGCGTCTCGATAGTGTTGCCGAGCTTCTTTGAGCCTGATGGCTTCCGTGAGCCCGGCCTGATGCGCAGCACTCGTCGGCTCCATCGAGAGCGCTCGTTTGAATTGCTCGATAGCCAGGTCCAGTTGCTGTTCCTTCAGATACGCACGGCCCCGCTCCTCGTACTGCCCTGCGGCTCGCTCTCGAGCCATCGCATACTTTTCTTGGAGCGTGGCATTGAATGGATCGTCTTTGAGAGCCTGACGATAGGCGAGGCTGGCGTCTTCCCACTGACCCGCGGCAAGAGCTTGGTCTCCCCGTTTCACATCTGACGAGCTAAAGTACGCACAGCCGGCCAGGGATACGGCAGCGATAACGGTCAGTCTCTTTATAATGGAGGCGAGGTGAACGGTGGACAAAAAGGAGGTTTGATCCATAACTTACGCGGCGACCGAAGAAAAATGTGCGCCGGGCGTCAGGCGATTGGAATTTTGATGCCAGCCGTACTCTACACCAACTCCCATACGTTGTGGAAAAAAATTGCGAAGGCGTCTATATGTTGGGTGTGCAGTATAGCGTTTGTTTGCTTTTTGATCCAGTCCCGTCTACTGCTGAACAATGGTTCGGTGACGCCTACGGATGAAAGCTTCAGAAGAGACGCATGATGTTCAAAAAGGCCGTCCGGCAAGGCCGCAGTGAGCGAAGAGGTGAGGCGTACTTTTTGTCGTACGTTGAGCCTCTGAGCGATGCGAGAACGAAGTCGGCGGCCTTTTTCAACATCCTGCCGCTACAAACGCCAATACTTGAGCGTCTTGGGAAGCTTAGATTGGTCGAGGGCGCACTTGACGTCGATTACCACACCATCGCGTTGATGTCGCAGAGGTTTCAGCAACATGCTCAGTTCCATATCCGCATAGGTCCGGTGGGCGACAGCGAGGACAATTCCATCGATTTCTTTGAGATCATCCCACCGACAGAGATGAATGTCATATTCCTGAACCGCCTCTTCCGGTTCGGCAATCGGATCATGAACGACCACTTGGAGTCCGTATTCTTTCAACTCCTGGATGATGTCCGGAACCTTGCTGTTCCGTAGGTCGGGAACATTTTCTTTAAACGTCAACCCCAACACCGCCACCCTCAAATCCTTGATGGGCCGGTTCAATTCGCTCAGTCGTTTCATCGTCTGCTCGGCGACGAATTTTCCCATCCCATTATTGATGCGCCGGCCGGCCAGAATGACCTGAGGATGGTAGCCGACGGACTCGGCCTTGCTGGTCAAATAATATGGATCGACGCCGATGCAATGACCTCCGACCAGACCGGGAGAGAATTTCAAAAAATTCCATTTCGTACCAGCCGCTTCCAAAACTGATTTCGTATCGATGTCCAGACGATGGAAAATGAGGGCCAGCTCATTCATCAGCGCGATGTTGAGATCACGCTGCGTATTCTCAATAACTTTTGCCGCTTCTGCGACTTTAATACTCGATGCACGATGAATGCCGGCCTTCACCACGGTCGCATAGGTCTCGGCGACGATCTGCAAGGTCTCGTCATCCTGTGCCGAAACGACTTTCACTATTTTTTCCAGCGTATGCTCTTTATCGCCCGGATTGATTCGTTCGGGTGAGTAACCTAATTTGAAATCGACTCCGCACTTCAAGCCCGAAGCCTGTTCGAGTATCGGTTGACACACTTCTTCGGTAGCGCCGGGATAGACGGTCGATTCAAACACTACAATAGTGCCAGGAGAGAGGTTGGCGCCGATCAATTCGGACGATTTCCGTAGCGCGGTCAAATCCGGCTGCAGCGCCTCGTTAATGGGAGTCGGCACCGCGACAATGATGAAATCGGCGGCTTTAAGATCGGCCGGCTCGGACGTATACCGTACCTGACACTGTGTGAGGTCCGCCTTCGATACTTCTCCCGTACGATCATGTCCCTTTTGCAGTTCCGCAATCTTCTCCTTGTTGATATCGAATCCAATGACTGGCGCGATTTTTCCAAACGCCACCGCGATCGGCAGGCCGACATACCCTAGTCCGACGACGGCGACTTTACGCTTTTTCAATTCCTGATGCCCCATCGCCTCCTCCCGGATTTACTTTCGACACAATGGCAGATTACAAAACTTCCGTCAATGAAGTCTCCAATCAAGACACGATCAATCCGTCGTCTCTTGCGTATGAAGCAACTGTTCGATCGTCGGCTCCATCGCTTCTGCCCAAATCCGGTAGCCCAGTTCATTAGGATGGATACCGTCCGGCATCACATCCTGCAATAAATCACCCTTGTCATCGACAAATTTCTCCGTGAGATCGAGATAAAAAATATGCCGGTCATCGGCATACCGAGCAATGATCTCATTCACTGAGCGGATGGACCGGCGAAGAGGATCGCGAGGAGAAGCCAATCTCGGGAAAATGGCCAGCAGGAGGATGTTCGTGTGCGGAAGTCTTTCTCTGAGCGCGAGCACGACCGCGTGAATCCCTGCTGCAGTGCGCTGCTCTGATTGGCCGGCTGCAAGATTATTCGTCCCGATCATCACGATGGCCAGTTTGGGTGACATGCCGGCAATCTCACCATGTTGAAGCCGCCAGAGTAGGTCCTCGGTCCGATCTTTGTTAAAGCCCAGATTCATCGCGCGACGCTTACCATAGTATTGCTGCCAAACCACTTGCCCTGCATCCTCCCATCCCTGGGTGATGGAATCGCCCATCATGACGGCCAACGGATCCGAATCGTGAACGCGGTCCTGTATTTCTCGATGACGCGCATACCACCACGAACTATCTCCGTTGTTGCTCCAAGTGGGTATGGCGGAATCCGCGTCGATGTCTCGTAGATGGTCTCCAGCAAGCACGGAACCAAGCAACAATATGAGAGACCAGCGCACGACGCTTCCTCCTAAGCTTGCACATTCGGATGGTGTGTGCATGGAAGAGGATTCATCCAGCCAGATTCCCGAGATCGCCAGGCTGCCGCATCGAGACATTAACAGCTTGATTTGCCGAATAAAATAAAACAATTTTCTGTGCTCACTCACTATGACCCACCGGCATTACTCTTGCGTATGCCCGACTCCTCGGTGCCGACAAAAATCGGTCCACGAGGAACTGTCGCGATGATGCCGAGAATCAGCAAAATTCAGGGCAATGGCGGGTTTTGTAACACGGAGGAGCTCGACCATGCGTCAACAATCGAATGCCCTGTTGGTGTGTGCTGTTGGGGTGTTCCTGATGACCTTCGGCGACGGACCGACACTGTTCGCAGAAGAATCGTCCATCGCTTCGACGAGGCAGAAAGAAATAAAAGGGGTCTCGGTCAAGGGCAATAGACCGCACCGGTTGATCAAGAAAACGCCCGGACAGAACGCACCTGTCAAAGACACGACGATGGCGGCATCTCCTTCATCGACAACGATGCAAAATTCTGTTTCCCAGATCATCCCGGCGCAGGACTCTTCAATAGCCCCTGCGGCAGTCAAAACCGGCGTTGCTCAAACGACATCCTCCCAAATGGCGACGACCGGACTCATTGCCGCAGCTTCCCCTGCCCCATCCGCAGCGGTTCTCGCCGGTGTTTCACCTGTAAAGCCGTCCGGCGCAACTCCGTCGGCGACGATGCTGTCGGCGGCTTCCCCTGTGAGCCCGCCTGCTGCAACCACTTCCCTTGCTTCTCCCGGTTCGAATTCAAGACCTTCAGGATTGCGAGGCCGAAGTGCACAGCTCCTGCTCCAAGAAATCCCCAACCTCGCGCAACTCACTGCTCCGCAGGCCCCCGCATCAGCACCGGCACCCACACCGGCGCCTACACCCACACCGCCGTCTTCACCAGCGCCCACACCGCCGGCGGTCTCTCCGTCCATCGGTGCAACGCCAGGCAGTTTCTCATTCTCAACAGTCCAAGGCGGGACGGCCCCCGCGCCTCAATCGTTGAATATCAATACGACCGGGGGAACATTGACCTGGTCCGTCAGCGACAACGCGTCGTGGTTATCGGTCTCGCCGCCGTCAGGCACCGGCAATGGCGCGGTGACGTTGACGGCATCCTCCGCAGGTCTCAATGCGGGCAATTACACCGCGCTACTGACCGTGAGTGCAGCCGGATCGTCAAATTCGGTGACGGTGCCGGTTGCATTCGCCGTCACCGCAGCTCCGGTGCCGCCGGCCATCGGATTCTCTCCAGCAAGCCTTTCGTTCGCCGCGCAGCAGGGCTCTGGCAATCCCGTCCCGCAAACCGTGACCATTAACAACAAAGGCGGCGGGACGCTCACGTGGTCTGCGAGCGACACCGCCGCCTGGTTGTCCGTTTCCCCTGCCTCCGGCAGCGGAAATGGAAGTGTTTCGATCTCGGTCACGACCGGCACTCTCACAGCCGGAAGTTACAACAGTGTGGTCACCGTCAGTGCACCAGGTGCGACCTCCGTCAATATCCCCGTTGCCTTCACGGTGTCGGCGGCACCGGTCCCACCTTCGATTGGCTTGAGTCCGACGAGCCTCTCGTTCACGGCCCAGCAGGGAGGAACTAATCCAGCGAACCAGACACTGAATATCAGCAACACCGG
>DATFDJ010000200.1:0-51802 GCA_035252115.1 Nitrospira sp. | reverse complement strand
GATGTAGCTAATAGCCCGCTCGATCAAGGCAGTCACCCACGCTTTTCCGTTAAGGCGAGGGCTTCTTCCAGAAGTGCCTGGATCGAACGCAAATCACGCTCTAACGAGATTATCTCGGTGGAAAGAAACTGGTGTGTGCCCTGATTCTGCTTCGATTGAGCAAGAAGGCGTCCGAGCAACGCAACGCGTTCTTTCAGCACGCGCGCTGAGACAGCCAGCCCAGTTTCCAGTTCCGTTGTACGACGTGCCAGTACATCAAGGGCTGGGCCAATTTCGGCTAGTTTCAGGCAAAACGTGACGGGCAACTCTCGCATTGCGTTCGCGGGCATATCAGGGTACTCGGCTTCGGTGGGATCTTGCACGATGGTGAGCCCGCCGGCATCATGCACCGCCTTCAGCCCTACCGTGCCGTCTCTCAGGAGGCCGGTGAGAATAACGCCAATGACCCGATCCCGATACTCTTTTGCCGCCGACTCAAATAAACGATTGATCGTTGTAACAGGAATGTCTTTCTTTTGAGGCTCAAGCCGCAACGTGCGTTCTTGGAGGAAAACGGATTGTCCAGGAGGCGTAACGTAAATCCTTCCTCGCTGCAGCCGATCTCCTGACTTGACCACTGCGATGGGGACGACCGTGTGCTCAGCAAAGGCATTCTCCCATTCGTGGCGCGGCACTCCGCCCAAGTGCTGCAAGATGATCACAGCCGCGGGAATGTCGCTGGAAAATCCTCTGACCACTTCTTTTAAAGCTATATAGCCTCCCGCTGAAGCTCCAATCACGATCAGGTTCTCAAGGGCTATTTCCGCCGGCCGGCCGAAACGTTCTGGTTGCTTGCCGACGCGCCTGAGACGATCGCCGGAAGTCGAGTCTTTTCTTGGCAAACGGCTTTTTGCCACGAGAGGTTCCCTTGTTTATGAACGAGGCTAAAGGATACGTGGTGTATGTCTTACGAAAAGCGAGGCGAGACCAAACGAAAAGCTCCAAAACTCAACGTTGTGTGGCAACCAAAACACTCCTATTGACCTTTTAAGGCGAGGCGACTTCTGAACGATAGCCTCCAAGCGTCCAAGCTGCCCTTTTGAGTCATGACATGGCCACAGATTCCGGTTAGACGCAGCGCGGAAGACTGATGGCGTACTGACCACGACTGCGATAATGCACGCACAGCAATCCCGCTCGGCTGAGACGATCGATCTCCGAAAAGACAACATTCCACGTGTACGGTTTACACGTTTGCACCATCTCATCCATGTCACATTCTTCTTTTTGCCTCAACGTTTCCAAGATGAGCATTGTCAGTTGACCGGGGATGTCTGATTGCCTGGGATCAACAGGGGGAGAGTTCAATACTGAAGCCATAGTGACCTCCCAGGCGATATGTGAAGCAGAATCTCTTGTTGCACTTATGCAGGCGTTTCCTCTACTGGTATGATGCCTAGGGAAGTATGGTGAGCAAGCGAGCTTTGACGGAATCAATACGGTCGAATGGGCCTAGGATACTAGATGGCTGGACGACCGTGGGGATTGGGACATGTACCATGAACTGTCTGCCAATCAAAATCTCATTTTGGAAGGGTCTAATATCAGATTGATTCACGGACGGCTGTCCTATATAGGACACGCAAACTGTAACTTGTTGTCAATGCTTGTCACTCATCGGACGTTTCCGAAGAGTCATCGCATTGATTTTCATCAGCAGTGGTGGTGCTTTTAAAGCGAGGCGCGATTCCATGAAATACCGTCTGAGAGCTGTTGCAGCCAGAAGGGGGGGTCGGCCTAATATGGCAATGCCAACCGGGCTTCGCTGCCGGGGAGGTTCCTATGATCGCTGTCATAGTGCGGTTCCAGTACGAGAATGAATTCAACGAGGCGCGTCTACAGCAAATCGCCGAAGGCGCTCGCAGCAAGTTTCAAGGCATGCCGGGTCTACGATCTAAGGCATTTACCGTTGACGCAGCTAGGCGCCAAGCTCTCAACTTCTACGTTTGGGAGTCAGAAGACGCTGCGCGGAGGTTTTACTCGCCTCAAATGATTGATGGGGTCGCCAAAATCTACGGAGTCCGGCCGAGCATTGAATATGTGAAACTTGCCTCTCTCGTTGAAAACCCGCCGTCGACTTGACATCAGGGCTTTGACGTAATCTTCCGCCTGTTTCAAAACAAATTTTAATGGCCCGTGGATAGCCCGCGAATAACCAAATCGCGGGTTTGCCCTATTTGGCTCCTTCCTACCATTCAAATACTTTCCTCCGTTGGACTAGGGGTAATTTCATCGACCTCTGGTGAAGCCGCGAGTTGGTAATTTCTCGCAGCGTACATACCCTCACCATTCAAGTAGGCACATTTATCTAAATGCCGTTATGGCCAAGTGGTTATCCACTGTTCTCGGCTGTCTATGTATCTTGTGGGCTTCTATAACCATTACAGGATGCAGCGGCGACGATAACAATTCTGCACAAGCTTCATCTTCTAATCCACCAACTTCACCTGATCCTTCTTCTAATTCACCTACTTCACCTCAGTTCGGTCCAGGGGGGCCCGGAACCAGTCCAGGTGTGACTACAGTTCCCGCAACCAGCCCGAGTGGGCCTCCTGCTAACGGACAGCTTCCAGGGTCCACCGTTCCCGCAACCAGTTCCGGTGGGCCTCCCGCCAATGGCCAGCTTCCAGGGTCTACCGTTCCCGCGACCAGCCCCGGTGGGCCTCCCGCTAACGGGCAGCTTCCAGGGTCCACAATTCCCGCGACCAGCCCGAGTGGGCCTCCCGCTAATGGGCAGCTTCCAGGCGTGACTGCCCAAATTGCTCTGGCTACGACGGCCAGATTCAGTCCGGGAACGGGAATCATGATGGCATTCAATGGGACTGTCCGCCAGATTTTGTTAGCTCAGGACGGCACTAGAGATATGTATGTCCGCGGTGACTTCATCAGCGACCAGGGCTCGACGCCCAATGAGCTGATCCGATTACACGCAGATGGAAGCGTGGCCCATCGCTTTGGTCAAGGGTTCGATGATCACGTCTATCGCATTGCCCTTGCGGAAACCGGTGGGGGTGAACTGTATGTATCGGGAGCGTTCGCCCATTTCGATGGACAGCCAGTGTCTCATCTGGTCCGACTGACTCGGACCGGCGCATTGGATCCGACGTTCCGCTTCGCGGGCGATTTCGTTCCAGGCGGCATTGCGGTGGCTGAAGACGGTAGTGGTGAAGTCTATGCGGTCAATAGCGGACCTGATCGAGATTGCGGTCAAGCATCTCCGCCAAACCCCCAGTGTGCGTATACCCTCCAAATCGCCCGATTGTACGCCAACGGCAGCGTCGATGCCGCTTTTTCGACGGAACATGGTTTTCCCGGCGGATTACCCTCGACAGGAAACCCTGCTTGGATCCAAGCTCTGCTGCCTACGCCGAATGGAAAGCTCTCCGTGGGCGGAAGCTTGCTGTCGTATAACGGCGTCGCGGTGTCGAGCCTCATCCGTCTGAATGTGGACGGCACACTCGATACGACGTTCATGAGCAACGTGGGCTACACATCCGCCCCTGTTGTGGAAGTGATCGCACCGGTGGGCCATGGCACTCAGGACATCTATATTGGCGGTCGGATTGGGTTAGTCCGTGTACTCGAAACAGGTGCATTCGACACCAGCTTCACAGCGGCCGTCCCAATGACGACTTTCTCGATTGCTCCAGCTCAGGATGGAACTAGTGACCTCTACGCCTCAGGGCTCGTGGGTAATCGAATCCGCTTACTCCGCTTCAATCGAAATGGTGCGATGGTCTCCACCTTTCAAGAGCCCAACTTGGATGGCGAAGTCTTAACCATCGTCCCGTTGCCGGACGGCACGAGGGACTTCTACATTGGGGGAGCCTTCACGACCTATAACGGAGTCGCTGTCAACCATATCGCGCGCGTCCATGCCGACGGCTCTTTGGCCAGTATGCTTGGCGGACCCTAGTGACCGACACCACACCGACATAAGAGTCCGTCGCACGGGCACCGAAGGTCAAACGGATTCAGAAGTGCCTGTCTCGTCCAGCAGCCTCACTCGTGTTTCACGCCATCGAAAAGGCAGAAGCCTTAGCGAGATGTAAGGCGGGATTGTTTTACTGACTCGGCGCCGGGCTGGTTTCCCCGGTGCCTGAGTTACTTTGGATGGACTGATCCAGGTCCTTGTAATAATTCATGGACCGCTGAGCATGGCTTTCTGCTTCGTCTCCCATCTGTTTAACTTGTTGAACTGCTTGCTTCATATCTGGCAGCACCGAGCCGGAGGACCCCTGCGTCGATTGAGATTGGATCTGATCCGACTGAGCCTTCGCGTCATCGGCTCGTTGCCGGGCATCTCTGGCCGCTCGTTGAGCATCCTGTTGTCCAATGCCCGTGACCTTGTCTGCCAACATTTCAGCCTTGCGCGCCGCTTCCTCCGCCCGTCGCGCATGCTGAGCCGCTTCAGCCCCCAACTGCTGAAGCTCTTGCTTGGCATTGCTTAGCTCGCTTTGGGCCCATCCATGGGACAGGAGGATTCCAGACAACAGCAAGCCAAAAGCATAGGTTGTGATTGCTCTCGCGGAAAAGAATTCTAATTGTTCGTTCATGGGCATCTCCTGCATTAGAAATTCCTATGTATCATGGCCGGTTTTCACACACAGCTATGTCTGTCCCTAGACAGCTCGGTGGAGTATCGGCCTCTCCTAATAAAGGGGATGGGAAAGGCTCGTCAGCATTGTATTGGTCGTGCGATATCAATTTGATGCTCTGATGCCCGCAGAAGGAATAGCCATGATTCTGAATTGGCTGCTGGTGTTCATCCCTCTCGCATTAGCCTTGGACTGGTGCCGGTCCCATCCTCATTTTTTGCGCTTCCGCACTCGCGATCGTGCCGCTGGCTGGATTGATGGGGAAGGCCACCGAGCAGCTTTCAACTTATGTGGGGGCCACGATTGGTGGATTGATGAGTGCTTCGCTCGGAAACGCCCCCGAGCTGATCATTTCAGGCTTCGCGCTGAAGGAAGGACTTGGCGACATCGTCAAAGCATCCCTTACGGGGTCGATTCTCGGCAATCTGCTGTTTTCGCTCGGGGTATCGATGATCGTCGGAGGGTGGGGCCGTGTCCGGCAAAAGTTCAATAAGACGATTGCAGGTGTCAATGGAGGACTATTACTCGTGGCTGCGATCGGCCTGCTCATTCCGGCCCTCTTTCACTTTGCCACCGGGAAAGAGCGTGAAGTGAGCACGGAGATCGCAGCCGTTCTCTTTTTCGCCTATATCTTGAGTCTGGTGTTCACGCTCAAAACCCATCGGCAACTGATTGAGACTGAACCAGGGAAATTTGGTCCGACCGAGACGCAAGTGGAAGTAGAGGAAGGCCGTTGGAGCAAGCGCAAGACCATTGCCATTCTGGCGGGCGTCACCGTGCTGATTGCCATCATGAGCGAAATGCTCGTCGGGGCGATCGAGCCCGCGTCCGCCGGCCTTGGATTCACGCCGATTTTCGCCGGTGTGATTTTCCTGGCACTGGTCGGCAATGCCTCGGAAGCGATGAATGCCGTGCGATTTGCCAGAAATGATCAGATGGATTTGACGTTCGGCATCGCCGTGGGGGGCAGCATCCAGGTCGCGTTGTTTGTCGCACCGGCACTCGTGTTCCTCGGTTACGTGGTCGGACAGCCCATGAACCTCCATTTCACGTACTTTGAAATTGCCGCAATTGTGGTGGCGGTTGCTATCGTGAGTCGCCTTACTTCCGATGGCGAGTGCCATTGGATGGAGGGCGTGATGTTAGTGGCTGTCTATCTGATGTTCGTGATCGGCTTTTTCTTCTTACCGGCCTGACAACAAAGGTATCCGAGGGTAATTGGATGTTCTCTCGGCCAGCCGCAGGTCGCGGTTAGCTCTTTGCCGGCTTGAAGGTGAGTTGATCCGTGGTGTAATCGTACGTCATCGTACCGAAAGACCCCGCCATATTATTGCCCGCCGTTTGTCCTGCTTCGGATATTTGGCTGCTCACGACAACCGTAACCATCTCCCCCTGGGAATCCCGGCCATTCTCAGCCAAGACTTTCAACACGGCTCGAGCAATCTCGTAGGTGACCGTCGCTTCACGCCACAGGCGACTTACCAAAACTCCCGCCGGTCTTCTTCGCACGGCATCAAGGCCTAGCCTCGGCATGGTCTTGTATCCGTTTATCGAGTTCATCAAGGATTTGCTTTCGCAACGCAACAATCGGCTCGCTGGTCATCAGCTCCCTCGGTAAAGAATCAAATTTACCTACGATAGTCCGGCGTAAGTCCCTCTCAGATGCGTCGCCTTTCACCAACACGTCGGACAGGCGCTGGAGTTTTGCCAACATGTCTTTCTGAAAACGATCCTGGCTCGCGAGGCTCGATGCCATGCCGTTGTGGATATTCTTCAAAAGCAGATAATTGGCGACTTCGGGATGCATCACCTTGCCACCCTCACATCGGGCTGGGGTGTTTGGGGGACCTGCCACGACAAAGTTCCCCCCGAAGCACACGGCGCCCGGTCCTCCTGCTCCTCCGACATTCGGGATGATCTCGTCGGCAAGAGCCACAATATGAATGTCGATGATGACAAGGAACGAAAGAGCAGCCACTATTCGATAGACAAAAGCCATGGCTTTCTCCTTTCCATTCGTTGAGACGGCGCGCTCACAACCGGGTCGAAGGTGCGGTGGGCGCACGTGGACGAAGTTCCAGGGGTTCGCCCAGTGTCGTCCGTTCCCATCTCATGCGTACAATAGGAGGTCTGTTCTCCAAGTCAACGCGAGAAGCGCGCGTGGAGATGTCCCGATGAGAATCAGGCTGATCAAGACCGACTCCGGTATGGCGAGCCGAAGAAAGCGGCTCGAAAGTTTGACCGGCGTCTGGGTCATCCTCATCCTTCTCGTGTTTTTCGTCGTCTTTTGGAATGTCATCTTGCGGGATAAATTGTCTCCACAACCGGCCGCTCACCCTCGTGTCGATACTTCCACGCCGAACGTACCTCCCGCTCCCTCGCCATTGCCCTAGAGTTGAGTGAAACGCTACTTCTGATTCACGGCCACAAAGTCATCCGCAAACGCCTGGATCTTTGGTTCGATCATAGTCGAAATGAGGTCCTTTAATTTGTTCGAACCCACAGAGCCGACCGAGCTGCTCCTCCATGTCGCCACGAACATTTCGAAATCGGGTCGAGAAACCAACGACACGATTTGAGTGAGATTGACCTCGATGCACAGGGAATATTCAGGGCCATCCTTCAGCGACGAGACACCGACATAGAGCGAGGGTTCGGAAACGGTCTTCATCCGTTCCTGCGCAGTGAGCACTCGTATGCCGTTGGACCGCAAAACCCGTTCCACTGCCGTGCGGATGCTGTTCTCTCGCAAACCATCAGCTCCTGAATGCGATCTGATGTACTCGATGGCCACCGCGACGCCTGGTAGTCCTCTCAGGGATTCACGATGACTGCTGCCGGCTTCGGCCGTGGGTATTCTGAAAGAGCAGAGCATCAGCATGACCGCCATCAATAAGTACCGCATGGGCAACTCCTTCTTTACGATGTCCCAATGATCTCGTAAAACCTCTCAGGGAAATCAAGAGGACCGCCGGCTCAGCGGCAGGAATCGCAACAATTCTGTCACCGGAGTACCGACCACTTAGGAGGCGATTGAAGGGATTGCGCAGGAACTTCTCGGACTCACCTCAACAAACCATATCGACTGCGGGATCGCAAAACAACGGCCCCACGGCCGGTGGCCGCATGTAGCTTGCAGTCGGGTCTTGTGCGCCCATTGGAGCATTGAGGGGCGGGCCGCCTGCCATCCCAGGCAGGCCTCTGCCTGCACCTCCCAAGGTCGATCCGGTACTCGGAGCGAGTCGGGTTGTCGTCGCAGGGATCAGAACATTGGCTGGTAAGCCGCTCGTCGGTCCCGATGGAGATTGTACCTGTGGCGTGATGATTTGACCGGGCGCTGTGACTTGACCGGGCTGTGAGGGAGCAGTGCCCGGTTGCGGTGCCACACGTGGTAGGAGCTGCGCGTGCGAAGGAGGCGAGGTCACAACCAGCACGGCGCTGAATATCAACCCGGCGACTCCTATGATCAAGAACGTGCCGATAATCCGTCTCATGGTGGCGTCTCCCGAGAAGTCATTGTACAGCCAAATGGTCAGCGAGGGAATGCTATCGCTCGAATAGCCTGCGCCGTCCTAGGGTTCTGTGTGACGACAACTAGGGTGCCGCTGGTCGTCGGTCTTCCCGTCGGTGCGTAACATTAATGGAAGTGTTGCAAAGCGCAGCGCTGGAGACCAGCATGCCGAGATTGATGTCTCTTGTATTTCGTCTGATGTACGTCACGGTTATTGTGCTCTGCACCCAGAGCCTCACCCAGGCGGCTCGTGAAGGCGTCGACTATGGGACTGCAGCGCCAAAAACCTACGACGAATTCAAGGAACTGAAAGGACTCGACAACACACCGTCCGGCGGCACGCTTCCCGGAGGCACGTTGCCTGGTGGAATGCTTCCCGGTGGGTCTCCTCGCGGTGGAACGCTGCCCGGCGGTACATTGCCGGGCGGTACATTACCCGGCGGCACGCTTCCCGGCGGTACTCTTCCTGGGGGCACCCTTCCAGGCGGCACCCTGCCTGGAGGTACGTTGCCCGGTGGCACGCTTTCCGGCGGCACACTTTAATTGCATTGCGCCGTGCGCCGTTTTGATTACTTCCGTCCCCCGTTTCGATTACTTCCGTCCCCCGTTTCGATTACTTCGTCAGTCCCTTCAGATACTGGAGTTGAGTCGGCCGATCGGCTCGCGTCAGCGTCTCAAATTGCCCCTGAGCGCGATCGGTAAATGATCCTCGCTCTTGCTCCTCGATCCCGAGCAGCGAACCGAGCGAAGCCAGATATTCTCCGTGCCCTTGCGCCGCATCTTGTTCCAGATTTGCCTGAGCGTATGTGGCAAACGCCACGGCTTTGTGCTCGGGATGGAGCAGTCCATCCTCATTCCACCAGATGCGTCCGGACGTGGAGGCCGTAATGTTGCTGGTGGTATCGAAGATTTCGTCGGTGGTCGCTTTGGTGGTGCAGCCACTGCCGGCCATCGAGACCAAACCGACGAACATGACGCAGTATAAGGTCCCTCTTCGCATGTGCACCTCATTCGTTGATGAATAGAGCCTTCAACGCACCGCGAGTCGTGCTCCTGTTTTTATGACCCGAACAATTTCTCTCCGGCTACGATGCCGAGTACAAGGGTGATGACAAACACGGCCAGGAACAAATAGAAGAGCGTCTTCGCAATTTCAGCCGCACCAGCCGCGATGCCACCGAATCCCAAAGCTGCCGCGATAATGGCGACGACGAGAAAGATCAGCGACCATCGAAGCATAGGTACCTCCGTCTTTTTCTCTTACACAAGCAAGCCCCTTTACACCCGTGATCAAGACTGCAACAGCAGCGCCAACATAAGTACGGAATATTGCAATGGGTCCATTGTCGATGAGGGGACACATTGTCCAAGGGTGCGGGACAAGTTGGCGGTAGGAAGAAGGCCATCCCTTACCCTAGGAAACTGCCTAGTTCGTCATATCTGGAGACAGTGTAGGTTAGGAATAGGTCGCCGGATCGCCGGCCTAGATGAACGTCCGCAGCGAGCAAGGGAGGGAGGCCCTTAACCATGCACATTCGCCGCGCAGTGAATGAATTCATGTCCCAAGGCAACGGCCTGTTTCAGCAGCTTCGTTCCAATGGCGAGGTGCTGTCCGACGTCGATTTGGTGGCGCTTCGAGAACAGTTGCATATTCTGGATACGCAAGCCGATCATCTCCAAAACCTGAAGCAGTCCCGGCCGGAACGATCGTCTTTCCTCCTCAACCGAAAAAGACAAGCCGACACGAGTCAGCCGCGCAGCAGGCATCAGCACTGACGAAGCGTTGAGGTTCGCGTTCGTCGGCTTCAGCGGAGCTGTTGAATCGAGGCGTCGAGATACGTCAACGGTCCGTCTTTTCGCCCGATGGCGGTCGCCTCCAGCGCGCGACCATAGTCCGTTTCCGTGCCGTACCCTTCGACTCGCACATCCATATCGCGTTGTAGCGATGCGTGAAAGCGGTCACCCACGTCGGGAGGCAAGCGGATTTGTGTGCCATCGGATAGGACGGCGCCGTTCACGACACCTTTCAAATGATCGTAGAGCAAGACTTGAATGGTTCCCCCGGCCCTCATCTCGTTGAGGATCGGTTGATCTTCGGCGGGAGGAATGGGGAGATCGAGCCGATAAGGCACCGTGAAGGAGACGCCCTTGGTCATATTCGTAATGACATCGGCTTTCACCAGCGATGAATCGGAGGCGCGTCGTCCATGCACCCGTACATGATCGCCTGGACGAATCATTTTCGTCAGTTGATTGGCGGCGCGCGAGGTCACATGCATCTGCGATCCGTCGCGCAGCAGCAATCCGTTGACGTCTCCGCGGGGGTGCAACAAGTATCGATCGACAATTCCCTCGGCAACGGGAGGCTGATTCAGCGAAGGAGGACGATCGTCAAGGACCAGAGAGGGAGATCCTTGGGCATGGACGTTATCACGCAGGAGGCCGCTTGCTCCTACTCCAATGAAGAGAATGATGAACAAAACTTTCGGGAGGTGTTGTACGAGACATCCTGTCCAAAAAACCGCATACGGGCGCATGTAACATGCGCCCGTCCTGAGCGTTGCTCCGATCCCGTTAGTTCTCCTTCTTTCCGCGTTTACGCGGAACTTTCTCCCCCTTCTTCCTGGCCTCGGAGAGCCCGATGGCAATCGCCTGTTTTCGGCTTTTGACGCGCTTGCCGCTCTTTCCACTTTTCAATGTACCTTTCTTCCGCTTATGCATCGCCCGCTTGACCGACTTCTGGGCGCCTTTGCCGTATCGGGCCATAGACCACTCCTTTGTTCACGATTCGAATACGCCGCCACGCGCGACCGGGACTGAACCTAGTCCGCGCGCTGGAGCGTCGTCGTGTGTCCCTGATCGGTCACATAGGCTTTGACCATATCTCCGACCACGACTTTGTCCATCTTCGTGCTCTTGTCGACGTGGATCTTCCGCTCTTTTCCGTCGTTGTCCTTGATCCAGTAGTACTCGCCTTCCATCTTCATCAATGTGCCTTTGATGGTATCTTTGGTGATCCGCTCCTTGAGCGTCGGGGATGCTTCCTTATCGGACATGGGATTGGCGGCTTGACCCGACTGCGCGCCAAACGTCAGCGTCAACAATGCGATAAGAAACAATCCGGCGTATTTCATGGCAAACCTCCCATCGGTGAATAATCACAACATCGTCCTGTCCCTGACCACACACTGGTGAAACTTCCTACTCTTCACTCGATAACACGAGCATCCCGTCACCGGGACTGGTAAGACCCCTTGGGAAGTCGGCTCGCTTCGCCGATGAGTGTCATCGGGTTCACTGTATCTCACCGATGAGAGCGGAGAATGTTCCCCCGCCATGATGGACGACGGATAAGACGGATAAACTGACGCGGAATGTGCCTGGGAAAAAGAAGAGGCCGTTTATCAACGACGCTCGATTTATCCGGTGAGGTTGACTACAACCGGGACTCGGTACTAGCCTGCTGGAAGTTTGACCTGCACACGGTGACTTTAGTTCTGTCGGTTGTATCCGAGGGAATCTTATGGCCTCCGAGCGTCAATCCAGTCCCCCGTCGCCCGCTCCGCTGCTGGCCGAACAGCAGCGTCTCGAGGACGATGCGCGCCGCGACCGCCATTGGAAGCGGTGGGGACCGTATCTCAGCGAGCGGGCCTGGGGCACCGTGCGGGAAGACTATAGTTCCTCCGGAAGCGCCTGGCGGTATTTCCCTCACGACCACGCCAGATCACGCGCCTATCGGTGGAACGAAGACGGGCTCGCCGGCATCTGCGACCGGCACCAATATCTCTGCTTTGCCGTCGCCCTTTGGAACGGCCGCGACCCCATCCTGAAAGAACGTTTGTTCGGCTTGAGCGGCGAGGAAGGCAATCACGGCGAGGACGTCAAGGAATACTATTTCTATCTCGATTCGACGCCGACCCATTCCTACATGAAATTTCTGTACAAGTACCCGCAGGCGGCCTTTCCCTATGCACGCCTCGTGGAAGAAAACCGCTGGCGAGGACGGCGCGATCGGGAATTCGAGCTGGTCGACACCGGCATCTTCGACGAGCATCGATACTTCGACGTGTTCGTCGAATACGCCAAGGCGACGCCCGAGGATCTGTGCATCCGGATTCAGGTGGTGAATCGGGGACCGGAACAGGCGGAGCTGGCCGTGCTGCCGACGCTCTGGTATCGCAACACGTGGTCGTGGGGGGCCGATGTGCGCCGTCCCCGGCTGCGTCAAGCCGACCCCGTCGATCGTACGAGCGTCATTGAAACGAAACACGAGTACTACGGATTGCGGCGGCTCCTGTGCGACCGCCAACCGACGCTCTTGTTCACCGAAAACGAGACGAATACGAGCCGGCTGTACGGAGACGACGAAGGTTTGCGGTATGTCAAGGACAGTTTTCACGACTATGTGGTGCAGGGCGACAAGGGCGCGGTCAACCCGGATCACATCGGTACCAAAGCGGCCGCTCATTATACGTTGACGCTTCCGCCCGGCTCGTCCGATACCATCCGTCTCCGCTTTACCAACGAGGGCACGATGGCCGGCTTCACCGAACTGAACTTCGATGGAGTCTTCGCCCAGCGTATCCATGAGGCCGATGAGTTTTATGACAGCCTTGCACCCGCCGGCCTGTCGCAAGATGCCCGCCGCGTACAGCGACAAGCCTTCGCGGGTCTGCTCTGGAACAAACAGTTTTATCACTACGAGGTGAGCCGCTGGTTGAAAGGGGATCCCATGGGGCCGGAGCCCTCGCGGGAACGTCTGCACGGACGCAACTCGGATTGGACGCATCTCTACAACGCGGACGTCGTCTCCATGCCCGACAAATGGGAGTATCCCTGGTATGCCGCGTGGGACTTGGCCTTCCACTGCATTCCGCTCGCGCTGGTCGATCCCACGTTCGCGAAAGAACAGCTCGTGCTCATGTTGCGCGAGTGGTACATGCATCCCAACGGTCAGATCCCGGCATACGAATGGGCGTTGGGCGACGTGAATCCCCCGGTCCATGCCTGGGCGGCCTGGCGCGTCTACAAGATCGAGAAGAAACGGAAAGGCACGGGCGACCGGCGCTTTCTCGAGCGGGTGTTCCACAAGCTGCTCTTGAATTTCACCTGGTGGGTGAACCGCAAGGACGCCGAGGGGAAGAATATTTTTCAAGGCGGCTTCCTCGGGCTCGACAACATCGGGGTCTTCGACCGGAGCGCGCCGCTGCCGACCGGCGGCCAGATCGAACAGTCCGATGCCACGAGTTGGATGGGGATGTACTGCCTCAACATGCTGACCATGGCGCTGGAGTTGGCCCGCGACAATCGGGCGTACGAAGACGTGGCCAGCAAGTTTTTCGAGCACTTCGTCTATATCTGCCGGGCGATGAACAATATCGGCGGAGAACAAATCGAATTGTGGGACCGAACAGACGGGTTTTTTTACGACGTCCTGCATTTGCCGAACGGAGAGAAACATCCCTTGAAGATCCGCTCCATGGTCGGTCTCATCCCGCTGTTCGCCGTCGAGACCCTGGATTCCGAGCTCGTGGACAACCTCCCGCGTTTCAAACATCGTATGCAATGGTTCATCGAGAACCGATCGGATTTTTCCCAGCATCTGGAAACGCAGTCGTACGACGGCGGGGTGCGGCGGTTTCTGTCGCTCGTCAATCGAGACCGCCTGCGCTCGGTGCTTCGCTACATGCTCGACGAGCGGGAATTTCTGTCGCCCTACGGGATCCGGGCGCTCTCGCGCTATCACGAAAAGCATCCGTATGTGTTGAACGTGATGGGGCACGAGCACCGGGTGGACTATCAGCCGGCCGAATCGTGCACGGGGCTCTTCGGCGGCAACAGCAACTGGCGCGGTCCCGTGTGGTTTCCGGTGAACTATTTGTTGATCGAATCGCTGCAGAAGTTTCATTATTACCTGGGCAACGACTACAAGGTCGAATATCCGACCGGGTCCGGGAAAAAGGTCACGCTGTGGCACGTGGCCGGGGAGCTCTCGCGCCGCCTGACGCACATCTTTCTCCGAGATCCGGAAGGCCGGCGACCCGTGTTCGGAGGGACGGAATTGTTTCAGCAGGATGCCGATTGGCGCGACTATCTGCTGTTCTACGAATACTTTCACGGCGATAACGGCGCGGGCATCGGTGCGAGCCATCAGACCGGGTGGACCGGTTTGGTGGCGAAGCTGATTCAGCAATCAGGCGAATGAGCAAAAGTTCCGAGTTTCAGGTTTCGAGTTGCGATCACTCCGAATTCGAAACTCGTAACACGAAACGTTCCCTGCGAGAATACAGAATACGATAATGCGCATCTCTAAGGAGGACTGCCGGAATCTTGATCGCGCCCTGGCCCTCGAATGGCTAGAGCCCAACGGGCGTGGCGGCTTTGCGTCCGGTACCGTCGCCGGCGCCAATACTCGCCGCTACCACGCGCTCCTCCTGACCGCGCGTCAACCGCCGGGCGAACGCATCGTCCTCGTGAACCACGTCGAAGAATGGGTCGATGTCGGCGGAGAATCGTTCTCACTGTCGACCAACGTGTATCCGGGCGCAGTCCATCCTGCCGGATACGAGCGGTGCGATGGCTTTTCGACAGAACCTTGGCCGACGTGGACGTTCGACTGCAATGGGACGAGCGTCCGGCGTGAAATCCTGTCCATCCTTGGACGCGATATCGTCATCATCCGATGGAAGGTCCCTGGCAATGCGGAGGCCGCCATCCGCGTGAGGCCCATGCTGACAGGGCGTGACTACCATGCCACCCATCACGAAAACGATCGTCTGTTGACGGGGGCGATGTCCGGGGACGGCGTCGTGTCGTGGCAGACGTATCCGGACCTGCCGACCGTCACGGCGTTTCACTCGGGCGTCTACCGGCACGCGCCCGATTGGTACCGCCGCGTCGAATTCTCCATCGAGGGGCAACGAGGCCTGGATCATGAAGAAGATTGGTGGTCGCCCGGAGAATTGTCCTTCGTCCTGCCGTCGAACTCCGAACCGGTGCTGGTGCTCACGAGCGAATCGGTCGAGCGGCTCGACATCGCGGGATTGATCGCGGAGGAAGAGGCTCGGCGCGCCGCCTTTCGCGACGGCGACCGGTCCGGCGACCCATTGGCCGGTCCGCTTCGACAAGCGGCGTCGGCCTTTCTGGTTCAGCGGGGGACGGATCAGACCGTCATCGCCGGTTATCCGTGGTTCACCGACTGGGGCCGCGACGCTTTTATATCGTTGCCGGGACTCTGCCTGGCGACCGGGCGAACGAATTCCGCCTGGCATGTCATCGCGGCGTTCGCCTCGTCCCTATCCGAAGGCATGGTGCCGAACCGCTTTCCCGATGCAGGCGATGCGCCGGAGTACAACTCGATCGATGCGTCGCTCTGGTTCGTCTACGCGGTTGACCGGTATCTGGCCGCGTCGCACGATGAACCCAAGGTTCGGGACATGGCCTGGCCGGCGATCAAAGACGTTCTCGACGGCTATCGAGTCGGCACCAGGTACGGCATCCGTATGGATCATGACGGCCTGATCGCCGGCGGGACACCGGGCGTCCCGCTCACCTGGATGGATGGGAAAATCGGAGACCGGGGCGTCACACCGCGTCAGGGAAAGCCGGTTGAGATCCAGGCGTTATGGGTTCGAGCCTTGATCGCCGGTGAAAACCTCGCGCGGCAGTTCGGAGAAAGGAACTATGCCGATCGATGTCGCCGCGACCGTCAGCGAGCCGTGGCGTCGTTTCGGAAGCGATTTTGGTACGAAGAAGGCGGCTACCTCTATGACGTCATCGACGGTCCCGAGGGCGACGATGCGTCCTTCCGTCCGAATCAGCTCTATGCGATTTCCCTGGTGGATGATCTGGTGCCGCGCAAACGAGCGCAACAAATTCTCCGCCTCGTCGAGTCGACGCTGCTCACGCCGGTCGGTCTTCGAACGCTCTCGCCGCAGGACGGGCGCTATCGTCCTCGCTACGAAGGAGCGGTCCCGGAGCGGGACAGCGCCTATCATCAAGGTTCGGTCTGGCCGTTTTTGCTCGGGCCATTCATCACGGCCTGGGTCAAACACTTCGGCCGGAACGCCAAAGTCCGCGCGCAAGCCAGAACATTTCTCGCCGGGCTTGAAGCGCATCTGCATGACGCCTGCCTCGGTCAGGTGTCGGAAATCTTCGATGGGGAGCCGCCCCATCATCCGCGCGGTTGTTTCGCCCAGGCCTGGTCCGTGGCCGAACCGTTGCGGACATTGGCCGAGGACTTGGGCGTGGAACTCGGCGTGCCGCCTCCGATGAAGACGGTTCTGATCCCACAGACGTCACGGGTTAAATCGACGAAGAAACGGCTCGGACCTTCAACTGGAACCAGGCCAAAAAGGAACGTCCGAAAGACCGTTCGACGCGCCGCCAGTCGCCGTGAGCGACACGGAATCTCCTCCCCATATCCTCCTTGTCGGGTCTCTATCGTAGGGAGCACCATGGGGCACTCTCACCTCGCCGGAGAAAATTGCGCAAGGAGAACGTCGATGCACCGATGGGGAGCACTGGGTATTCTAGGAGCCTCGATCATGGCACTTGCCTCTCAAGCAGCCGCCGATTGTCCCGACGGGAGCCGCACCGTCAGCGAAGCGGAACAGCAGGCATACCTTTCCTTGCAACTGGCCATCAAAGCGGCGATTCCACCTCCACCGGCCGGCTGGTCGCTCAAGGATCCGGCCGGAAAAATGCCGCCGGCCGCGCCCAAAGACATCTGCAAGGGCGCCGATCCGGTGCCTGGATGGTATGGGACCTATTCGTGGGACGACGAGTTCAAACGTACGGCCGCGCGGGACCGTGAACGCGATGCACGTATCAGAAAAGCCTCGACCTGGACGCCGGAGGAAGAAAAAGAACTGGATGAGTACGAAGCGAAGGCGCGGGACCTGGAGCGCAAAGCCGTCGCGGTGATCCGAACCAATCCCGATGAGGCGGCGCGCTTGCGCGGCGATGCCAGGCCGTTCAGCGAAAAGGCCAATGCCCTTCGCAAAGCGCACAATGAGCGCATCGCTCCCGAGGTAGAATCGATTCGCAAAGAATACAACGCGCTGTACGTGAACCCGACGGTCGCCGTCAGCATCGTCGTCAGCGAACACAACGGAGAGGCCGACGCCAAGGAGCCGTTGCACATTCCCGGAACGATGACGGCCTTTATCGAGGTCAGAACAAAGTCAATCTCGGCTTCGGACAGATTGCCTCTGCCAACGAAAGCGGCGGGCTCGGCACCAAGCCTCGAACGGTCTGGGCGACGGTCGACGGAGCCCGCGAGCCGGCGGAGGTCATCGCCAGGCTGTTGGGCTCCTCGAATCTCTCCTCGCTAGGGAAGAAATAGCGGTGAAGCTCCTTCGTGAACGCGGCGATCGGTAGTCTTCGTTGGACCTCACTCCGGCGACGCGTTGACCTTCGTCGCTTCCTTCACCGGCGGCTCGATCGCGATCGCCGGTCCCTGGACCTTCGGCAACAATCCCGCACCGGGCTGCTCCAGCACTCGCTGATTGTTGGCGCCGAACATGAGTTGTTGTTGCGAGTGCGGGTCGTCGAACTGCGCCGCACTCGCCAAGGATCGTTCGCCGCTCGCATTGGTCTGCCCCGGATCGTTCGCGAGCGGCTGTCCTTTCACAGGATCGACGGCCTTCCCCATGGGATAACCCGGATGCTTGGGCAGCATGTCGGGATTGGCCAGCACAAGAGAAAACGATGCGAGCACCGCACTCAAAACGAAGAGAACCGTGAGAGAGGTCTTCATAGCGCAACCTCCTTGATTGAGAATGAGGGAGATGGAGAAACGACCACGCCTCCGCCGGTCAGAGAACCGGCGGAGGCGTGCGGGTGTGTGCGAAGTCTGGCGGCAAGCAGCTACCCCGATTCCATGATTCCTCCGGGATCTTCGTTAGCATCGCCCCCGCTCATGTCAAGAATCAAGCGGCTGCAAGAGGGCTCTGGACAGAGACCAGGGCGGAAGAGACTGTCGGAGAACGTTGAGCGGCTACTGTGGAGCAGGAACCGATTTTCGGTTGGCTGTGCCCTGTAAATCCATATCGAACACGACTGCGCTGTCGGCTCGTGTCGGCTCGAGCCGTACCGGCATACGATCGACCATGAGTTTGACCAGTGGCACCGCCGCAATATACGGCGCCTTCTCGGAGGGACTGGAGTGCAGCGCAAGCCGAACAGGGTGGGGCCGGTTGGCCGGCGTGATCTGAGGAACCACATCTTTTCCGATGAATCCCACCAGCATCCCGCTGCCATCGGCGAGTTTGTGCACTTCAAACGCATTGGACGCCGGCGCCGTGCGATCGATCGTGAGATCGGGACTCTGAGTCACCAGGGCCATCCCGAGCGGTTGCGGCGCAATGAAGCCGAAGCTCCCGGTCGGGGCCTGCGAAAAGCGGACGTTCTGGGCAGGGATCTCCGCGACGCCGTTCTTGGCGCGCAATCGTCTTCGCAAGTCCCCCTCGCTGCCGGCCGATTCAATGACGACGGCAATCGGGGCCGCCGTCTGCATGGGCAGCACTTCGGTTTTTCCCCCGCCTCGCGCCGCATCCAGTGAAGAAGGCAACAGGTTTATGAACACGAAACCGCCCCAGGCGAGGAAACCGAGACGGCGTGCAACGCTGAATCCACACATTGACAAAGCCTCGCTCAGTGACGCCTATCCCCGCACCATCGAGACGTGAAGGAATTCCGCCTCGACATGCGTCGAGCCGTCTTTTGCCAGATTGTTTCTCTTCCACAGTTCTTCCAAATCACGGCGAAACGCGAGACCCGCCTTCTCGTCGAGCGCCGCACACGCGCGGTTGGTCGGGCCGTAGTAGGTCACGAAAAACTCCACGACCTCGGACGGTGGAAAGGGATAGCGCATGGTATAGGTGCGCTTCACGCAGTCGATGCCGGCCGATCCATTGCGGAATCGTTCGCGCACGGTGTGCTCCTCACCCCATTTCAGCGGCGAGACCATCAGCGGGGAGGGCGGGACGTGCGTTCCGATAACTTTGAACATCTGCCCGACATGCCCGTCCGGCGTCCAATTTGCCATGACGATCCGCCCGCCGGGCCGGCAGACCCGCAGAAATTCCGCGGCGACGCGTTCCGGGCGCGGAGCGAACATGGCGCCGATGAGGCTCACCACCACGTCGAAAGAAGCGTCGTCGTAAGGAAGCGCCTCGGCGTCGCCTTCATCGAAACGCGCGTCGAGCCCTTCCTCTCGGGCCCGAACGCGCGCCTGCTCGATGAGATTCGTCGCGATATCGACGCCGGTCACGCGGACCCCGGACCGCGCGGCGGGAATCGAGATTTGCCCCGCTCCGCAGGCGACGTCCAGCATCCTCGTCCCGGGTGCAATAGCCAACCCTTTCAGGAATTCCAGTGCCGGCGGCTCCAGATAAGTCGCGAAACGTCCATAGTCGCCGGCCATCCACGTGTGCTTCAACTTGGCTTTGAGCGCTTGCATCTCCGGAGACGGTGAATTCACTGTGGACCCTCCCAGAGCGGATTGTGAAGGCGCAGCGTACGTATCCCGGACGCAGGTGTCAACGGCAGGCATGGCATGGGTGGAGAATCGGTCTCGATGGGCCAAGAGCGGAATGCGAAGAGGGTGGAGGTCTCCTCCAGGAGGGGAAGAGAGATGCCTTGGTCAGCAGGGGCGACTACTGCCGGTGCCTCCACCCTGGTTCGTTCGCAAGGGCCGGGACGGCGAATGCTCAGCGGCTAAGCCGCATGAATCTTCATCAAGAAACTCGGGTCGTTCTTGACCAGACGCAATTGTCCTGAACGGCTCAAGCGGTCCACCTCGACGAAGATGTCCGACCACTGAACGGCCGGGAGATGTTCCGTCAACTCATCCAGGCCGCATCCAGGATTGGCTTTGACCAGTTCAAGTATCCGAGCTGCGACGGTAGTGGGTTGTTCCATACCATCCCTCCTTCTCTCCGATAACGGCCTCGGTTTCGACAGAGCCGGCTGCAGGGAGTTTTAGCTCAGCTGGAGAGCAAATGGCGTTCCATTGCAGGGGACGATGGGATGAAGTAGACGGCCGTAATCGGATCAATGAGATAGAAGAGTCGATTGCTGCAGGTCGGATGTCGTCCAAGATCTCGCCGCGAGGACCGACGATTTGGTACCGTGCGACATGAGCGGGATCGCTCGAATCGCCTGTCGACCATGCTGTTCTCGATGGAGGAGTGAAACGGAAGAGTTGAAAGCGGGAGAGACGAAGCTGTCGGTCCGTTCTCCCGCTTCCGTGGGAACCTTATTGCCGTGCGGCCTGGTCGCGCTGGCAGCTTTGCTCCGCCAGCATCCGCTGACCGGAGCTCGCATCCTTGGGAATGCGAGCCATGCAGTCCTTTAGAGAATCTTCAGCCGATCCTGTGGCGATACGATCGATGTTCTTCGTGGAGGTACTCGTGGCGCTGGTTGCAGAACCGCCGGCCATCCCACCACCTGAGCTTGATCCCATGCCGCTCGAACTCGACCCCATACCGGATGAGCTCGACCCCATGTCGGACGAGCTGGGCGAGGCTTTCCTCTCATCGCTCGCACAGCTCGCCGTCAAAAGGCCGCAGACCGCGATGATCCCCATCATGTTCACCGACCGAGTACGCATAATGAACTCCTCCATGTAATTTTGAACCATGACAAATGAGCCACAATCCTACTCCCGGCCAAGAAGAATCACAAGGTATGAGAGTTGCCGAGATCGCTCCGCGGCGGGTTCAGGCTGATTTCCGCGGCAAATCATAGATAACTCGCGCGCCTGGCTTGAATGTGACGTAATACCACATCCATTCCAACATGACGCGTATGCGGTTACGGAGACCGATGAGAAAAAAGATATGCACCACGCACCAAAGCAACCATGCAAACAGGCCTGCGAAGCGGAACGGCCCAATCTCCGCCACGGCTTGGGCCCGTCCGATGGTGGCCAGCATCCCGCGATCCGCATACGCAAACGGCGCGCGCCGGTCCGGCGCCGTTCCCCTGTTGATAAGGGAGGCGACATAACGGCCCTGCTGCATGGCGACGGGAGCCAAGGCGGGGAGAGGATGCCCATCCCTGCCGACACAATAGGCCGCATCGCCGATGACATAGATATCGGGGTCGCCGGGAAGCGTGAGGTCGGGTCGAACCTTGATCCGCCCGATTCCGTCCTGGGGAGCCGCAAGCGAGGCCAGAATGGGGGAGGCCTTGTTGCCTGCAGCCCAAATCATATGAGTGGACCGAATGAATTCCTGTCCGATCGTCAATCCATCGGCCTGAATATCGGTCACCGGGCTGTTGACTCGGATAGTCACACCCATATGCTCGAGCGCGTCCGCGGCGCGGGCCGAGAGATCGGGGCTGAACGCCGGGAGGATGCGAGGACCGGCTTCCACGAGCAAGATCGTTACATTCTGCAACTTGAGCAAGGGAAAATCCGGCCCCACCGCTTTGCGCCCGATTTCCGCCAGCGCGCCGGCCAACTCCACGCCGGTGGGCCCGCCCCCGACGATCACGAAGGTCAAGGGATGGCGCGCCCGTTCGGCTTCCTCGAACGCCTGCAACATCTTCTCGCGCAATTGCACGGCGTCGGCCATGGTTTTAAGCCCCGGCGCGGACGATTCCCACCCATCGTGCCCGAAGTACGAGTGGCGCGAACCCGGCGCAACAATGAGGACGTCGAAAGGGAGCGGCGGTTCCTCCCGCAAGAGGACCTGGCGCTCTTTGCGATCGATGGACAGGACTTCGTCCTTCACCACGCGAACCCGAGGCTGCCCTCTGAACATGGTGCGCAGCGGCCAGGCGATATCGCCGGGAGACAGGGCGGCTGTCGCGACCTGATAGAGCAGCGGCTGGAAGAGATGGTGATTGGTGCGATCGATCAGAACCACATCGGCGTCCCGCAACGCTTTCGCGGCCGTCAAACCGCCGAAACCGCCGCCGATGATGATCACCCGTTTGTGAGCCATACGACCACGGCAGGCAGTGCTATGGGGAAATATTCGAAGGCAGTCGGAGGCCGATCCCGAACGTGGCCGCATATCCTTGGGACGTCGGCGTCGGAGCCAACATGAGCTGGTCGCCGCCGCGGCGGAAAATGCGGTCATCCTCGTTGCGCGCGGTCCGTATGCCTCTCGTGGCGTACGGGGCTTCCGCGTAGACACGATTGGACAGGGCGTCGTCGAAATACAGTTGCGACGTAAAGTCGAAGCTCCGGTTTCCTTGGCCGGCGGTGCGGATCTTCACGTGGATATGGACCGTCCGGCCGGCATACCAGCCGGGGTAGATGGTGAGGAACCGCACCTCGCCCGATTCGTCGGTCACCTGGTACCCGCGCAAGAACTTTCGGCCGATGGTGTTGAAGTGAGGATCCTGCACGTCCGAGTAGATGCCCAGCGCGTCGCAGTGCCAGACATCCACGTGGGCGTTCGGCAGCGGTTGGCAGCCGGAGCTCGTGATGCGTGAGATGGCAAGCGTAAGCGCCAGCGGCGTACCGGGCCTGACTTGGCCGTCCGTCGGGTCGCTTCGAATGTCCGATCGGTGCAACCGCTCATCGACGAAATAGGGCCCTTCGGTTTGCTCCGGTCTGACGATGCAGGCCGGGCTTGGCGTGCTCGCGCCGACCCACGCCGGCATCAATCCGCCGGCCATCAGCCAGGCCGCACTGCCGCCGAGTAGCCGCACGACCTCACGGCGGGAAAGAAGCCGGCCGACCGGCGCGTCATCGGGTGTCATGGTCGGCATGCCACGATAGGCTACGTGGCGGGACTGACCCTGTCAAATGACCGGTGGGGAAGGATAGGCGCCGATTACGGATCGGAACTTTCCGTGCGCTCTCCGAGCCGCGTGGCACAAAACACTTGCACGGGGTCACTCTCTGCGTCGGGGTCTTCATCGTCCCAGAGGACTGAACGCGCGTTCCATCGGACGAGCGAATAGATCACGATGGCCGGCGACGTCACCAACATCTTGAGGATGGGGTAGAGAATCTCATCTTCTTGGAATCCCGCCCCGGCAGAAGAAACGCGCGGACCGCGGTGCGCTACGAACCGGATCCGACCTGGTATCGCCGCAAAAGTGGTTCGGCCCAGTTCAATTTGGAACAAACGAATAACAGAGAAAGCCTGTCGGTAAGTCAGCGAGAGCGCGATCGCTCATAGCGTTGACTCAACATCATCTTATCAACCCTCTGATCTTCCGCATGAAAGTTTCCTCCACCGTCACAGCGCAGATATCTCTTCCGGACCAGCCTTCTGGTCTTCTCGGATCCACGCATAAGGTCTGACTTTTGCTGGCGATGTCGCAGACAAACCCTTCGGGACCAGCCACGAGGCCGCCATGCTGCAGAACACAGCCTTAAATCCGATACGAGAAGCCATAGGAATCCTGGGGATCATCGTCATCATCAGCGTCCCAACAATTGGGGTGCCTTCGGATCTAACGAGCGACATACAGAGCCCTGTCTCAAGATTTCAGATCCTTGAAGAGTACAAGGGGGAAGCCGTGCTCGACGCCGAAACCCAATTGATATGGGAACGCAGCCCCAGCTCTGCCGAGACGGCGTGGGCGAACGCGTCGCTCCGTTGTGCGTTTACCGCAACGGGGGGTCGGCTTGGGTGGCGCCTTCCGTCGTTTTTCGAGCTGATGACCCTTGTCGAGCCGGGTCCACCAACCGCGGCGAGCAAGCCAAGCCTTCCGCCCGGCCATCCGTTTCGCGGCGTGAAAGCGGACCCCTATTGGACGACCAGTTCACAAGATTCTGAGCCGACCAACGCCTATGCCGTTGACTTTCTTCGAGGAGATGTCACGCTGCAACGGAAGAACCAGGCGCATGCCTGGTGGTGTGTGCGTGGGAGAACCTCCAATGCTCCGACAATGACGACAAGCCGCGGCGTTCAGGAACCCATCTAGTCCGCTCTCTCCGCATACAATTTCGGGTTGGACCGGCTTGACAAGCCGAGCGGCCAGGCGCACCGTGAGAGACGTCTCGACCTTCGGTCAACCCTTACATCAATGAGGAGGTGGCGCATGAGACAAAGGGTCAGCGTTACCACAAGCGTGCTCGCATCGATGCTGGCGTTCGGAGTCGCGATTCCCATAGTGTTTGCCGAAGAATTTTCACGCGACGCGGCGGCCCGCTATATCCTGGCCACGGCGAAAGCGTTCCGGACCGTGTATTCAAAACAAATCGTCGCCCAGGCGGCCAAATCGAATGTGAAGCCGGATGAAAACTGGACGAAGGATGATCATGCCATCATGCTGCCGGCCCAATTCCTGAAGGCGGCCGGATCGGAGCTGAAAGACTTCGAGCTCAGCCTGATCGGACTGTCGCCCATCTACAAAGAGAATCTTCCCAAGAGCAAAGCGGAGGAAGATGCGCTGAAAAAACTCGCGGCGAATCCCGCCGCGGGCATTCTGACGTTTGAAGATGGCAAGCAATTTAAGGGAATCGCGGCCGACCTCGCCATCGCGGACTCCTGTGTGTCCTGCCATAATGCCCATCCAATGAGCCCGAAGAAGGATTTCAAAAAAGGTGATTTGATGGGGGCCATCGTCGTGCGATTCAACAAATAGCCGCTAGCCGCTTGCGGCGTACCCCGACACTGTGACGGGCCGGAAGGAGACCCTTCCGGCCCGTTGCAGCATGAGAAGCCTGCATTCAATCAAAAAGAACCCGAGTCACGTCTGCCTTCCATCGCTCCCTTGCTCACGGTCTCCTGCCGATTGCATCGTGCGTGTGTCTCAATAATAGTGATTGAAATGGGATGCCGCTTCGTCCTCAAATGAACGAGATGAAGCGGCACGGGTCTTGTTTAGTCTCGCAGCCCGACCGGTGAATGGCATGATCAGTCTCAGATCGTTTTCCACAATGAGCAAGGTGCAGGCTGGGCTGGCCGTCGCGCTCTTCCTCGGGTCCCTTGGCACGTTGATCTACAATGCCTATACCGCGGCGGTGATTCCGAAACAGGAATGGCAGGTTCGCACCTCGCTGCAGGACGCGAGTCGGCTCATGGCCGGTGCCGCGGAGGCCGTCCTTCGCGTCCCTGTCCGCTCAGGGCCCGACCGGTCGGAGGAATTGCACCGCCTCTTGAGCGAGATTACCGACCGGATCTTGAAAAATTTTCCGGGGATGGAAGGCGGCTTTTACCTGGGAGAGGTCAACCGGTTCAGCGGATATGGGTTTCCGACCGGTGCCGCCGACCATCCGAAAGAGCTGCATCGGACCGATCCGCCGCCCTTGGAAGCTCCGCTGATCCGTCTCCAGGCCGTGCAGAGTCTTTCCGAGGCGACGCCCTTGTTCACCGTGCGCGACGTGGGGCCGAGCCGCGTGATGATCGTGACGGAGGCGATCGGTTCCGAGCGGCCTGCGCAGGCCGCGACCTGGGCGATGGTCCGTCTCACCGGGCCCGAGCAGTTGCAGGGACGCCTTCGCCGGTACGAGCTTTCCGTCGGCCTCGCCTTGGCCGGCTTGGCCCTTTCCTTGGCCCTGACGTTCACGCTCACCCGATCGTTGGCGATGCAGAGAGCATCACAAGAGCGGCTGCGGGAGGAATTGCGCCGCTCCGAGCAGCTTGCGGCGTTGGGCAAACTGCTTGCCGGCGTGGCGCACGAGATCAGGAATCCGCTGGCCGGCATCCGCTCCACGGTCCAACTGTGGCAGCGTCTGCGCGACCCCGATCGCGTTGCCGGGTCCATTGACGCCGTCGTGCAGGCCACTGAACGGCTCAACGAGATTCTGACCCGCTTGCTGCATTTTGCCAGAACCGAGCATGCGGAGCGGCGTCCGACGCAGGTCAACGAGCTGGTGGTGGAGACGACCAAGCTGGTGGAAGCTCAGGCTCACGCGCAGGGCGTGCGGATCGAGTGCGACCTCGATCCACGGCTGCCGGTGATTCCCGCATCGCCGGCCTCGTTGCGGCAGGTCTTCTTGAATCTCGCGACCAATGCGCTCCAAGCGATGCCGAACGGCGGCGTCCTCCGCTGCCGTAGCCGTCATGATGCCGCAAGGCGTGCGGCGGAGATCCTGGTCTCGGACACCGGCCCGGGCGTATCCGATCCGGATAGGGAACATCTGTTCGAGCCGTTTTTTACGACCCGACCGGAAGGAACGGGGCTCGGGCTGGCGCTGTGTCGTGAAATCGTCCATCAACACGGAGGGACGATTAATCTGACGTCGCAGGATCAGCCGGGCGCGGCATTTTGCATTGTGCTGCCGACGAGAGAAAGGTAAGTGCGCATGGCGGGGACGATTCTCGTTGCTGACGACAATTCCGTGATCCGGAAAAACCTGCGCGCGCTCCTGGAAGCCGAGGGATATCGGGTCGTGGAAGCGGAGGACGGTCTTCAGGCTGCCGAGATCTTGGCGACGGATCCGTCGGTCGCCCTGCTGCTGCTCGATCTGAAAATGCCCGGCCGCACCGGTCTCGAACTGCTGCGCGATCAACAGGACCGCCTGGAAGACCGGCCGGTCATCGTCATCACCGCCCTCGGCGGCAGCAGCGCGGCAATCGAAGCGATGAAGCTGGGAGCCTACGACTACATCACCAAGCCGTTCGATTTGGACGAGGTCCTGTTCACCGTCCAGCGGGCGCTCGCGCAGACGGCGCTGGTGGCGCAGGTGCGGGCGCTGACGAACGACGAAGGACGGACGGCGCCTGCCGAGGACGAGCTGATCGGCCATGCGCCCGAGATGCTCGAGATCTTCAAGACCATCGGTAAAGTCGCGGCGACGAACGAGTCGGTCTTGATTCTCGGGGAGAGCGGCACCGGAAAAGAATTGGTCGCGAATGCCATTCACCGCAACTCCGCGCGCGCGGACAGGCCGTTTGTGAAGGTGAACTGCGCGGCGATCAGTGCCGGGCTGTTGGAAAGCGAATTCTTCGGCCACGAGCGGGGGGCCTTCACCGGCGCAGTGGCGCGGCGGATCGGGCGCTTCGAGCAGGCGGACGGCGGCACGCTGTTTCTCGACGAGATCGGAGATCTCGATCCGGATCTGCAAGCGAAACTCCTCCGCGCGCTCCAAAGCGGCCAATTCGAGCGCGTAGGCGGCACCCAGACGATTCACTCGGACGTCAGGATCATCGCCGCAACGAATCAACATCTGCAGGCGTTGATGGCCCAACGCCGGTTTCGGGAGGATTTGTTCTACCGACTAAACGTCGTGACGATACGGCTGCCTCCGCTGCGTGCACGGCCGGACGACATCCCGCTGTTGGCCGAGCACTTCATCGGACAGTTAGCGCGCAAATACCGCTGGCCGCAGCTCGCGCTCCCGGCCGACTCCATGCGACATCTCAGCCTGCACCCATGGCCGGGAAACGTCCGCGAATTGCAGAATGTTTTGGCACGCGCAGCCATCCTGACGAGAGGCCGCCCGATCCAGCCGGACGATTTGAAATCCAGCGGACTCACGGCTGCCGGTCCGTCTTCCGCTTCGGCGTCCGCTCAGCCCTTTCCGCTCAAGGACATTCTCGCCGAGACCGAGCGCCGCATGATTCAGCAGGCGCTCGACCATGCCAAATGGAACCGCACGCAGGCGGCCCGCCTCTTGGGCATCAGCCGTCGGCAGCTCTTCGACAAGATTCGAGAGTACGGTCTCGCGCCGGAAGCCGAGTCCTGAGCAAAAGTCCCTCGCCCCGGGGGGATTCCTCCCACATCGGCGCCATCCGTCAATCCGTGATGCCGTCTTCGGTTCAGTCGCCGCCGGCCGCGTAATCAATGTTTTGGCGGTGATCGAGAGGCTCCGTCTCATCAGATGCTCAGGTTCTCCCCCTGGTTCATTGATTGCTCATTGATCCGTGAGCGGCGAAGTGCACGTCATTCAACAAGGAGGTCGCTATGGAACGCGCTCAAGCCAGAATCACGGGTTTCGTGACCGGGTGCCTCATCGTCTCGCTCGCGTCCGTGTATGCAGCCGCGCAATCTTCCCCGCCGCCGAAGGGCGCCCCACCGCGTCCGATCGCGTCGACGGAAGGGACTGTCGTACAATACCTGATGAATCACCATGGTGAAGTCGACGGCCTGCTGCTCAGCGACGGCACGCAAGTGCATCTCCCGCCTCACATGGGCAAGGACTTGGCCGCGCTGGCAAAACCCGGTGATTCCGTCAGCGTCCAAGGGTACCGCAGCAGCACAGGCCCCGTGGTTGTCGATCCCGTCATCACGAACACGAAGACCGGCCAGTCGATCACGGAGCGCGAACCGAGCCCGCTCGATCGTCCGATCCTTCCTCCGCAGATACGAGACCTCTCCTTGACCGAACGGCATGCCGAAGGGACGGTTCGGAACCTTTTGTACGGTCCGCGCGGGGACGTGAACGGAGTCGTGTTGGAAGATCACACGATCGTGCGTGTCCCGCCTCCCGCGGCTCATGAGGTGGCGAAGCTCCTTCAGGTGGGGCGACCCATCACCGCGGTGGGATACGGCACGGAAAACGAGTATGGACACGTCATGGAAGCGACGGCCATCGGGACATCGGAGATGCCGATGACGACGATCACGAGGCCCGGCGCACGCGGCAAGAGCCGATGAGATCGAGCCATGCCGGCGGAAGCTCGGGGACTGTGCGCAGGGGGTCAGGTCCCACGCGAAGCGCGAGGAAGGGGACCAGACCCCTTCCCGTCCGATCGGGACAGGCACCGTCGCGGATGACGGAGCCAGTCCCCAAGCCCTTTGCATGCTGAACCGTGTATTTGCTGAGCGCGGGGCAGTTCTATGTCTGTACTCCTCATGATCGCATTGCTCGTCGCCTCGAATGTGTTCATGACGCTCGCCTGGTATGGGCATCTCCGATTTCTCAATCGGCCTCTCTGGCTGGTCGTGCTGGCAAGCTGGCTCGTGGCCTTTTTCGAATACTGTCTCCAGGTGCCGGCCAACCGCCTCGGCTATCGCATGCTCACGGCCTATGAACTGAAGACCCTGCAAGAAGTCATCACGTTGACGGTGTTCATCGTCTTCGCTCAGCTCTACATGGGCGAAGGTCTCAAACCCAAGCATCTGGTGGGATTCATGTTGCTCGGCTTGGCCGCCTGGATGGTGTTTCAAGATCACATTGGGCGCGAGTGGTAAGGGTACGTCATGATCGGCTCGGCCTCTTTCGACGCGTGCACAATGGCCGTCCTCTGTGCAGTGCTTCTAGGAGCCGCCTGGACGATACCTCCGATGGCATGGGCGGACTCTGTCGAATCGTCTTCTCAAACCGTTCCGATCAGAGATCCAACCCTGCAATGGGTGCCCACCCAGGAAGAGATCCGCAATTATCGTGACAGTTGGAATCCACTGTCGAACGGGCCGATTCTTCTCACTGCCGTTGATATCAATCCCAAGGGACAGTTTCACAGTCAATATTTCGTCTTCGGGGAAATCGCCCACCAGATGTTCGGCAATACGTTGACCACCAGTCTGCGCGACTCTTCGTTTCACCTCACTGCGGTGGAACCGCTCCTGACCCTGGGATACGGTCTCACGGACCATGTGGAGCTCGACGCCGCATTTACGGGTCTGTATTGGCATTCCACTCAGACCACCGCGGAGGGCAATCAAACGTCGACATCGGCGGTGGGACTGGGCGATACCGCGCTCTATCTGAAGTATCGTCCCATCATTCAAGACCCCCGTTCCTGGCGCCCTTCGATTACCATTTATAATCAACTCAGTCTTCCGACCAGCGATTGGGCCGGTACGGCTCCGATCCCGGGCAATTTCTCTCCTTTGGGAAAACTGCCGGCGACCAGCTTCGGCTCGTTGTCCTTCACCGAAGGCCTTCTGTTCCGGAAAAACGTGAATCCGTTCCGGTTCAGCGGCGGGGCGTTCTACACCTACGCGGTGCCGGGGCACCTCAACGGGATGACGACTTACCAGGGCGATATCGTCAACACCCGATTCATCACGGAATATATCTTCGATGAAGCGCGCGGGCTGGGATTCAGCCTCGAGTTCGTCACGGTGCATGGCCTTCCGGGAAGACTGGATGGGCATCCTGTGACGGTGAATCCGACGAGCTTCAATCTCTTCGGCGTCGAACCGGCGCTTCAATTTAAAATCGGACCGGTCGTCGGCGCGGTCGGCGTGCTCTTCACCGTGGCAGGGCAGAACGACATCGGCGCCATCTATCCCAACATCTCCCTGTACTACTATTGGAGCGAGAGCGGCACCGCCCGGATGCGATGAAGCCGGCGAGATGGATGAACGATCGTTCAATGTGTGACTGGATTCATGGACGGCTCTGGCATTCTTCGCCAGAATCAGTACAATCCAGGGTGATGGTCGGCTTGGAGTACGAGCCTTAAGGGAATTAGTGAGAATGATAGGTTCACATCTCGAAGTTCTTCAAGCGTGTGTCGACGACTATGTGGGTTTGTGGGAAGTGATTCGATCGGTTACAAGAGACCTTGTTATAGAACAGGGAGGCGCCTCATATTATGAGCCGCCGAACGGCATTTGGACTAAAGAGAGGATGAATCAGCTGGGAGCGGCTGAGGCAGCGGTCGATCAAAAGGTGCTGAAAGATCGGACACTGAACGTGCTTTCCGATCTTCTCTCTGCTGGTTTCATCAAAGCAGGCCTTCCGAGGGGCGGCGGTTCCTGGGAATGGTGGGATCTTTCACCATCGGAATCGATAGCGCGGATTCGGAGGGAGTGGGATGCGCTAGAGGATCCTCCAACAGGAGGAGACATCGTGTGGTTCGTTAGCACCACCGAAGGGGATCGGGCTTTGCATGAAGACAAAGAGCGAAATGTCTTGTGAAAGTCCAAAGAGATTTTGCTCGTCATGAATTGGATAAATCTCCCGAGAAAGGTGTCAGGCCTTGCATTCCGACATCGAATCTCCAGAAAGGGGTCAGGTCTTGCATTCCGACATCGGGTTGCCATCTGTTGTCCCATCCGCTTCGCCGGCTTCTGTCTCCTGTAAGAAAACTCTGTCTGTGGCAACGTTCCGATTCCATCATCCCACGATAGGCAAACCAATCTCGTTTGTAGCGGACATCGTCTTTCTCTATTGATCGTTCAACTCTAACCGTACGCCAGTCTGAGTCCTTGCGCCCTTGGCTTAAATACATCGATCGCGGCCCACATGCCGGTACGTTCACTTCTAATATTGTCTTAAGAATCGAACCTGATTCATTGAGCCGTTTCACGCCGCTTTTGTAACCTTTCATCGATCCCACGCGACTTGAGTACAGAGAGAGAAGGAAGGTGGCATCCGTAGCTCGCTGGTCTTCATTGAGGGAAGGAGGAATCACATGAGTCGCAGCAAATGGGTCATTCTCAGCGTCGCATTGGGAAGCGCGTTGGTGGCAGCACCCTGGGCTTGGGCGGATGGTGGGACGTCCTGCCACAGTGGCAAGGGCCGCACGATGTCGGGGCACGGAGGGCACGGGCATGGCCATGGTCATGGCACGTCGCACCTGCTCCGTCACCTGTTGAAGGACAAGCAGGAGATCGGTCTCAGCGACGAGCAGGTCGCGCAACTGCGCAAGACCGCGCTGGATGCGGATCGAGCCCGTATTCGTGCGGAAGCGGATATGAAAGTCAGTGAACGGGAGCTTCGCTCGATGATGTGGGACGAGACGGCCGAAATGGCGGCGATCGAAGCCAAGGTTAAGGAGAAGGAATCGTTCGAAGCAACCGTACAGATCATCGGGATCAAGGCGAAACGGGACCTGTTAAGCGTCCTCACGCAGGAGCAGAAAACGAAGTGGAAGGCGCTCTGGGAACAGCGCCGGAATCAATCGCGAGGCTCCATGACCCGGGCAGAAGCGGGCGAGGCTGCCCGTAACACGGACGAGGCTGCGGCTGGTTCAGACCTCTCCGGCCCCGAGGTGGAGGAACCGGAGGAGGCCCCGGCGGCCGCATAACAGTTCCGCGATTGTCGTCCCTCATGGCATCGTGCGGTGCTATTATGAACAACGGTTCTGTGGCAGTCCCTGTGACGATGCTCGGAACGCACCCGTTGATGGCCGATGAGCCGATGACCGAACATGACGTAGCGCCGGAGGACCGAGAGCTGCTCCGGCGCATCGGCCAAGGCGAGACAGAACGATTTGCCGATCTCATCCGCCGCCATCAACGGCACGTGAGCCGCATCGTGGCGCGGCGGGTCCCGGCCGACCAGGTGGACGAGGTCGTCCACGACGTGTTCGTGCGTGCGTATTTCGGATTGGCCCGATTTTCCGATCAGGTGTCCCTGGACCATTGGCTTGCCGGCATCGCCGTGCGGACCTGCTACGACTTCTGGCGGGCGAGAAAGCGCGAAGCGATGCCGGTGAGCGCGTTGACCGACGAACACCATCGATGGATCGAACAGGCGTTGGCCCCGAAGTCGGATGACGCGTTCCATGAGCACGTCCGGAGCCGCGAGGCGGCGGAAGTCTTGGAGTGGGCGCTGGCACACTTGTCGCCGGAAAACCGGGCCGTCTTGACCCTGGTCCATCTCGACGGGTATTCGGTGCGGGAAGCGGCGAAGTTGTTGGGCTGGAGCGCCGTCAACGTCAAGGTCCGTGCGCACCGTGCCAGACAGGCGCTGCGCAGGCTGCTCGGGGGAATCACGCAAGGGAGCACATCATGATCTTGAAGGACAAGGAACAGATCGACACACTGGAGCGCGCGTTGGCCGGCGCGTACCGCGCGGGGTCGGACCGCATGGTCCACACGGTGGATGTGACACAGCGCGTCATGCGGAACATTCGGCGACCGACCGGCGATCGCGGCTGGTGGACGGCTTCGGTTCTGCCGGATGAGCTCGTGTGGCGGACCGCCACTGTTGCCGCCGCGGCCGTCCTCATCATCACCGTCCTGACCGTGGGAATTGCGCAGACCGGCGCAGGGGAAAACTGGTTGTTGGCGGAAGAATTTGAGGCGACGCCGTTGTTCGCCGAGTAGAGTATCAGGGGAAGGAGCCGACCATGTCGCGTGCGAAATTGTGGGTGGGACTCGTGGTCCTGTTCGGCGCCGGTGTGGTCACCGGGATCGTCGGCACGTCCTTCTACGACGAGGCCATGCGGACGTCCCGCGCGGAACGGGGGCCGGCTGCTCAGCACGAACGGATCATGAAGCGCCTGACCCAGGAACTGTCGCTGACGCCACAGCAGCGGTCCGAGATCGAACCGGTCGTCACGCGGGCACACACGGCGATTCTGGACCTCCGATTCGCCCACCAGGCCGAGATAGAGGACATTTTGGCCAAGGGAATGGCGGACATCAAGGCCAAGTTGTCGCAGGAGCAGCAGGCGGCGCTGGATAAGATGTATGCAGGACTGCAGCGGCGCTGGCAGGTCTCCCGCAGTTATCTGGAAGCACAAAAGCGAAGCCCGGCGCCGCAGCCATGAGGAGCATCAAGAGAGGATGACGCAGGATATGACGTCGTTTGCGACCGTGATGAAGCGGTGGCTGCTGGGATTGGCGGCGGCCTGCGTGCTCGCCTTGGTCGGATATGCGCTGCTGGCCAAATCGGGTGAAGAGCCGTCCCGGGCGAGTCAAGTTCCGGCCTCCGCGCGGGCTCTTCCCGTCCTGATCGCGCCGGCAAAGATCGGGGATATCGGCATCTACCTGAACGGCCTCGGTTCCGTCGTGCCGTTGAATACCGTCAACATCAAGAGCCGCGTGGACGGACAGCTCATGAAAGTGCTGTTCCAAGAGGGACAGATCGTCCAGAAAGGCGATCTGTTGGCGGAGATCGATCCTCGTCCGTTCGAAGTACAGTTGATGCAGGCGGAAGGACAGATGGCGCGGGACCAGGCGGCGTTGCAGAACGCGCGGCTGGACCTGCAGCGGTACAAAGGACTCTACCAGCAGGGCTATGTGCCCAAGCAGCAAGTGGACACGCAGGAAGCGCTCGTCCGCCAGTCGGAAGGCATCGTGAAGGCCGACCAGGGACAAATCGACAATGCCAAGCTGCAATTGGTGTACAGCCGCATCACCGCCCCTATCAGCGGACGAGTGGGATTCTCCTTGGTGGACCCGGGCAACATGGTGCGCGCCAACGATGCCAACGGACTACTGGTCATCACACAGCTCAAGCCCATCACGGTGGTGTTCACCATCCCGGAAGATGATTTGCCGGCGGTGCTGGCTCGGATAAAAGCCGGCGAGAAACTGACCGTCGATGCTTTCGACCGTGAGCAGAAGAAAAAGCTGGCGACGGGGACTCTCCTGACGGTCGACAATCAGATCGATCCAAGCACGGGCACGGTACGGCTCAAGGCGGTGTTCGAGAACGAGGACGGAGAGTTGTTTCCCAATCAATTCGTCAATGCGCGGCTCCTGCTGGAGGTGAAGCACGGCGTGACGGTGGTGCCGTCCGCCGCGGTGCAGCGGGGCGCCAAGGGGACATTCGTGTATGTGGTGAAGGAGGATCGGACGGTCACCGTCCGGCCCGTCACCGTCGGCGCGAGCCACGCAGAAGAGGCGTCGATCGACGCCGGTCTCGCCCCTGACGAGTTAGTCGTTGTCGATGGGACAGAAAAGCTTCGCGAAGGCAGCAAGGTGGACGTGCGGAACGAACCGGGCCGTCCTGCCAAAGAACCCGAGGCCCAGCCGGCCGGAGCCGAGAAGCCCTCTCGAGGGACACGATCGTGAATCCATCCCGCTTGTTCATCATGCGGCCGGTCGCGACCGCCTTGCTGATGGTTGCCATTTTACTGGCCGGCACGCTGGCTTATCGACAACTGCCGGTGTCCGCGCTTCCGCAAATCGACTATCCCACGATCCAGGTGATGACCTTCTATCCCGGCGCCAGTCCCGACGTCATGGCCTCGTCGGTCACGGCGCCGCTCGAACGGCAATTCGGACAGATGCCGGGACTGAATCAAATGACGTCCACGAGCTCCAGCGGCTGCTCGGTCATCACGCTGCAATTCAGTCTCGATCTGAGCCTGGACGTCGCCGAACAACAAGTCCAGGCGGGGATCAACGCGGCCTCGACATTCCTGCCACGCGATCTTCCCAATCCGCCGATCTATAACAAGGTCAATCCGGCCGACGCGCCGATTCTGACGTTGGCGTTGGCTTCGAACACCCTGCCGCTGTCTCAGGTGGAAGACCTGGCTGAGACGCGGTTCGCGCAGAAAATTTCCCAACTGTCCGGCGTGGGTCTCGTCAGCATCAGCGGCGGACAGCGGCCGGCGGTCCGCATCCGGGCCAACCCGCGGGCGCTCTCGGCCTACGGCCTCACGCTGGAAGATCTCCGGGTGACGGTCGCGGCCGCCAACGTCAATCAAGCCAAGGGGGCCTTCGATGGGCCGCGGCGGGCGTCCATCATCAACGCGACCGATCAGTTGCTCACGAGCCGCGATTACCAGCCGCTGATCGTGGCCTATCGCAATGGCGCGCCCGTGCGCGTGTCGGATGTCGCCGACGTCGTGGACGATGTGGAAAATGTCAGGCAAGCGGCGTGGATGAACGAAACGCCCGCCGTGCTGGTCAATATTCAGCGGCAGCCGGGGGCGAACGTCATCGACGTGGCGGACCGGATCAAGAAATTGCTGCCGCAACTGCAAAGCGCCATGCCGTCTTCGATTCAGGTCACCGTGCTCACCGATCGGACCACGTCCATCCGCGCCTCCGTGCGCGATGTGCAGTTCGAGTTGATGCTGGCCGTCGCGCTCGTGATTCTCGTGATCTTTTTGTTCCTCCGGACCTTGTCGGCCACCGTCATTCCGGCGGCGGCGGTTCCGCTGTCCCTCGTGGGCACGTTCGGCGCGATGTATCTCATGGGATTCAGCCTGAACAACTTGACGTTGATGGCGCTGACCATTTCCACGGGGTTCGTCGTGGACGACGCTATCGTGATGATCGAGAATATCTCCCGCTACATCGAGCGCGGCGACTCGCCGCTGCAGGCGGCCCTGAAAGGATCGGAGCAGATCGCCTTCACGATTCTCTCGCTGTCGATTTCGCTCATTGCGGTGCTGATCCCGCTGCTCTTCATGGGCGACGTCGTCGGGCGGCTGTTCCGGGAATTCGCGGTCACGCTGAGCATGACGATCGTCATTTCCGCCGTGGTGTCGCTCACGTTGACGCCGATGATGTGCGCCAGGCTCCTGCGGTACCGTCGCGAATCGGAACAGGGGGGCTTTTACCGCTGGTCTCAAGAGGTCTTCGATCGGACGATTGCGGCCTACGGCCGATCCTTGCGCTGGGTGTTGAACCATCAATCGGCGACGTTGGCGGTCGCGGTTGGGACGCTGATCTTCACGATTCTGCTCTACGTCGCCGTGCCGAAGGGATTCTTTCCGGTTCAGGATACCGGCGTGATCCTCGGTATCTCGGAAGCGCCGCAGTCCATTTCCTTCCCCGCGATGGTGGAGCGCCAGCGAGCGCTGGCCTCTGCGATTTTGGCCGATCCCGCCGTGGAGAGCTTGTCGTCGTTCATCGGCGTGGACGGCACGAACACGACGTTGAACAGCGGGCGCATTCAGATCAATCTGAAGCCCTTCGCAGACCGGCATCTCGACGCGCAAGAGGTGATTCTCCGGCTGCAGCCTGCGCTCGCCGCGGTGGACGGCATCACGCTGTATCTCCAGCCCGTGCAGGATTTGACGGTGGAGGATCGCGTGAGCCGGACGCAGTATCAGTACACGTTGGAGGACGCGGATCCCGAAGAGTTGAGCAAGTGGGCCCCGAAAATGGTCGACGCGCTCCAGACCCTTTCCGAATTGCGCGACGTGGGAAGCGATCAACAGGACAAGGGACTCGCCTCGATGATGGTCATCGACCGCAGCACGGCGTCCCGGCTGGGGATCACGCCGCAGCTCATCGTCGATACGCTCTACGACGCCTTTGGACAGCGGCAAGTCTCCACCATGTTCACGCAGCTCAACCAGTATCGCGTCGTCCTCGAAGTGATGCCGGAGTTTCAGAGCGGACCGCAGGCGCTGCAGTTTCTCGACATCCGGTCCTGGACGGGCGGGCAGGTTCCGTTGAACGTCTTCACGCAGGTGTTCGAGACGACCACCCCGCTGACCATCAGCCGGCAGGGCCAATTTCCCGCCGTTACGCTTTCGTTCAACCTGGCCCCCGGAACGTCATTGGGCGATGCGGTCACGGCCATCGAGCATGCGGCAGGAGCCATCGATCTTCCCGCCAGCATCCGCGGAAGTTTTCAAGGCACGGCCCAGGCGTTCCAATCGTCGCTGGCGAATGAAACTTGGCTCATCCTCGCCGCCCTTGTCACCGTCTACATCGTGCTCGGTATTCTGTATGAGAGCTATATCCATCCGCTCACCATTCTCTCGACGCTGCCTTCCGCGGGCGTCGGTGCGCTGCTCGCGCTGATGTTGTTCCGCACCGAGTTCAGCGTGATCGCGCTCATCGGCATGATCCTGTTGATCGGCATCGTGAAGAAGAACGCGATCATGATGATCGATTTCGCGCTGGACGCGGAACGCCGAGAGGGCAAGCAGCCGGTCGAGGCGATTTATGAAGCCTGCCTGCTGCGATTCCGGCCGATCATGATGACCACGATGGCGGCGCTGCTGGGCGCCCTGCCGCTCGCCGTCGGGTCCGGGGTGGGATCCGAGCTGCGCCATCCGCTGGGCATCTCCATCATCGGCGGCTTGGTGCTCAGCCAGATCTTGACGCTGTACACCACACCGGTCGTGTACCTGGCCTTCGACCGCCTGGCGCGCCGGTTCCGGCCCGACCGCGCGGCGGCGCCGCATGCGGAGGCCTGGACGCCTGGTGCCGTATGAGCGTATCGGAGCCGTTCATCCGTCGTCCGGTGGCGACGACGCTCTTGACCGTCGGCGTCACATTGGTGGGCGTCGTCGCGTTCCGTTTCCTGCCGGTCGCGGCTCTCCCTCAGGTTGAATTTCCGACGATCGCCGTGTCGGCGGGCCTGCCCGGCGCGAGCCCGGAGACCATGGCGACGTCGGTGGCGGCGCCGTTGGAACATCAGTTCACGCGCATCGCCGGCGTGACGGAAATGACGTCCGCGAGTTCGCTCGGCTCCACCAGCATCACCCTGCAATTCGAGCTGGACCGCGATATCGACGGCGCCGCACGGGACGTCCAAGCGGCGATCATGGCCGCGCGCGCCGATTTGCCGCTCAACCTGCCGGGCCGGCCGAACTATCGCAAGATCAATCCCGCCGACGCGCCCATTCTCATCCTGTCCCTGACGTCCGACATCGTGGGCCGCGGTCGCATGTACGACGTGGCCTCCAGCATTCTTCAGCAGAAGTTGTCGCAGATCGACGGCGTCGGCCAAGTCTATGTCGGAGGCGGCTCTCTGCCGGCCGTCCGCATCGATCTCAATCCCACTGCATTGAACAAATATGGGATCGGGCTGGGCGACGTTCGCCGCATGCTGGGCAACACGAACGTCAACCGCCCCAAGGGTCAATTATCGGATGGGTCCCGCACCTGGGAGATCCGCACCAACGATCAATTGCAGACTGCGGACGATTACCTGCCGTTGATCGTGAGTTATCAGCAAGGCCGCGCCGTCCGGTTGTCGGACGTGGCGACGGTGGACCATTCCGTCGAGGATCTGCGGACGATGGGGGTCTCGAACGGCACGCCGGCGGTCCTTATCATCATCAGCCGGCAACCGGGCGCGAATATCATCGAGACCGTCGACCGGATCAAGGCGGTGCTCCCGCAACTCCAAGCTTCCATTCCGGGCAGCATGACGTTGTCGGTCGTGGTGGACCGTACGCCGGTGATCCGCGCGTCCTTGCACGATGTTGAGCGCACGCTGGCGATCTCGGTCCTGCTGGTGATCCTCGTGGTGTTCGTGTTTCTCCGGAACGTCCGTGCCACGCTCATTCCCTGCGTGGTGGTTCCCGTGTCGCTGATCAGCACGTTCGCGGTGATGTATCTCCTCGGCTATAGCTTGGACAACCTCTCGCTGATGGCGCTCACGATCGCGACCGGATTCGTGGTGGACGATGCGATCGTGGTGTTGGAAAACATCAGCCGGTATCGTGAACAGGGCATGGCGCCATTGGAGGCCGCCTTGCGCGGCGCGCGCGAAATCACCTTCACCGTCCTGTCCATGACCGTGTCCCTCGTCGCCGTCTTCGTCCCGATTTTGTTCATGGGCGGCATGATGGGCCGGCTCTTCCAGGAATTCGCCGTCACGCTCTCCGTGGCCATTGCCGTCTCGCTCATCGTCTCTCTGACGACGACGCCGATGATGTGCGCGAGAGTGCTGAAGCCCGAACAAGGCGGCGCTCATGGCCGGTGGCACCGGACGGGCGAACGGATGGTCGAGGGCTTGCGCGGCCGATATGCCCGTAGTCTCGCCTGGGTGCTGCGCCATCCGCGCAGCATGCTCGCGCTGACATTGGCCACCATGGCTCTGAGTCTCTACCTGTACACCGTGGTTCCGAAGGGGTTTTTCCCGCAGCAGGATACCGGGCGCATATTCGGGAACATTCAGGCGGCGCAGGACATCTCTTTTCAGGCTATGCGCCAAAAGCTTACCGAGGTCGTGGGGATCATCCAGAGCGATCCGGCGGTCGATACGGTGACGGGATTCAGTGGGGGCGGGAGCGGCAATGTCAACTCCGGCCGCATGTTCATCGGATTGAAGCCGCTTCACGAACGGCAGGTCAGCGTCGATCAGGTGATCGCGCGGCTGCGTCCAAAACTGGCGAAGGTGCCCGGCGCGCCGACCGTCCTCCAGGCGATCCAGGATCTCCGGATCGGCGGGCGGGCCAGCAGCGCACAATACCAATACACGCTGCAGAGCGTGGATTTGGACGAGTTGAACACCTGGGCTCCGAGAGTCGAACGCCAGTTGCGCACCTTGAGCGAGATCGCCGACGTGAACAGCGATCAGCAGGACAAGGGACTGCAATCGCTCGTGGTGTTCGACCGCAGCACGGCCTCACGGCTGGGGCTCAGTCCGCAGCTCATCGACGACACGCTCTACGACGCATTCGGTCAGCGGCAGGTCTCCATTTTGTATACGCCCCTCAATCAATATCACGTGGTGATGGAAGTGGCGCCGCGATATTGGCAGGATCCCGCCACGCTGCACGAAATCTACGTGCGATCGGCGCAGGGGGCGCAAGTGCCGCTGAGCGCCGTGGCCCGCTACGAACCGACGAATACGCTGCTGCTGGTCAATCATCAAGGACAGTTTCCCGGCGTGACGCTCTCGTTCAACATGCCTCCCGGCGTGTCGCTGGGCGAAGCGGTGGAAGCGATCGAGAAAGCCATGCGCGAGATCGGTCTGCCGGCCGGCGTCCGGGGCAGCTTCCAAGGGACGGCCAAGGCCTTCCAGGCCTCGGTCGAGAACCAGCCCGTGCTGATTCTGGCCGCGCTGCTGACCGTCTATATCGTCCTGGGCATTCTTTATGAGAGTTACATCCATCCGCTGACGATTCTCTCGACGCTGCCATCGGCCGGCGTCGGCGCATTGCTCGCGCTCCTACTCTTCAAGATCGAGCTGAGCATGATCGCGCTGATCGGCATCATTCTCCTGATCGGAATCGTCAAGAAGAACGCCATCATGATGATTGATTTCGCGCTCGATGCGGAGCGGCGCGACGGCAAACGGCCGGAAGAAGCCATCTACGAGGCCTGTCTGTTACGCTTCCGACCCATCATGATGACGACGATGGCGGCCCTGTTCGGCGCGTTGCCCTTGGCGCTCGGGACCGGCGTCGGATCCGAGCTTCGGCGTCCCCTGGGCATCGCCATTGTCGGCGGGTTGCTGGTCAGTCAATTGCTGACGCTCTATACAACGCCGGTCGTCTATCTCTACCTCGATCGTATGAGGCTTCGTTTCCTGCGCCTCCAGGCCAAAGCGATGCAGATCAGACCGATCCCGCAATGATTCTCGAAACGCACGATGCGTTGACAGCCGCCGATAGGAGCCGTACGCTGAGTGGAAGTCACGGTGGATGCGATGAATGGAATCGAACGCGCCGTTGCGGCTGGCGTGGTCTTGCTGTTCGGTTGTTCGACTGCGCCCACACCTGAGACAAATCCCGATACCGTCCGCCGGCATGCCGACAAGGCCTTTCAGCAACTGAAAGCGCAGGAGGCGCCGCAGCAAGCGCAGGCGGACAACCAATCCGCGTCATCCGTCCCAATCTCAGGGGAGGCCGTCCAACCGTCGCCTCGAAAGACCGTGGAGATCCCTGCGTCGGAAATCGGTCCGGCCGATGGCGAATATATTTGGGCCACCGGCTACGGCAATCTCGCGAAGGGGTTGTTTCTGTGTCAGCATTCGGCGGATCTCGCCGCGCGTGTCGAACTGTCGAAACTCGTTCGTGTCCAGGTGAAGGAAAAATCCGTAGATCGCATCCGGGAAAAGACCGGCAAGGACGCGGAGCAGGATATCGAAGTCGTTCGTGAAGCATTGGTCGATGAGGTATTGACCGATGTTCGGATCGTGGATCGCAAGGTCAATCAGGAGGCGGGGACCTGCGCCAGCACGGCCATGATTCCGCGACGAAATCTTTTCCCGACGAGCAACGCCGATACGAGAATCTCATCGCCCCGGTAAGTCGAGCCCACCTAATCCGTACGCCAGGAAAGAATTTCTTGACAGATCCCGCGACGGTCCGTAGTCTCTCGACGCCTTCGATCAATCGAGCATGGCGGCCATGTGAGACTCTGCAGTCCAGATTCCCTTCCAAACGGGTTCATCATCGGCGTGCTCCTGTCGGCGGTCTTGATGCTGTCCGGCTGTCCGAGAGTGCTGTCGCTCGACTATCATCCCTCGACGACCGTCAAAGGAACCGGGACGGTGCGGGTGGAGTCCTTCCTCTATGCAGGGCACCCCACGGGTCTCATGGAACAGAAAGAAGTGGAGTCCGGGGCGAAAGACCCCGAAGCGCTCTACCTCTCGCAGGATATCGGCCAATTTTTTACCGAGGCGCTCAAGGCCGAATTGACGCGTGCGGGATATGGAGTCGACCAGGTGTCCGGTCGGGTCATTTCCGGGACGATCCAGCATTTCTTTCTGGATTACGTCGGCGAACATGATCAGAAATTTGAAATCCAAGTCAAATTCTATGTCGCTCGACGAGATGCAGCCATCTATGAATCGTCCTGCCGCTCGAACCGCCAACAGCCGAAGGACTGGATGAAAAGCGGCATGCTGATCGAGCGCGGCGTCAGGGACTGTCTCGAAGAATTTCTGCGCGACGCGCAGGCCGCCGGCGTGCTGTAGGAGATTCATGACCGCACATTACAGGGACTGGCTCTCTCGTCTGCGACGGTGCCTGTCCCGGTTCGGACGGGGACAGACTCCCCGCGTAGAAGCGGGCGGGGTGTCAGTCCCCTACACGCTGGTCGGTGTCCTGATCTTCGGCCTCGCCTTCGGGTGCAGCCCTGTTCCGAAGAAATATCTCAAAGATGCCGTGCCGAACGTCCGGCTTGCCGAGCTGGCGTCGTCGCCGCAGATGTATCGGGGCAAACTGGTCATCATGGGTGCCGCCATCCACGAAGAGGAAACCAGAGACGGGATGCTCTGGCTGCACGTCAGGAATCGTCCGCTCGATCAAGATTATCGCCCGCAACTGCCTCCGAGCGCCGACGATCCCGAGGCCGGCTCCTATTGGGTCTACATTGCGACGCCGCACGATTTTCCTCCCTCGTATCGGCACTGGGCCGACATGACCGTGGTCGGCCGGGTCGAGCCTCCGTCGCCGGGGAAGGAGCCGGTCATCAAGATGGTCTATGTACGGGGCTGGGGCCTGAAGTCCGAGCATGACGGCATGTGGGAAGACTTGTTGGACGCCAACTACATTCCTCTTATGCCGAGCGGAGCGATCGGCGAGGGGGGACAGTCGTCGCCCTGATCGCCGTCATGGAGTTCTCCCATGGAGAGCGCGCTGCTTTACGACCGTCTTCAATTCGCGGTAACCGCGTCGTTTCACTATCTCTTCCCGCAACTGACGATGGGATTGGCGCTCCTGTTGCTCTACTTCCGAAGCCGTTCCCTGGCGACCGGAGAGGAGCATTACCATCAGGTCGCGCGGTTCTGGACGAAGATCTTCGCCCTGAGCTTTGCCTTCGGCGTCGTCACCGGGATTCCGCTGGAGTTTCAGTTCGGAACCAACTGGGCCAGGTTTTCCAATTTTGCCGGCGGCGTCATCGGCCAAATGCTCGCGATGGAAGGCCTGTTCGCCTTTTTCCTCGAGTCGTCGTTTCTCGGCATTCTCCTGTTCGGCGACGGACGGTTCAGCCGGCGCGTGCAATGGTTCGCGGCGCTCATGCTTTTTCTCGGCTCCTGGCTCTCGGGCTTTTTCATCCTCGCCACGAATGCCTGGATGCAGCATCCTGTCGCCTACGGGACCGGCCCCGACGGACGTCTATTCGTCCGGAGCCTTTCCGGCCTGCTCACGAATCCCTGGCTCTTCTGGCAATTCAGCCATAACATGACGGCCTCCGTTGTGACCGCGTCGTTCGTGATGGCGGCGCTCGGCTCCTTCTATCTGCTTTCAGGCACGCACCAACGTTATGCCCGGACATTTCTCGAGACCGGTGTCGTGGCCGGCGCGATCGCGTCGGCCCTGATGATTTTTCCCACCGGAGACGGGAATGCCCGGCAGGTCTTTGCTCATCAGCCCATCAAAGGGGCGGCGTTCGAGGGACTCTTCAAGACCCAGCGCGGCGCCGGGCTCTATCTGGTCGGCCAGCCCAACCTGGAAACGATGACCATCGACAACCCCATCGAGATTCCCCGCGCGCTGAGCTTCCTCGTCTACGATGAGCTGTACGCCAATGTGGATGGCCTCGATGCGTTCCCGCGCGAGGACTGGCCGGACAATTTGCCGTTGCTCTATTACTCGTACCATGTGATGGCCGGGCTCGGGACGATCCTGGTTGCCGTCATGGGGCTCGCGCTCCTCTGGCTGTGGCGCGACAGGCTCTTCACCGCCACGTGGCTCCTGTGGCTGCTGATGCTCGCATCACCATTTCCGTACATCGCCACGACCGCCGGATGGATGACGGCGGAGCTCGGGCGCCAGCCCTGGCTGGTGTATGGGCTTTTGCGTACGGCCGACGGCGCCTCGCCGCTGGTCCATTCGGGGAACGCGTTGTTCACATTGCTGGGCTTTCTTGGGCTCTATCTGTTTCTGGGAATCTTGTTTCTGTTTCTGTTTGCCGAAACCGTCCGGCATGGACCGTCGCCGGCCGAATCGCCGTCCGGTTGATCGGGGAGAAGGATGGAGACCTTCTGGTACGGCGCCGTTGCGGTGATGCTGGCCATGTACATCGTGCTCGACGGCTACGACTTCGGCGTCGGCATCGTGTACCCCTTCGTGACGCGCACCGAGGCGGATCGGCAGGATACGTTTGCCGCGATCGGGCCCGTCTGGAACGGGAACGAAGTGTGGCTGATCGGAGGAGGGACACTGTTGTTCTTCGCCTTCCCGAAGGCCTATGCCGCCGGGTTCAGCGGCTTCTACCTCGCGCTTGTCATCGTCTTGTGGCTCTTGATCGTCCGCGGTCTGGCGATCGAGCTACGGTCGCATCTCGACCATCCGTTATGGAAGCAAGGGTGGGACTGGGCCTTTGCCGCCGCAAGCCTCCTGCTCGCGTTCGTCTTCGGCGCCGCCCTGGGCAACCTCATTCGCGGCGTCCCGGTCGACGGCGACGGATACTTCTTCGTCGCGCTCTGGACGAACTTTTTGACGGAACCGAAGCCGGGCATTTTGGATTGGTTCACCATCCTGACGGGAACGGCCGCCGTCATCATCCTCGCGATGCATGGGCTGAACTATCTGGCCATGAAATGCGAAGGGGATCTCCACCGGCGGGCGTCTTCCGGCGCCGAGACGGCGTGGTGGGCGGCGACGGGGAGCACGGCGTTGATGTTCGTCGCGATCACGTTCGTTCAGCCGAGCCTCGGCCTGGACTTCGCCGGGCATCCATTCGAATATCTCGTCCCGTTGACCGGCTTGCTGGCGTTGGGTGGAACCTTTCTGTTTCGACGTCGGCGGCAAGATGTCGCAGCCTTTTTTGCCTCGAGCCTGTTCATCCTCTCGATGTTGTGCAACGTGGCCCTCGCCATGTATCCGCACATTCTGTTTTCGACCGTCGATCCGGCATTCAGTCTGACGGCCTTCAATGCCGGTACCGATGCCTACGGGATGGCGGTTGGAGTGTGGTGGTTCGTCGTTGCGTTCGCTCTCCTGGTGGTCTGCCAAATTTACGCCCATCGAGCCTTTTGGGGAAAAGTCAAGCCCAGCCCTCACTGATCGGCAGCCCAAGATCGCGGATGAGATTGGAACAGCTCGCAGGATGGTCAAAAAGGCCGTCCAGCAAGGCCGCAGCAAGCGAAGGCCCGAGGCGTACATTTTCTAGTACGTTGAGGGTCTGAGCGACGCGAGAACGTCGCTGGCGGACTTTTTCAGCATCCTGCTAGCCGGAGGGATCCTCATGGCGGAACAGCGCGGCCCTAAGGCGCTCGCGTGTTGTGGGCGAAAGCGTGGGAAGGGCGGGAAGCTGTCCCCGTTGAAGTTCATCTGCGCCTCGACGGAGCGCGTGATGAATAAACAGGAGTTGCCGGCGAAACCGGTCGCACCACTTACACATGAGCAAATGAAACCGCACCCCGACCCGCCTCCGCCATGGAAGCGGATGATCGAGGGATTCTGAGATCAACTGCGTCGTCTCCCGGCAGGTCAGCATGTGTCGCTCGCGTGTATTTTATCGGCCCTGCCACTTCGTTTCCAAACAACGTCTCAAGTGCATGCGGACTCGATAGAGCATCACCCACAGATTGGATGCCGAGATGTCGAGCGTCCGGCACACTTCAGCGCTCTCCAGCCCGTCAATTTCCCGCAACGAGTAGGCGTTGGCTTGGCGTGGCGGGAGCTCTCCCAAACATTGCGTCAGGGACGTCCAGAATTCCTTCTGCTCGAGGATCGTCCCCGGGTCCGTCGTCCATTCTTTGGGGCCTTTCTCCTCGGCGATCCAGTGACCGCGCTCATCGAAGGACGATCGCCAATCATCATGACCATCATCGGCAGGCTCTTCGTGGCTCGCTTTCCGATAGTAGTCCGCCAGTTTATGCTTGAGAATTCCCAGGAGCCAGAAACGTTCCGGAGACTGTCCTGCAAAATGCGTCCGTGATCGGAGTGCAGCCAACAACGTGTCTTGGAGAAGATCCTCGGCAATGTCTGCATGGCGGACGCGCATCAGAGCATAGCGAAACAGATAGTCACCGTGCCGATCGATCCATTCACCGGGGTCGGACAACGTATGCTGTTCTGCCATTTACATCGGGACGTTAATGGGAGCACCGTTGAAAATCAACCCTCTATGGTTCTTGTGTCGTCGTCTGTAAGGAATCGCTTCGACATCCGACTTACAGAGTGATAGGTCGGCGTCCAGGGTGGGCCGAGGCGCCGAGATCGTAAATTTATTATCATGGAGGATCGTTATGACACGGACGATGTGTTCAACGGTGGCGGTCATGTGCCTGACGGGGTTTGTCGGGCTCTCGTATGCCGGCGACATGGGGAAACCACAAGAAGGGATGAAGAACGAGACGATGAAGAAGGACGAGATGACAGGCGGCATGCAGAGTCAGATGAATGACATGAAGGCCAAGCAGGATGGGATGAAAAGTCACATGAAAGGCGACATGAAACACGATGGAATGAAGCAGGATGAGATGAAGGGCGATAGAAAGGGAAAAACCGGAGAAATGGGGAAGTGATCCGGCGGTCGGCAACGTGAGTGGGACGGGAAGCCTACGGAAGAGGCTGTCACGATGACATCACCGATTCAAACGAAGGCAGACGAGCAGTCGATTGCCGCATGCCCCGGCCGGGACGTGGGGCTAGGGGTCAGGGACCATTTGTCGGAACGACCCTACGGGCGCTGCGCGCAAATGGTTCCTGACCCCATTCCCCCGTCCGAGAAAATCTATCGGCATACGTGGCCGGTCCGTCTCGGTCACTGGCTCAATGCGGTCTGTCTGTTCATTTTGATCGGGAGCGGCCTCCAGATCTTCAACGCCCATCCGGCCCTCTATTGGGGCGATCGTTCGGACCGCGACAAGGCGTTGCTGTCGATCCGTCCCATGAGATCGAGCGGCGGCGAGATACGCGGCATCACCACCGTCCTCGGCCGGCAGTTCGACACCACCGGCGTCTTGGGTTATTCGAATGGAGCCGGTCGCGCGTTTCCTGCTTGGGCGACGATTCCGAGTCCGCGATGGCTCGCCATGGGACGGCAATGGCATCTGTTCTTTGCATGGGTCTTTGTGCTCAACGGTCTGATCTTCGCGGCGTACGGCCTCGGCAGCCGGCATTTTAAAAAAGACCTGCTGCCGACCGGCCTGGATCTGAAGGACATCTCTCGAGCGGTGAAGGATCATCTGCTCCTGCGCCATCCAAAAGGAGAGCAAGCCAAGCGGTACAATGTGCTGCAGAAGCTCGCCTATCTTGCCGTCATTTTCCTCCTCGCGCCGCTCATCGTTTTGACAGGTCTGGCGATGTCGCCGACGATCGACGCAGCCTTTCCTTGGCTGCTGAGTCTGTTCGGCGGCAGGCAAGCCGCTCGCACGATTCACTTTCTCGCGTGCTTCTCGTTCGTCGGATTCATTGTCGTTCATCTCTTGCAAGTAATCCTGACGGGTCTCTTCAACAACCTCCGATCGATGATCACAGGGTATTTCGCCGTCAAGCATGAAGGAGTCAGCCATGAAGCGTGAAAACGCCATGAAACGGCGCCAATTATTGAAAGGAGCCGCCGGAGCGGCGAGCCTGCTCGCGCTGGGCGGCTGCGACAACCTCACGACGAGCCGTTGGTTTCCCGCGATCCTCGGTCAGACGGAATCGCTGACCGACCTCGTGCAACGAGCCATCACGCCCGCGAACGCGCTGGCGAAAGAATACGGTGAGGCGGATATTTCCTCCGTGTTTCCCGCCAACGGCAATATCGATCCCGGCACGCGTGAATATGCCGAGATGGCGCAGAATGAGTTTGCCGATTGGGACGTCACAATCGACGGTCTGGTGACGACGCCGGTCCGCTTGTCGCTCGCCTCAATCAGAGGGATGCCGTCGCGCACGCAGATCACGCGGCACGATTGCGTCGAAGGCTGGAGCGCCATCGGCAAGTGGACCGGCGTGCCGCTGGGAGATCTCATGCATAGGGTGGAACCGCTTCCGCAAGCGCGCTATGCCGTGTTTCACTGCGCGGACGTGGACGAGCAGGGTCTCGCATACTACGAAAGCATGGCGGTCCAGGACCTGTACCATCCGCAGACGATTCTGGCGTACGAATTGAACGGCAAGCCCCTGGACGTGCCGCATGGCGCGCCGCTGCGGCTGCGATTCGAGCGTCAACTCGGATACAAGCACGCAAAATATGTCCGGCGGATCGAACTGGTCGAGTCGCTGAACGGAATCGGAGGCGGAAAAGGAGGATATTGGGAGGATCAGGGCTATGAGTGGTACGCGGGAATCTAGCTCGTGATGCGTGAAGCGTTACGTGAAGCCTGCTCAATCACCTTACCGGGAATTCGGCAGCTTGTCGGCCATCGCGATGCAGACTCTTAGTTCTGTTCAAAGAAGTATTTGAAGCTGATGTTGGGATAGGTCGCCCGCACGTCGTTCTGCCCCGCCACCGTAAACATCACGCCGATCGCGCCGACCAGCTTGGCGCCGGATTCATAGCGTGAAAAGGTGTATTCGAGACCTGGCTGCACGCCGACCAGCCAGAAGGTGGCCGGCGTCGTATTGACCGGATGACCGTCCAGCCTGCTTCCAAATTGTTGCAAGGTCGTCAGCTCGATGAGATAGCCGAATCCGGATCGTTCGTTGAGGACGTGTTCGAGCGCCAGGTGCGTGTTGAGGAGGTCTCCGCCATACACGGTACTGTTCGGTTCCGATCCCGAGCCGGGGAAATTGTAGGAGTAGTAGACGTTTCCGCTGATCCGAAACGGCTGCAGATTTTTTCGAAACAAAATGCCTTCCGTGATTGCGACCGCTCCGAAGCGGCTCGTCGGGATGCGGGACAGGGGAGTGAATCCCCCTGGAATTTCCGGAGTGCCGAGCCAGCGGTTCGTCGGGAGTGAGAGTCTGCTGTAAAGGGAGACGGACGGTTTCCAGGAATCGGGGTCTTGCACGATGGGACGATATTTCAGCACGAAGCTGGTGGTGCCGATGCCTGAACCGGACGTTCGTCCTTGGCTGTCCGGTTTGTCCGAATGCCAATAAATGCCCGACACGCCGACCGCGCCCATCACATCGCGAGTCAATCCATAATAGAGAATGGCGGCCGGGCTGACGGCGTCCGGGCTGAAGGGCGAGGGCGCATTGTTGTGAAATTCTCCGGACCCGATCTGTCCTTGAACATAGGCTCGCACCATCCATTGCCCTTGTCGGGACACGTCCGCGCTCGAGGTAAAGGACGTGCCGTGGGTGGGCGGGTTCCAACTGTGGCGGTACTTCTCCATTTCTTCCTGCGTCGGCACCCAGTCGAGCGCCAGGCTGTTGAATGCGTACAGCGTCAACAGCAGCGCGCACAAGCCGGGCAGGACGCGCACGTGGACCTTTGCCTCCTGGCCCACATTATTCATGAGCGCTTCTACTGCAACCGCCGATAGCGCTGCAACCGTTTGCGTCGTTCGTCGTTTGTAGAGCGCACAGCACAAGAGTTTCGCGTTTCGAGTTGCATGTCTCGAAACCCGGAACTCGAAACATGAAAGCGGAGCGCTTCACGAGATACGCTGCCCAAGGCGATGGGAGCCTACCCGAAACGCCGACGCAAGAGAAGGCCGCGAAGGGGCACGGCGGTTGAATCGCTCATCGAGTCTCTCGTACAATCGCCCGCCGAGTTCGAGGCGCTCTCCTATGAGGTCCCTGGAGACGGCAGAGGGAGTCCTGCACGCCCATCCCACCGAGGAAGGACTCGTCTTCTCCATCGATGGCCCGCTGGATTCCCGCACGACCGGTCTGGCGTGGCGGACGGCAGTGCCGCTCCTCGAACGGGAACATCCGCGTCGACTCATCGTGGATGCCGCGCGCTTGTCCTACTGCGACGGAGCCGGCGCCGCCTTGCTTCTGGAATTGGGCCGCCGTCAGAGCAGGAGGCGGGGCGCATACGAGATCCGTTCCCTCGATCCCGCGTACCGTTCGCTGCTCGACTTGTACGGACGCGTAGAGAATCAAAACCCGGATCCGGCGGCGGCGGCCGTGTCGCCCATCGAACAAATCGGCCGCGCGACCCTGATGCTGCGGAACGACATCGTGGTCCTGGTGGCGTTCGTCGGCGAGCTGTGCGCGGCGTTGGGACGAGCGGCTATCCGTCCTCGCCTCGTGCGATGGAAAGACGCCGTGTTGACGGCGGAATTGGTCGGCGTCAATGCGCTGCCGATCATCGCCCTACTTGGCTTTCTTCTGGGATTGATCATGGCGTTTCAGTCGGCGATCCCCATGCGCCAATTCGGCGCGGACATCTACGTCGCGAATTTGATCGGTCTCTCGATGCTGCGCGAGCTTGGTCCGCTCTTGACCGCCATCATTCTCGCCGGGCGCTCCGGATCCGCATTCGCCGCCGAATTGGGCACGATGAAGGTCAGCGAGGAATTGGACGCGCTCACGACGATGGGATTGGAGCCGGTCGCATTCCTGGTGGTGCCCCGGGTGATCGCCGCCGTCGCCATGACGCCGCTGTTGGCGGTGTGGGCCGGATTTCTCGGCCTCATCGGCGGGGCCGTCGTCATGCTGTCCCTGGGGTTTCCGCTCGTAACCTACGTCATTCAAATCAAGTCGGCGGTCACCATGGGAGACATGATCGGCGGGCTCGCCAAGTCGTTCGTCTTCGGCATTGTCGTCGCCGCCATCGGGTGCCTGCGCGGTCTCCAGACCAAGAGCGGAGCGAGCGCGGTCGGCGAATCCACGACCAGAGCCGTTGTGAGCGGTCTGGTGTTGATCACGGTGGTCGACGGCGTGTTCGCGGTGGTTTTTTACGCACTGGGTATTTAGCGCGCCATCATGTTCAAACAACGCACCATCGCCATAGCCAAGGGGGCACCGATCATCGAGGTGCGTCATCTCACGGCGGCCTACGACGGTGAGGTGGTGCTCGATGACGTATCCTTCCAGGTCTATCCCGGTGAAGTGCTCGTGATCCTCGGAGGATCGGGTTGCGGCAAGAGCACGCTGTTGAAACATATGATCGGACTGTACCGGCCCGCGGTCGGCTCCATCCTGATAGAGGGAGAAGACATCGTGGGAGCGGAAGGGGACAGGCGGCTCGGGATTTTGGCGAAGATCGGCGTGATGTATCAGCAAGGAGCGCTCTTCGGCTCCATGACGCTGCTCGAGAACGTCCGGCTCCCGCTGGAGGAGTACACCGATCTTCCGGACGAGGCGATCGACACCATCGCGCTGATAAAGCTGCAACTGGTCGGGCTCGGCGGGGCGGCCAACAAATTGCCGGATGAAATCAGCGGCGGCATGAAGAAGCGCGCCGCCATCGCGCGCGCGATGGCGCTCGATCCCCGCATGCTCTTTCTCGACGAGCCATCGGCGGGTCTCGATCCCGTTACCTCGGCCGAGTTGGATCAGCTTGTCGTCAGTCTGGCAAAGAGCCTTAGAATCACGTTCGTCGTCGTGACGCATGAACTCGCGAGCATCGATGCGATCGCCGACCGGGTCATCATGCTGGACAAGCGCACGAAGGGCATCATCGCGGAAGGGAAACCGCAGGATCTCCGGGAGCATTCCGTGAATCC
>DATFDJ010000199.1:0-15400 GCA_035252115.1 Nitrospira sp. | reverse complement strand
GCTTGCCTTGGCGCTCAGCCGCTCACCGACTCGCCGCACCGGCAGCCATATCGCCCGTTCGGCCGGTTCCGCGGGGATCTCGGACATCATCGTGCGATTCGTCGATTCCATCGTGGTCCTCACGCCATGCTGTGGATTTTGAAACTCTTGGCATACGCGTCGGCATTGCCCGGATCGAATTCCTTCCCCATGATGACGTGCTTGGCGGTCGTGGACTGATGTACAGGATAGCCGAGTTCCTTCGCAATCCGATCGCAGTCCGCCGCCCGATAGACCTGTTCGGCCACACTCTTGTAGTTCACGTCGCCTTTGAGGTGCCCCCAGCGTTTCATCTGCGTGAGGATCCAGATCGCCATCGAGTGCCAGGGATAGGGGTCGAAATCGATGCGGCTGGGTTCCTTCTTGATGTTCCCAAGTCCGTCGGCATATGTCCCGGTCAGAATCTGCTCGAGCACCGTGACGGGTTGATTCAAATAGTTCGTCGGCGCGATGGCTGCCGCGATTTCCTTCCTGTGGGCCGGGTCGGACGCATAGTGCGTGGCGTCCACGATCGCCCGCCACATTGCCAGAAACGTGTTCGGATACGTCGTCGCAAATTCCTTCGTCACGGTGAAGGCGCAGCACGGATGCCGATCCCAAATGTCTTTGGACAGTTTGAAGATGAAACCCGCATTCTCGTACACGGCCCGTTGATTGAACGGGTCCGGTCCGAGATAGCCGTCCACGTTCCCCGCTTTGAGATTCGCGACCATCTCGGCCGGCGGGACCACCCGGATCTGAACATCCTTATCCGGATGCACGCCGCCTTCCGCCAGGAAGTAGCGCAGCAAATAGTTGTGCATCGAATAATCGAAGGGTACGCAGAAGCGGAATCCCTTCATGTCGGCGGCGCTTTTCACATTCTTATGCTTGATGTGGAGCGTGATGGCTTGGCCGTTGATGTTCTCGACCGCCGGCATGTAGATCGGCGTCGGCACCGAGCCGGCCCCAAGCGTGATGGCCAGTGGCATCGGAGTCAGCATGTGCGCCGCGTCGACTTCTTTGTTGACGGCCCAATCCCGAATCATTGCCCAGCCAGCCGCCCGCTTCACGGACGCATTCAGTCCGTGTTTGTGATAGAAGCCCAGAGGTTCCGCCATGATGATGGGCGTGCCGCAGGTGATCGGGATGAAGGCGATCCCGACGTCCTTCTTCTCCGGTTTGCCGGGCGGGTCGGCCGCAAAGGCCTTCAGCGCGCCGAGGGGGAAGCATTCGGAGATCAGCGCGGCAATGGTCGCGGCGCCGAGCCCGGCAAGGAGCTGCCGGCGCGTCGGCCCTGCTGCTTCCAACACAGCGGCGGCGACGGTTTGGTCCAGCGTCCGCTCCAGATGCTCTTCCGGACTCGACAACCGGTCTTCCATGGCTCGTTCCTTTCCGAGAGGAGGGTCAGGACGGTGTCAGGAACCGCGCCGTTTCAGGCGCGGGAAGGGTTCCAGACACCATCAAACGCAAAAGGCGTCCCTCTCCTGTCGGAGAAGGACGCCTTTGTCCCCCTGCGGCAGATCGCCGGCGATCTGCAGAATTATGCCGTCGGTCCGACAGGGTCAGGAACCATTTGTCTCAAGACCCGTAGGGCGCTGCGCGCAAATGGTTCCTGACCCTGTACGAAATCAAAAAAAAAGCGTCCGTCACTCCTTGCAGAATGACGGACGCCATTGTCCGTGATCTTTATTGTGTCATGCACGAACCCCGGCGCCATTGCCTGAGTCCGTGTACGAGGGCTATCTATAGCATGACCGTTCTCCCACGGTCAACCGATTTGTGGGCCGAACGGAAAAATCACCGCTACAGGTCGTAATACAAGAAGAACTCGTACGGATGCGGCCGGAGGCGCATCGGGTCGACTTCCCTGGTCCGCTTGTATCCAATCCAGGCCTCGATCAAATCCTCCGTGAACACGCCTCCCTTGAGCAGGAACTTGTGGTCCTTCTCCAGATTACCGAGCGCCTCATCCAAACTGCCCGGCATCGTGCGGATCTTCGCCGCTTCCTTCGCCTCCAAATCGTACAGGTCCTTCTCCGCCGGCTCGCCCGGATTGATCTTGTTTTCGATGCCGTCCAATCCGGCCATCAACATCGCAGAGAACGCCAGGTACGGATTGCAGCCCGGGTCTGGGAACCGCACTTCGATCCGCTTCGCCTTCGGACTCGGCGAATACATCGGAATCCGGATGCCGGCCGAGCGATTACGGCTCGAATAGGCCAGCAGCACCGGCGCCTCGAATCCCGGCGTGAGCCGCTTATAGGAATTCGTCGTCGGATTCGTGAGCGCCGCCAAAGCCGGGGCATGCTTCAGAATGCCGCCGATGTAATAGAGACAGGTCTGCGAGACGCCGGCATAATCCTTCCCGGCGAACAGCGGCTTGCCGTCCTTCCAGATGCTCTGGTGCGTGTGCATGCCCGAGCCGTTGTCTCCGAAGATCGGCTTCGGCATGAACGTCACCGTCTTCCCGTGGCGGCGGGCGACGTTCTTGACGATGTACTTGTACATCATCATCTTGTCGGCCATCCTGAGCAGCGAATCGAACCGGATGTCGATTTCGGCCTGACCGGCGGTCGCCACCTCGTGGTGATGCTTCTCGACCGCAATGCCGACCTTCTCCATCTCGAGGATCATCTCGCTGCGGATGTCCTGTTGCGTATCGGTCGGCGCGACGGGGAAATAGCCTTCCTTGTGGCGGATCTTGCCGCCCAAGTTGACTCCGTCCTGCCCCATGTTCCACACGCCTTCCTCGGAATCGATGTAGTAGTAGCCGCTGTGGCTCGTCTGATCGTACCGCGCCTGATCGAAGATGAAGAATTCGGCCTCCGGCCCCCAGAACGAGATGTCGCCGATCTTCGTGCTTTGGAGATATTTTTCCGCCTTCTGCGCGATGAACCGGGGATCGCGCTCGTAGTTCTCGCGCGAAATCGGGTCGATCACGTTGCCCGTCAGGCTCAACGTCGGCACGGCGGTGAAGGGGTCCAAGCAGGCCGTGGCGGGATCCGGCACCACCAGCATGTCGCTGTTGTTGATCGCCTTCCACCCTCTGATCGACGAGCCGTCCAGACCCGACCCGTCCTTGAACAGGTCTTCGGTCAACTCGCTGGTAGGGATGGTAAAATGCTGCCACGTCCCCAGCAGGTCGACGAACTTCAGGTCCACGACCTGGACCTTGTGTTTCTTGGCAAATTCCAATACCTCGCGAACGTTCATTCCCCTCCTCCTTTCAGACATCCCTGAAAATGGTCCTCACGCGGTTCACGCCGCTCTGGCTTCGAGAAATTTCTCGATGGCCTGTTCGATGCCTCCCCGGACATGCTCCAGTTGCCCGGGATCTTCGAGTTTCTTCCCGGCCTGGTCCGTCACATAGAACACGTCGGCGACCTGATCCAACCGCGTCGAGATGCGGGCGGCATGGATCGACAGGCCCAGTTGGAAAATCGCGTTCGTGATCACGTGCAGCAGGCCCTGCCGGTCGTCGGCGAAGACGTCGATGATCGTGCAGGCATCGGACGTTTCGTTGTCGATGCGGACTTCGGTGGCTTCCCGCGCCTTGGGCAGGGCCCGCGTGGTCCTCAATCTGGCCCCGCGCCGCAGCACGTCGTCCACATGTTCCCATCCCTTCAACACCGCCGCGATCCGCTCGCCGACGGTATGCCGCCGCTCGGCCGGCGGTTCTCCCTGATAGTCCGGGTCCGTCACCTGGAACGTATCGACGACGATCCCGTCGTCTCTGGTCAGAATCTGAGCGTCGAGAATCTGCAAGCCGTTGCCCGCCATCACGCCGGTGATTTTCGAGAAGATGCCCGGCGTCAGGTCGTTGTGCGTAATGACCGTGTACTCGCACGTGCCCAATTCACGGTTGAAGTCGGAATCCACGACCACTTCGCCGGCATGCAGCCGCCGCACGGCCGCCAGGTGCGCCGCGATGCGGGCCGGCACGGTGCCGTACACGTAGCGCTCCGGAAACAACGCGAGTTGCCGTTCGACCCAGACTGTGTCAGCGCCTTCCGGCCCGGCAAGAATCGGATGGCGACTCACGTCGGCCACCGCCTGTGCGAACCGTTCCGGCGCGCCCGGCGTCTCCCGATCACCAGAGAGTTCGGGCATCGCTCTCTGGTACAGATCGAGCAGCAGCGACTCTTTCCATTTGGTCAGCACACCGGGTCCGACGGCCGCAATATCCGCCGCGGTGAGCGTCACCAATTTTCTGAGCACGTCCGGCGTGCCCACTTCACGGGCGAACGGCAGGACGACTTTGTCATCGTTGGGGTCGCGCCGAAAGGCCGTGTGAGCCATGAGCAGATGCCGGTGCACGAGAAACGACAACGTGCGCAGGTCATGCTCGTCGAATCCCAGCCGCTGGCCCACGTCCTCGGCCAGCCGTCGGCCGACGTCGCTGTGGTCTTCTTCCTGTCCCTTCCCCAGATCGTGCATCAACACGGCGAGATGCAGGATATCCTTGCGCTTGATGCTGCGATAGATATCTCCGAGCAAACCCGCCTCGTGCCCCAAGGCTTCGACGCGTCCCACCGCCAACAAACTGTGCTCGTCGACCGTATATTTATGGTACTGGTTGAACTGCATGAGGCCCCGCACTGTCGCCATGGCCGGCACGAGCTTCTCGAGCAAATGAGCCCGGTGCATGGCTTCCAGCGTCGGCGTGGTTCTCGGTCCCGTCATGATGCGCAGGAAAATCCGGCTCACGTCCGGCTGGTGGAAGGCCTCCGCCGACACATGTTCGACGTGACGGTGAATGTCTTCCAGCAGCGGCGGATCGATCGTGAGATGCTGCTCCCGCGCCAGGTCGAACAGCCGTAACAGCAGACTCGGGCTCTCCAGCACCTTGGTGCGGGACTCCTCGGCCACCCCGAGCACGCCGGTCCGGATGGCGAAGTCCCGGTCGACTCGCGTGGCCGGCAGGAATTGCGCGACACGCCGCCAGAACGGCACGCTGCGGCAGCGCTCGACAAAGCGCATGCAGCGCTCGTGCAGCCCCATCGTATGCTTGTAGTATTGCTGCATGAATTGTTCGACGGCCAGGAGATGCGGCTGGTCCTGGAACCCGAAGTGCTGCGACAGCCAGACTTGCTCGTCGAACGTCAGAATCTCCTGCGCGGCGCCGGCATGGACATGCAACAGGGCCCGGACCCGCCACAGGAAGTCGCGCGCCTCCGTCAACGCCAGGAAGTCCGCGCGGGACAGAATCCCGCGATCCGACAACTCGCGGATCGTCGGCGCGTGGAACCGCGCCATCCCCGCCCACTGGAGCAAATGGAGGTCCCTCAATCCGCCCTTGCTCTTCTTCACGTTCGGTTCGAGCAGATACACGGTTTCGCCGAATTTGTCGTATTCGCGGCGACGCTCCGCCAGCTTGAGATCAAGATAGGCGTCGGTATTCCTGGAGATAATTTTTCGGAAATAGCGGCGATGAAAATCCTGAAAGAGATCGGCATTGCCGGCCAAGAACCGTGCCTCCATCATGGAGGTCTTCACGGTCGAGTCGCTTTCGGCCAGCTCGAGGCTGTCCGTCATCGTCCGCATGCTGTGGCCGACCTGGAAGCCGCAATCCCACAAGGGATGGAGCACGGCGCGGACCAGCGCTTCGACGGATTTCTCCGCGCCCTGCTGATACAGGAACATGAGATCGATATCCGAGTGGGGAGCCAGCTCACGGCGCCCGTATCCGCCCAACGCCATCAGACAACACTGGCGAAGACCGACGTTGGCCGATTCGTCGCCGCCTTGCCGCACGGCGACGCGATAGCGGCCGGCGATCAGACCGTCGACGAACTCCGTCATGGCCGAAAGCGTTTCGGCCCCGGAGGCACCAGCCAGCACACGGTCTGCGACGGCACGACGATGTTCTTCCAGCAGGGCGACAAGATGTGACGCGTCGGCTTCGGCGACGGACGAGCGGGATAAATCGCGTTCCATGGTGTGTGACGGGTTACAAGGCGGTCTCGCCGGTTTCGCCGGTGCGGATGCGGACGGCTGCGCTCAGATCTCTCACGAAGATTTTTCCATCCCCGATGCTGCCGGTCTTGGCGGCCCGCGCAATCGTCTCCAGCACCTTCGGCACCTGCGCATCCTGAATGGCGACTTCGATTTTCACTTTGGGAACGAACTCGATCGTGTACTCCTGCCCTCGATAGGTTTCCTTGTGGCCTTTTTGACGGCCGAAGCCTTTGACCTCCGTCACCGTCATCCCCTGCACGCCGATCTCCAACAAGGCATCCTTCACCTCGTCGAGCTTGAACGGCTTGATGATCGCTTCAACCAACTTCATGTCGTTGCCCCCCAGCTAGCAGCACGAGGTCGGAGGCTGGAAGGTACGCTCGCCGTTCAAAAACCTTCAGCCTTAGGCCTTCAGCCTCGCCTGTCATGAGTATGCCCTCTCATTGTGCTGCGTAAGATCCAACCCCGTCGCCTCTTCTTCCGGAAGCACGCGCAGGCCGACGGCGCCGTCGACCAATTTCAAAATGGCGTAGCTGCCCAGGAACGAATAGGCACCGGCGGAGACCACCGCCGTGAGTTGAACCGCAAGGTGCCCGTTTGCGGCAAAAAGACCGACGCCGATCATCCCCAGGATGCCGCCGACGCCGTGTGTTCCCATGACGTCGAGCGTGTCATCATAGCCGATCTTCCCCTTCCAAACAATTGCCAGATAGGAGCCCAAGCCGGCGGCAATGCCCAATACCAGCGCAGCGAGCGGACTCACGAGTCCGGCCCCGGCCGTCGAGGTGGCGAGGCCGGCCACGGCGCCGCTTGCGATCCCGAGGACGGTCGGCTTTCCGCGATGCTTCCATTCGGCGACCATCCATGACAGAGCGGCCGCGATGGCCGTGATATGCGTCACGGTCACGGCATTGACCGCGATCGCGTTCGCGCCGCGCGCGCTACCCCCGTTGAATCCGAACCATCCCAACCACAACAGACCCGCTCCCAGGAGGATGAACGGGAGATTGTGCGGCGCCATGTAGTCCGTCCGCCATCCCCGCCGCTTGCCGACCACGATCGCGCAGGCGACCGCGCCGAATCCGGCGCTCGTGTGCACCACCGCGCCTCCCGCGAAATCGACCGCGCCGATCCGAGAGAGCCACCCGCCGCCCCAGAGCCAATGACTCAACGGCGCATAAACGATGATCGACCAGAGTCCCGCGAACAGTAGCATCGATCCGAACTTGATCCGCTCGGCGAACGCACCGGCGATCAACGCCGGCGTGAAGGCGGCGAAGAGCAATTCGAACAACATGAACGACTGATGCGGCACCGTTGGCGCATAGGCCGGATGCGGGGCTGCGCCCACACCGGAGAGAAGAGTCCATTCCAACCCGCCGATCACGCCGCCGCGGTCGGGCCCGAACGCCAAGGTGTATCCGAACAAGACCCAGAGCAGGCTCACCACGCACAGAATCCCGAAGGACTGCACCATGGTGCTGATGACGTTTTTGCTGCGCACGAGACCGCCGTAGTAAAACGCCACCCCGGGCACGATCATCCCGGTCACCAACGCCGAGGCCGTGAGCATCCAGGCGATGTCGCCGCTCTGCAAGGCGCCGCTTGCCTCTTGGGCCGATGCCGCACCGGTCCACAGCCAACACGCCGCAGCCACCGCGATGGACCAGCCGGTTCGCCCGCTTCTTGTCATGCCGCCTCCTTTTTTGGCAGAGCCCCTCAAAAAGGTTGTCCAGCGAGGAGAGGAAGGGGACTGTCGCTCTTCTCTCGGCGACTGTCCCCGTTACATGAACGGGACAGGCACCGGCGAGGCCGGAGCCAGTCCCTCACCTTCTCAGCGCTCTGCTACACGCCGCGATAGCCGTTGGTGATCGGCATTCGGCGATCCTTCCCGAGGCCCCGGTGCGTGATTTTGATGCCGACCGGTGCTTGACGCCGCTTATATTCGCTGCGATCGACAAGAGCCACGACCCGCAAGACCGTTTTCCGGTCGAACCCCAGATTCACCATCTCATCGACCGAGCGATCGTCTTCGACATAGGCCTTCAAGATCGGATCCAACAGCGCATAGGGAGGCAAACTGTCCTCGTCCTTTTGGTTCGGGCGCAATTCGGCGGTCGGGGGCCGATCGAGAATGCGTTTCGGAATGACGGGCGTTGCACCGCGACGATTGCGGCGGATGGCCAGGTCGTATACCATCGTCTTCGGCACGTCCTTGATGACGGCAAATCCTCCCGCCATGTCGCCGTACAGCGTGGCATATCCGACGCTCATTTCGCTCTTGTTTCCGGTCGTGAGGACCAAATGGCCGAACTTGTTCGACAAGGCCATCAGGAGATTGCCGCGGATGCGGGCCTGAATATTTTCTTCCGTCTCGTCCGCCTTCACGTCCCTGAACGATTCTTTCAGCATGCCGAGATAGGATTTGAACGCCGGGGTGATCGAAATGGTCTTGAGCGGCATGCCGAGCCGTCGAACCAGTTCATGGGTATCGTCCCGGCTCTCGCGCGAGGTATAGGGAGAGGGCATGAAGACGCCGAGCACGTTCTCAGCTCCCAAGGCATCGACGGCGATGGCGGCGGTCAAGGCCGAATCGACGCCCCCGCTGAGTCCGATGAGCGCGCGCTTGAACCCATTCTTCCTCACATAGTCACGCACGCCCAACGTCAACGCCTGATACACTTCGTCCAACGGATCGGCAAGCGGTTCCAACGATGAAATGACTCTGGCCCGCTTGGCCGGCGGCTTCAGATTCACCGCAAAGCGATCGATCAACGCCGTCGACTTCCCGCCCAGACCGGGCTTTCTACCTTGCGCCACTCGAGCCCGCGCCACCGATTCGATATTCAGATCCGCAATCAGGAGATCCTCTTCAAATCCTTTGGCCCGCGCGATGGGATCGCCCGTATGGTCCAAGATCACGCTATGGCCGTCGAAGACCAACTCATCCTGCCCGCCCACTGTGTTGGTATAGGTGACGATGACCCGATTGTCTCGTGCGCGAGTCGCGAGCATCTGCTCGCGCGACCGACTCTTGCCGACGTGAAAGGGCGAGGCGTTGATATTCACGATGACTTCCGCCCCCGCAGCCGCCTGCCGATTGGTCGGTCCTTCGGGCAACCAAATGTCTTCGCAAATATTCACGCCGACGACCGTGCCATTGACGGTCACCAGCGGCAACCGTCGCCCGGAATGGAAGTACCGGCTCTCGTCGAAGACGCCGTAATTGGGAAGATACCGTTTCGCATAGCTCGTTACGATGCGCCCATCGCCGATCACGGCCGCCGCGTTGTACAGCTCGTGCCGTCCGTCCGGGAGCACCGACTGGGACGGCTCCTGCTGATCCGACAGGCTTCCCTGCCCCACATAACCGACCACCGCCACGAGGCCGCGGCAGGCGCGGACAATTTCATTGAGGCCCCGTCTGTTGTCCTCGACGAATCGAGGCTTCAAAAGCAAATCTTCCGGCGGATAGCCGGTCACCGCCAGTTCCGGGAAGGCGACGAGATCGGGCTTCGACTTGCCAGCTTCACGAAGCCACGCGATGATCCGCCGGACGTTGCCGTCGATGTCCCCGACCGTGGGATTCATCTGGACCATGGCAATACGAAAGGTGCGCATAAGAGTTAGCAAATAGCCTTCAGCGTTCGGCCATCAGATATCAGATAGTAAAGAACAGCACCGTCCAGGCTGACCGCTGACTGCTGACAACTACCCATAAAAAAACGTCCTCCGGCCACAAGGCCTAGAGGACGTCGTTGTCCGTGATCGATGCGTGCGTAATATGGAGACTCCGTTGTCTCCGAACCGGGGGCCAAGAATAGCACTCGGGTGAAAAGACTGTCAAACCTCTTTCGCTCCAGTGGAAACCGGCGGCGTCAGTATTTCCTCAGGAGGACGGGAGGAAGGTTCCAGAGCGCTCGGCGCGCCGCTCCCCATAATCCGCTCAACACGTCGCTCAACACCGGCGCCGACTTGGCGACCAGCTTCACCACGAGTCCCGGAGCAGCCGGCTGCGACACGCCGCCGAGAACCTCGCCGCGCTGTGTCTCCAATATCTCTGCGAGAAGCACTTCCAGCCGATTCCAAATGGCGGAACCCACGCTGTCGCCGATGATGAACAGCGATCCCAGATAATCCCATTCCTCCATCAGGCTGATGGTGCGCCGTTTCGGCTCTCGATCGATCGCGTAATGTTCAGACGCCGTGTCTCCGCAAGCCGTCGAGATCCGAATCCGGTTCTCGAGGCTGGTGAATGCCCATCGCTCGCCTCTCGCAATACGACCCGACGCCATCGCATCCCAGAACAGCAACACGGCACCTGGAGCCAGGGCGACATCGATGGATTGACGAAACCGCGACCCGGAGAACGGGATCGTATGCTCAGGGAACCATTCGAGACGGCCTTGTGTACCGACACTCACTCGTATGTCCTGTACCGAGGCTTTGGAGACAGAGCGGTAGACCCGATTCGCGGATGGAGTGGAGATCAGGACGTGAGCTTCCGGGCCGACCGAGAGATCGATCAATACATGATCTCCCCCGACCAAACCGCCGGACGGATTGACCAACAAGGTATAGGCGCTGCCGGTCTCGTCCAGATAGATCGGCGGGAGAAGATGCCACGGCGTCTGGCAGTGCGTCCGGCCGAAGACGGTGCGGCCGTCACGCCGGACATATTCCAGGGACAACTTTCCGATCCGCCCGACGGCAGCGGTCGGAGAGAGAGCCCGCCTGGCTTGAGGTACCACGAAGTTCGCGGTAGACCTACTTGTGCTGCGCGTTTTGGTTTTGATGGACCTGCGACTCAACCCACTCCACCACGCGACCTAAGCCCTCGCCCGACATGAGATTGGTAAACATAAAGGGCCGCTCGCCGCGCATGCGGCGGCTGTCCCGCTCCATCACGCCGAGATCCGCACCGACGTACGGAGCCAGGTCGATCTTGTTGATCACGAGCAGGTCGGATCGCGTGATGCCAGGTCCGCCCTTGCGCGGAATCTTATCTCCTTCGGCCACGTCGATCACATAGATGGTGCGGTCCACGAGCTCGGGACTGAAGGTGGCCGCCAGATTGTCGCCGCCGCTTTCCACGAACATCAACTCGACATCCGGGTGCCGCCGCAACAGATCGTCGAGGGCTTCTTGATTGTGCGAGGCGTCTTCCCGTATCGCGGTATGGGGGCAGCCGCCGGTTTCCACGCCCAGAATCCGGTCTTGCGGTAAGGCGCCGCGCCTGGTCAAAAATTCCGCATCCTCTTTGGTGAAGATATCGTTCGTGACCACCGCGAGACTATAGCGGTCCCGCAGCGCAAGACAGAGCCGTTCCACCAACGCGGTCTTGCCGGACCCGACCGGTCCGCCGATCCCGATGACCGGGATATGTCTCGCACGAGCCGCGGTGACACGGCCGCTTCCACAATGATGTTCGTCAGAGCGATGCATGCTTGAATCCTAGTTTCGGGTTTCGGGTTTTGGGTTTCCGGTTCCAGTCTTCGAATGTCTCGTTCTCGAACTTCGCGTCGTGAGCAATGACTTGAAACAAGAAACTCGAAACACTACTTTACGATCTAAACAGCCGCGATTCCAACCTCGCGTGCCTCATCGCATAAATGTCGTGCACGGGGGACCATGAGGCCAAGTCTTTCTGCGGCTTGACCAACCGGCTGAGGTCGGCGATCAGCGGCGCCCAGTGATCCAACAAGGCTTGACCTTCCTGCTGCCCAACCGGCAAGAGTTTCATTGCCGCAGAGACGAAGCCTTGCGCCGTCTGATACAAGAAGGCGGCGACCGCATCCTGTCTTGACCATCCGCAGGCAGCCAGCGTCAGTCCGATACTGACCGGCACGTGCCCCGGCGTCCGTCCCTCTTCCAGCGCGATCCGATACTCGCGCAACAGGCGATGGCGCTGAATCTGATCGGCAGCCACTTTCATCACCTGCCGCCCCATCTGTCGGCTGGCCAGCCGGGTCTCTCGTCCAATCTTCAAGGCATCCAACTCACGGTCCACTTGCAGTGCGTCGTCCAGCGTGCCGGCCGTTTCGGCCTGATGCGCCACCGCAACGGCGACGGCTTCACGCTTCACAATGCCATGGACCAGCAACTCTTCCACATATCGAGCGAGATCATGGCCGTCTCGCACCGCTCCATCGTGCACAGCCGCCTCAAGCCCCGACGAAAACGCAAACCCCCCGGACGGAAAAAAACTGTCGACGAAGCGAAGGCCGTTCAAGAGGGAGAGAGTGTCCATGGAGAGAAAGATCCTCGTTATGCGTTAAGCGTCATGTGGAAGAACTTGCGACCTCACTATCGCTTCACGTTTCACGCTTCACGCATCACGTCAAAAAAGGAAGTACCGTTGCGCCATGGGCTGCACCACAATCGGCTCGCACGTAATCTTCACCCCGTCCGCCGTCACCACGTAGGTCTCGGGATCGACTTCGATCTTCGGCAGCGCATCGTTCAATTTCAGATCCCGCTTCTTCACCGTGCGGCAATTCTTGACCGCGACGACGCGCCGTTCGAGACCCAGCTTTTTGGGTACGTCGCGTTCCAACGCCGCTTTCGATACGAACGTCAGGCTGGTGCTCGCAATGGCGCGGCCGAACGCGCCGAACATCGGCCGACTGATGATCGGCTCCGGCGTCGGGATCGACGCGTTCGGATCGCCCATCTGCGCCTGGGCGATGAAGCCGCTCTTCAACACCATCTCCGGCTTGATTCCGAAGAAGGCCGGCTTCCAGATCACCAGATCCGCCACCTTTCCGACCTCCACCGATCCAACCTCGTGCGCGACTCCATGCGCCAGCGCCGGATTGATCGTGTACTTGGCCACGTACCGCTTCGCGCGGAAATTGTCGTGTTGTCCCTTGCCCGCTTGGACGCCGCGCTCGGTCAGATGACCGCGCTGCACTTTCATCTTGTGGGCCGTTTGCCAGGTGCGGATGATGAGCTCACCGATCCGGCCCATCGCCTGCGTATCGGACGACATCATACTGATGGCGCCCATGTCGTGCAGCACGTCCTCGGCCGCGATCGTTTCGCGCCGAATACGCGATTCCGCGAAGGCCACGTCCTCGGGCACTCGCTTGTTCAGATGGTGACAGACGATCAGCATGTCGAGATGTTCGTCCAGTGTGTTGACGGTGAACGGCATGGTGGGATTCGTGGAGGAGGGCAGCACGTTCGGTTCACCGCACAGCTTGATCACATCCGGCGCATGGCCTCCGCCGGCGCCTTCCGTATGATACGAATGGATCGTCCGACCCTTGAACGCCTCGATGGTATCTTCCACAAATCCCGCTTCGTTCAACGTGTCCGTATGCAAGGCAATCTGCACGTCGTACCGGTCGGCCGCGCTGAGAGCGCTGTCGATAGCAGCCGGCGTCGAGCCCCAGTCTTCGTGCACCTTGAGCCCGATGGCGCCGGCTTCGATTTGCTCGTTCAACGGTTCGGGCCTCGAACAGTTGCCCTTGCCCGTAAAACCCAGATTGATCGGAATGCCTTCCGCCGCTTCCAACATGCGGTGAATATTCCATGGGCCCGGCGTGGACGTGACGGCGTTCGTGCCGGTGGCCGGCCCCGTCCCGCCGCCGATCATCGTCGTGATGCCGGCCGAAAGCGCTTCCCAACATTGCTGCGGGCAGATGAAATGGACGTGCGTCTCCAGCGCTCCCGCCGTGACGATGCAGCCTTCCGCCGAAATGGCTTCCGTGCCGGCACCGCACGCCATCCCCGGGGAGACGTTTGGCATCGTGTCGGGATTACCCGCCTTGCCGATTCCGACGATGCGTCCGTTCTTGATGCCGATGTCCGCCTTGACGATCCCCCAGTAGTCGAGAATAAGCGCGTTGGTGATGACGGTGTCAAGTGCCCCTTCGGCATTCGTCGCCCTCGTCGATTGGCCCATGCCGTCCCGCAAGACTTTGCCGCCGCCGAACACCGCTTCATCCCCGTAGGACGTAAAATCCTTTTCGATCTCGATCAGGAGATCCGTATCGGCCAAACGGACTCGGTCGCCGACCGTTGGACCGAAGAGATCCGCATATTGCTTGCGGGGAATCTTCATGATCTCGTGGTCCTCTCCCCCCTCACCTTTATCCTCTCCCCCTCGCAGAGGGAGAGGGCTGGGGTGAGGAGGTAAATCCTTGCTCTTTGGCTCGTGCCAGCGCCTGCCGTCTGACGTTGGGATCGTCCAACGATCCCTCGGTCAGCCCGTTGATCCCATGGACGGAACGCGTGCCGGCCAGCGCGACGAGCGTGACGCGCTTCTCTTCGCCCGGCTCGAACCGCGCCGCCGTACCGGCTGGGATACAGAGCCGGAATCCAAACGCCGCGTCGCGATCGAAAGACAGCCCGCGATTGACCTCGAAGAAGTGGCAATGGGATCCGACCTGGATCGGGCGGTCGGCGGTATTTTTTACGGTCAATGGTTTGGTGGCTCGGTCGCCGAACGCCTCGATGTCACCCGCCGCGAAGAGCACTTCACCGGGCACGACCGGCTTGGCCAACTCCGTTTTGATGGTCGCGGCCAACGTGGCGGGTTTTTTCCTTGGAGCGTTGGCAGCCCGTTGCTTTGTTTTCGGCATGTCGTCCTCCACCAACGGGGAACGGTTCAGCAGAACGGCCGGGGCGTCTATCGAATCGGATTGTGGACGGTCACGAGCTTGGTGCCGTCCGGGAAGGTGCCTTCGACCATGATCTCATGAATCATTTCGGGAACGCCGGGCATGACATCCTTGCGGGACAGCAATGTCGTCCCGTAGGTCATCAGTTCGGACACGCTCTTGCCGTCGCGAATGCCTTCAAGGACCGCAGCCGTCAGGTATGCCACCGCCTCGGGATGGTTCAGTTTGAGACCGCGCTTCATGCGATCGGCAGCCAGTTGTCCGGCCGTATAGATGAGCAGCTTCTCCTGTTCTCGCGGGGTCAGGTGCATGGAGCGTCCGATCGCACGCGGGAGTCGATTTGAAATCCCCTAAGAACTTTGTTGCGAAGGCGTGGATCGTAGTCTACGATTTCGCCACCTGTCAAGCCGCGCACGTCCCACTCTTTCGTCACGTCATAGATCAAATAGGCCGCCGCTCCATCCCATCGCGCGTTTCCCGAGGCACTGATTGTGCTGCTGCCGGCCTGGTTCGCATAGTACGATTCAACCACCGCTGAGGCCCGTTCGGTCAGGCGCACGCGAGGTATCCGCCGGCTAATGTCAGCATGCGGCCAGGGATTCATGGGGCCAGAAGCGAATGAACACGGCGACAACGAGTTGGGAGAAGAGCCTTGTCACAGATGCTCGCTCAACACCGCTTTCGCATCGTAGAAGTCGGGCGCACCGGGCGGAAATTCGCCCTTGAACATGGTCACCGTCATGGAGGTCCGGCGGGACAGCATGAGCACGTCGAACCGCTGGCCGAGGTGAAAA
>DATFDJ010000198.1:0-12801 GCA_035252115.1 Nitrospira sp. | reverse complement strand
TTTCATCCACATATCGGTTTTCATCCGCTGAACGAGGTCGGCCAGGGATTGCTTCTGCTGCGCGGTCAACGCGAGGCTATGGCCAAGATGCGCGTAGGAGCCGGCAATGTGCTCGATGGCCCGGATCATCCGCGGACCCGGTGTGAATTCCATCTCCTGCGACAGGGTTTGGGCAGATACCTGAAGGACCATGCAGCCGAACATCACGACCGCCGACAACAAGATCTTCATTGCAGCACTCCTTGATGGAAGAAACAGTCGCTCACGGTCCGTCTTCAAGCCAGACCAACATGCGCCGGCAGGTTGATCTCAAGCCATCAGAAGCACAGCATAGGAGGGGAAAGCCAGTCAAGACGGAGTTCCAATGGACTGCAGCACTCTTGGAAAAGGCTGGACATGTGAATTGGTATCGGGGTTCGGGCGATCTGAGCGGCCTTGATCTTTTCTACCACCCAGGCTAGGCTTGACCACATGAATTGGAAAGATCGCATTACTATCGACCCTGAAAAGCGAGGCGGCAAGCCCTGTATCCGGGGTTTGCGCATGACTGTGTACGATGTCTTAGAGTACCTTGCCTCAGGGATGAGTGAAGACGACATCCTCAAGGACTTCCCCGATCTCACCCGTGAAGACATCCGCGCCTGCCTGGCCTTTGCGGCGGATAGAGAGCGAAAGCTGGTGTCGATTCCTCCGTCGTGAAGCTTCTCTTCGACCAGAACATATCCCATCGTCTGGTTGCCACATTGCAACAAGAATTTTCCGGTTCTCAACATGTGCGGGAGGTCGGCCTCAGGGAGTCAACGGACATTGCCGTCTGGCAGTTCGCCGCTCAAAATGGCTTTGCCATTCTGACGAAGGACGCCGATTTTCACCAACGGAGCTTTGTTTTCGGTCAACCGCCGAAGATCATCTGGCTGCGTATTGGGAATTGTCCAACGGCCGCCATCCAAACGTTACTTCGCCGTCGCGCCAAAGAGATCGCCACATTTTTTTCCGATCCCGAGAGCGCATTTCTGATTCTCGATTAGGCAGAGGCGGGACGATGAACAGCAATTTGCCCAACGCCATCTCGCAAATCATCCTCTTGACGCTGCTCTTGACGGGCTGCCAGAAGGACAGCGAAGCGATCGTCTCGATCGCGCTCCATCCGACCAATGCCAATATCCTGTATGTCGCCACCAACGACGCGGTCTACAAGTCGCGGGACGGAGGCGGCTCATGGGAGCGGTTTCCCAGCTTCAGCGCCCGACGCGTCACGACGGTCGCGATCGATCCCCTGCTGCCCGCCACCATCTACGCCGGGACGATGGGCGATGCCGTCTACAAAAGCCCGGACGGCGGGCAGCATTGGCTGCCGCACAACGTCGGCTTGAAGGAGCATGTCTCGTTCGTCAATCAATTCGTCTTCCATCCGGCGCTGACCGAGAAAATTTATGCGGCGACCACGGTCGGTGCGTTCTACACTCACGATGCGGCCCGCGAATGGGAAGAGCGGATGAACGGCATGAAAGAGGTCCATATCGTCGTGTCGATCGCCATCAATCCGAAGGATCCATCGATTCTGTATGCGGGTACGACGGGCGGAATTTATCGCTCGGAGGACGGCGCGATGTCCTGGAAGAAGATCAACAACGGGCTGATCCCGGAACAGGAACTGATGGCCTCGATGGCGCTGGGCGTCAACGCGATTGAGATCGACCGGATCAATCCCGATATCGTCTATGCAGGCACGACGAAGGGATTGTTTCGCACGGCCGACAAGGGAGAACGATGGGAACGCATCGGAGAGGCGTTGCCGGAGCCGTTTATCAGCAGTATTGTGATTCATCCGACCGACCCGTCCGTCGTCTATATCGGCGGGCCGGCCGGCGTATGGAAAAGTTCGGATAGCGGGAAACGCTGGCAGGCGATGAACCAGGGTCTCGCTACGTTAAATATCCGCACATTGGCCATGGCGCCGAAGAACACGCAAACTCTCTACGCCGGCACGAACGGCAGCGGCCTGTACCGGTCCACCGATGCCGGCGCGACGTGGACATCAGTTCCGCTCACGGCAGCACCTGCCCGCAGCTAGCGCCGTCTCGCCGTTCGTAGCTCGGCGCTCCAAGAGCCGATGGCAGATGGCCGATGGCGGATAGCAAACAGTCGCAAGAATCTTCCCTTTTTCCGGGCCATCAGCTATCAGTCATTCGCTATCAGCTCTGCTTAACGCTTCACGCTTCACGAAATACGCTTCACGGTCTTCTTATGACGCTCCCCACTTCAGCCTTAGTATCCGCCTTTCCCTTCCGGGCTTCGGTACCTGGCGCTGTACTTCGCCATCTCGTCCGTCAGCGCCTTCCATTCCTCCGGCGTCATCAGTTCCTTCATCTTGAACCGCAGACCCAGCACCTTCGTCGCCGAGCGCATCCGGTCGTTGTTCGCGTCGTCCATGATTTTCATGAAGTCTTCGGGCGGCGCCTGGTAATTGGCATTCAGCTCGTACAACTGACGATGATACTGATGATCACGCTCTGCGCTGCTCTTCAGCTCGGTCACGATTTCGTCGGAAATCGACGTCGCTTGCTTGGCCCTTCCCGAGTCCTTCACCGTCCGTTCGATGAGCTTCGCCATGTCTTGCCGTCCTCTTTCCCAATAGGCGTCGCTCGTTCCCGTTCCTCTCATGCCGTGATGATGCGGAGACGAACAGGCAGCCAAGAGCAGCGTGAGCGAGAGACCGGCACCGAACAAGACGCGTCGTGTCATCGTGTCCTCCTTAGTGATGTTCCTCATGATCAGGCTCGGCTGTCGAGCCACTGGCGGCGCGAAGCGCCCCGGTCGACGTTGTGATCGTGTCATGCGATGCCGTAATATTCGGTCGAACGATTCGAAACCGACTCGCATGAGCGCCGCATCACAGCCTTCCTCGGACACGCTTCCACGCTTACGGGATGAATTTCGCTCCCACTTGGAGATCTTCTACGCACAACTGAAGCTCGCTCCTCCGTACGAAAGCGTCGAGAAAGCCGTTCGGACGCTCACGACCGCCCTTCACGCGTTGCCGCCGGACGAGCAAGCACGGATTGCCGCCGATCCAGCCTTGAAGTGGGACCAATTCCGGCAGGCCTTCCAGTCCTCCGGCCTCAGCAAGAAACACCGCGGCATCATCGTCGGGCTCGTACGCGATCGAGCGCGCGTCGCGCTGCCGCCGGAATACGATCGGTTCCTCAGCCTCTTCACCTCGTAGATGCAGGTTCGTCGGCTTCGGCGCGCAATTCCTCGTACACACGCTCCAGCCGCGTGTTTTCCAACCGATAGGAAAACATGACGGTCACCATGCCGAAAGCGAGCACCAGCAGTCCGATGCCCAGAATACCGAATCCCATCAGCGTCCCGGTCAAAGAGTTGAACCCGCCCTGCATGGCGTACGACACGATGAATGCGATCGTGCCGAAACCCACCAAGAGGAACCACACTAGGGTGATAATGGCCGACGACCAGGGTATTCGCTTGACGCACAGGGCCCGATAGGTGGGACCGTCGGCGGTCAGGTAGATCAGCCCTTTGACAGGCCAGGCCGTTCGGAAGCCCATGGAGAACAGATGGTACTGCGGACGAATGGCGATCTGACCTTGATCCGGATAATAGCGGGCAATCCCGTGCGGAAGAAACAGCGCGCCGTTTCCATCGAATCGCTTCTGCAGGCGCGCGACGCCGGCCGGCGCGAATTCGTCGCGCAGGCGCGCGATTCCGCAGCCGTAGCGGCTCGCTTCCGGCGTCAAGCGAATGAAGTACAGCCAGTCGCCGAGGATCAATCCCAGAAACAATACGCCGGCAAAGAGTCCTGCAAGCGCCATGATCGTACCTATCACATAGCCGCCGGTCTTGAATCAAGGCAGCGAAAGACCTCGGACCGTGGTGGAGAGAGGTCCGGTGCCCGACCTATGAAAAAGCCGGTATAACCAGTTGACTCACCGTCTGCACTTGGCTATTGTAGACTTGGTTCGGGCAGCGGCGGGTCCCTCGCTCCATTTCAGGTGCTCCGCCATCATAGGGTTACCCCACTGAAGACATGGTCAGTTCATCCCCTGCTTTTCTGGGGTGCGCGGGGCGCATGATGTGTGGGCTGGAGGTGACATGGATTTACAGAAAGTCGAGCGGGTCTATACGTCGTATGCAGGCATCTACGACAAAGTCTTTGGAAGAGTTTTTCACGAGGGACGTGAATCCGCCATCCGCAACTTGAATTTGGAGCCGGACGAACGCGTCCTCGAAGTCGGCGTCGGAACCGGTCTCGCCCTCCCCATGTATCCCCGTCATTGCCGCATCGATGCCATCGATTTTTCCGAAGGCATGCTCGACATCGCGAAGAAACGCACGGTCGAGCACCGCATGGATCATGTGAGGCTTCACCGCATGGACGCCGGCGCGATGGACTTTGAGGACGATACGTTCGACACGGTCGTCGCCGCCTACGTCGTTACCGCCGTGCCGGATTATCGGAAAGTCGTCAACGAAATGATCCGCGTCTGCCGCCCGGGCGGCCGGATCGTCATGCTCAATCACTTCAGCAACGGAAACAAAGTCATCGCGGCCGTCGAGAAGGTGATCTCGCCGTTGACGAAACACCTCGGCTGGCGGACGGATCTGTCATTGACGACGGTGCTGGAAGGGACCAGCTTACAGGTGTCGCGCAATCAGAAAGTGAATCCGCTTCGCTTGTGGGCGTTGGTGGAATGTGTGAACCGGAAAGACGAAATCGGAATGGCCCACCTGAACGGCACGACGGTCTTCACGCACAGCGAGAGTCATGCGGCGGGGCACAGCAGCGAAGAAGCGCTCGCGTAAATTCGTGAAGCGTGAAACGTGAGGCGTGAAGCGCAAACCACTTCCTCGTTTCTTCGTTTTCAGTTTTGAGTTACGTCTGCCTTCTACTCCTTATCAATAATTCAACGCTCAACACTAAAAACTCAAAACTCATATCTCTCCCGTATTCGTCCAGCGCTGCTGTTCCAACGATTTCCAGCTCAGCCATTCGCCGGCAGGAATGATCGTGTTGCCCACGAGGCATTGGCCGGAAAATCGGCGCGCGAGCAAATCGGCTGCGCAGGAGAGGATACGGCAGGCCGCGCGACTTTGCGTGCCGGCCACCAGCAGCACGATGCCGAAGCCGGGACCGTCCAGCGGGCCATAGAGCATGGCGCGCACGCTGCCGCACGGTGTCCGGTCGGCGGCCGACGCAGGCACGAGCTCGCCTTCCCACTGAATGTTCGATTGGCGGCGCCCCGCCGGCTTGGCGCTCTTCCAGATGCACGGCAGGCCCGCGCCGTCCAATCCTTCCAGCAGCCACTCCACCGTGGGCCATTCGGCGACGGGACTTTGAAACGTCCATTGCGCCGGTTGTTCATGCAGCCGGTCTTCCAAAAACGGCATCGCCACTTCTTCGACCTGCGCTTCGTCGCAGACCACGTAGAGCTCTCCCTGCGGGTCGAACCAGAACCGCAGTTTGTCGGCCGTGCACTCGGCTTGGATCACACTCAACACCGAACAGTCCGCGCCCTCTTGTTCGAAGACAGAAAAATCGGTCACGCCAGTCATCGTCAGCTTGGCAACCCGCTCCATCTGCCGGAGCCGATAGCGGACCACGACCGTGACCGTTGTATCGGCCAACACATCGCGCGCAGAGCCTTCGTCGAATAGGCGACGCTTCGACATCTGTACGTCGGTGACGTAGCCGCCGCGGAATCCTCCGGTGTGGCCCATCAGCCAGCGCAAATCTTCGACGGTCTTGATCCGTTGTTTCACGAGATCGATTGTAGCGCAGTCGCAGCCGGACGGCCAGCAGAGAAGGCGGTCTGGAGAGATGGCTCTTGACAATTTCGATGAGACAATACCGGATGTTCGACGAGCCGCGCTGTCGGATCAGCCGCGGATTGTTTGAATCACGGTTTCACAGATTCGTGGCTTGATGAAAAACTGGACATCAATTGCCGTTATACGCGCCGACTCCGCACACATCCCCGCTCATTTTCTGCGCGTACAAGACTTTCGGCTCCACTTTCCCAGACATCGGATTCATCATCATGTATGACACGGTCCCCTCGGTTTTCGTGGCGACGGACTCCACAATGGCTCGGCCGAGCGGCTTTCCCGACGCATCTTTCAAGATGTCCGCCGCCATTCCCACGTATTGGGGAAACGCGCCGTTGGCCGAAATGCTATGGTCCGACGCGATACACACGACATACAGGTCGCGGTCTCGGAATGGAGGTTTCCCGGCGGTGAAATCCGCGAGCGCCTGCGTGCGCCCGGCAGCGCTGTAATGGGCCACCGCCTTATCCAGCAGGGCTTTGGCTTCCGCCGGTGTGCCTCGACTTCCGGCCGACGAAGACAACGGAACGGCCATACAACACAGTGTGAGTAGGATACCGAGCAGTCTCATATCGCACCTCTTTTTGTACCAACAGCGGCTTGCACCAAGAGCGCAAACGGGATAGTTTGCCGGAAGCGTAGTTTGGTTTGACAAGAGAGTCAATGCGCGCAGTCTGCCTCCAACACGTCCCTTTCGAAGGCCCCGGCGTGTTCGCCGGCGCGTTGGCGAATCGCGGCGTGCCGCTGAAGCGGTATCTGGTGCCGAGAGACGGTCTTCCCGGCGACGCGGGCGATCTCCTGATCGTGATGGGCGGGCCGATGTCGGTGAACGATCCCGACCGATGGATTGCCGACGAGACGGCCTTCATCAAGTCCGCGCTCCTGTCCGGCCGGCCCGTCATCGGCGTCTGTCTCGGCAGTCAATTCATGGCGAAGGCATTGGGCGCGTCGGTGCGGTCGGGCAAGGCGCTCGAAATCGGTATGACGCCCGTCACGCTGACATCGGAGGCGAAGCAGGATCCCATTTTTTCGGCGCTCCCCGACTCGTTTGACGTGTTCGAATGGCACGGAGAAGTGTTCGATCTGCCTCATGGCTGTATCCCGCTGGCCGGATCGGCCGTGGCGCCGCTGCAAGCCTTTCGCTACGGCGACCGAGCCTACGGCCTGTTGTTTCACCTGGAGATGGAAGAGACGGGTATCGAGTCGCTGTGCCGGGAATGCGAGCCGGATCTCGTCAAGGCCAAGTTGCAGGCGCAGCAAGTGACGCACGCAACCATACCGCATCTGCCGGCGCTGCAGACGCTTGCCGATCGTCTGATCGGGCATCTGCTCACAGCCACACGTTGATTGCGGGCGCATTCCTCTAGTACCCTACCGGGTCCCCTCACCCAGCCTCTCCCCACTGGGGAGAGGGGAGGAGGGATGATCGGTGCCGGTTTGAAAAACCAAAAACGGACTGGCGACTGATCGGTGGTGGCTGAACGCTATTGATGAAAGGAGACTCGTTCGAATGACTGGTTTTCCGATTGAAGTCGCGACTCGAATCAAGACCTTGCCTCCTTATCTCTTCGCCGCGATCGACAAGATGAAGCAGGAGGCGATTGCGCGCGGCGTGGACATCATCAATCTCGGCATCGGCGACCCGGACCTGCCGACGCCGGGGCCAATCATCGAAAGTCTGGCGCTCGCCGCCAAGAATCCCAAGCACCACCAGTATCCGTCGTACGAGGGCATGCTCGCATTCCGTACCGCCGTCGCCGACTGGTACAAGCGGCGGTTCAACGTGAGGTTGAACCCTGCCGACGAAGTGCTGACCTTGATCGGGTCGAAGGAAGGCATCGGCCATATACATCTGGCGTTCGTCGATCCGGGCGACGTGGTGTTGGTGCCGAGCCCCGGCTATCCCGTGTATCCCGTCGGGACCAGTTTTGCGGGCGGCGTCTCGCATATCATGCCGCTCACGAAAGCCAACGGGTTTCTGCCCGATCTCAATGCGATCCCGAAGGACATTGCGAAGAAGGCCAAACTGATGTGGCTGAATTCACCGAACAATCCCACTTCGGCGATCATGACGAAGGATTACTTCAAGCGAGTGGTGGAATTCGCGCAGGAGAACCACGTCATCGTGTGTCATGACGCGGCATACTCTGAAATTTTTTACGATGGGAAACGGCCGGCGAGCTTCCTCGAAGTGGAAGGCGCCAAAGAGGTCGGGGTCGAGTTCCATTCCCTCTCCAAGACCTACAATATGACCGGCTGGCGCATCGGCTTTGCCGTCGGCCACAAGCAGGTGCTGGCCGGGCTCGGCAAGGTGAAGAGCAACCTGGACAGCGGCGTCTTCGAGGCGGTACAGGCGGCCGGCATCACGGCGCTCGGTCTGGATGATGCCGTCACCGACGGACTGCGCAAGGTGTATCAGGAACGGCGCGATACGCTGGTCCCTGGACTAAAGAAGCTGGGCTTGGAAGTCGATCCTCCTCCGGCCGCATTCTACGTCTGGGTCGCCGTACCGAAGGGCTACACCTCCGCCTCGTTCACCGCGCATTTATTGGAGAAGGCCGGCATCGTGACGACCCCTGGCAACGGGTTCGGCGCACCGGGCGAAGGCTATATCCGCATGACGGTCTGCACGACGAAGGAACGGCTGGCCGAGGCGGTGGAACGCATCAAAAAGACTAGTTTTTAGTTTTGAATGTTGAGTGTTGAGTAGGCGGGAAACTAAGAGTTCATGACTCAAGAACCGAGACAATGAAGTTGCCAGGTTTCAACGCCGAGCACTTCTTTGCTGAAAATTAAAAATTCAACACTCAAAATTAAAAATTATTTTTTATGTCAGAGGTAGTCTTCATCGGCTTCGGATCGAATGTCGGGAATCGGCTGGACTTTTGCGATCGTGCCGTCACGCTGTTGAGCCTCCTTCCCCATTCGGCAGTGACGGCCATCTCGCCCCTCTACGAGACGGAACCGGTGTTCGATGGCGCTCAACCTGGAGCCAACTGGTTTTTGAACGGCGTCGTGCGTCTGGATACGGACCTGACGCCGCGAAGCGTGCTGACCGTCTGCCGGGAGATCGAGCGATCGCTCGGCCGCGACGAGAAAGACCGTAAGGGCCCCCGTACGCTGGATCTCGACATTCTCTTTTACGGTCAACGCGTGATCGACGAACCGGATCTCGCCGTGCCTCATCCGCGTCTTCACCAGCGGCGCTTCGTCCTGTTCCCCATGCATGACCTCGATCCGACATGGCGTCATCCGGTCCTTCACCGGACGGTGGCCGAATTGCTGGCCGAGACGACGGACCGTTCGGCGGTTCGCCGCCTGGAGCCGCAGCCGTCGAGCAGGTACGGCAGCCGCCCCGCCTGCAGTCCTCTTCCCTCTTCATGAGGATCATCCGGTCTCCCCTCGCCATGGCCCGTTGGAGCGACGGTTTGCGCCGGGAAGGCGTGACAATCGGCCTCGTCCCCACCATGGGAGCCCTGCACGACGGGCATCGAGCGCTGATTCGAACGGCGCGATTGCGGTGCGATGCCCTGGCCGTCAGTATTTTCGTCAACCCCACGCAGTTTGCCCCGTCGGAGGATCTGGCCAAGTATCCCCGCCCGATTACACTCGATCGGGCGATATGTCGTTCCGAAGGCGTCGACGTCTGTTTCGAGCCTTCGGCCTCCGCCATGTATCCGGAAGGGTTTCAGACGACCGTAGCCGTGCCGGATCTGGCCAGGCGCTGGGAAGGCGCGGCGAGGCCGCAACACTTCGGCGGCGTCGCGACCGTTGTGACGAAATTATTCGGAATCGTGCGGCCGCACATGACGGTCTTCGGGCAGAAGGATTACCAGCAGGCCGCCGTGGTCAGACGGCTGATCGCCGATTTGAATCTCAATGTCGCACTTCATATCGGGCCGACCGTTCGTGAGCCGGACGGTTTGGCCATGAGCTCCCGCAACGTCTATCTCGCGTCCGATCAACGCCGGACCGCGGCGGTTCTGTATCGAGCGTTGTCGGCGGGACGACGCGCAATCGAAGCAGGGGCGGAAGAAGATGCATCTCGAGTGGAAAAGATCATGCGCCAGACGGCGGAGCAGGAGCCCGGCATCCAGATTGATTATCTGGCCGTCTGCGACGCCGCGACGCTGGAGCCGCTGCCGAAGATCGGCCGCGACGCGGTGTTGTTGGGCGCCGTCAAAATCGGCTCGGTGCGCCTGATCGACAATATCGTGGTGAAGAGAGCGGCGAAGAAGCGGAATTAGCCGACCGTGTGTCTCACTTCCTGCGTTCACGCTTTACGAATAACGCTTCACGATTTTTGCGCAGCTCGTATCAGCAGCCGTTTAGCCGGGAGTCGGGTGATGCGTCTGACTGACCAACAATCCCAAGACGACTTGGCTCAGCCGCCGTTTGTCCGGCTGGTCCATTTCGAGAAACCGGAGGCCGACCGACGTGGGATGGACGGAACAGACCATCGCTGTTTCGATGCGGATCTCCTCGTCCTCCGAAGTCGGCTTCAACACGAGCTCAAGGAACGCGCCCTTCGAGAGGCCGGTCATCGCCAGCGTGCAGCCGTCCATCGAGATGTCGGTCACGCGGTTGGTGAAGGGCAGTTGCTTCTCGTCAAGCACCTGCGCTTCGATCGAGGCCGGAAGCCGCTTGTACTGGCGTCGATCGAACTCCTGGGTGCTCTGTTTGGCTCCGGAATAAAAGGCACGGAAGCGGTTCGTGCACAGTTGGCAGCGAAACGGCAGCATGTTGAATCGGCTCAGGAGCCGTTCGACCGTGCCCTCGTTCGAGGTGGCGCGTACAAACGGGGTTCCGCAGTTTGGACAATGCAGGGTTCTCATCCCCCTTGGCTCACCTCCTCGATCTCGTCCTGGGATACCAGCCGCTGCTCGGCTACAATCGGCTCGACGCGGGCCGGCGAGTACGTGGGCGGCTTCACCCACTTGCCGTCCGCCCGCTTGTATCCTCCCACCTTGCTCATGTTCGAGCGATGGACTTCCCGGAACACCGGTTCCATATCGATGCCGTACGAGACAGCGGTGCCGTACACGACATACAGCAGATCCGCCATTTCTTTCGCGACCGCGGGCAGGTCGTCCTGGGCCATCGCTTCTTTCAATTCCTCGAATTCTTCCTGAATGAGCCGAACACGCAACGCCTTCGTGGCGTCGTCAACGGACGCCGGCCTTTCGTTCACCAGGATGTCGAACATGCGGTGGAACGCCTCCACCATGCGCTGCTGATCCGTCATAAGTTCCGATCCCTATTCATCATACGACAAGGCCTTTCGCGACACCACTTCCACCGGCCCGAGAGCCGGAATGTCCTTCTCGGACGAGACTCCCAGTTCTTTGAACTTCCGTGCGGCGGGCAAAATTCTGCTTTCCAACGAGCCAACGGCGCGATTGTAGGCCGACACGCTCTTCCCCAGGGCCTGTCCGACGTCGTTCAAATGTTCGGTGAGCACGGCCATGCGTTCGTACAGATCTTTCCCCAACCGTCCCGCTTCCTCCGCATGAGCCGCCAACCGTTCCTGCCGCCAGCCATAGGCGACGGCGCGCAAGAGGGCCATGAGCGTCGTCGGAGTGGCCAGGACGACGCCCTGCGCAAATCCGTCTTCGATGAGGCGAGGGTCTTGTTCCAGCGCAGCTCCGAGAAATTGTTCGCCCGGCAGGAAGAGGACGACAAACTCAGGCGCCTGGTCGAACTGGCTCCAATAGGCTTTGAGGCTGAGCTGCTCCATGCGAGCACGGACCTGAGCCGCATGCCGCCGGAGACAGTCCAGGCGATGCTCTTCGTCGGGCGCTTCATGCGCCTCCAAGTAGGCCGCCAGGACGGTTTTGACATCGACGATGATTTGGCGGCCTCCGGGCAACTGCACCACCATGTCCGGCCGCAATCGTCCCTCTTCCAGCGTGACCGATTCTTGTTCGACGAAATCACAATGAGCCACCATACCGGCCAGTTCCGCCACGCGCTTCAGCGTGATTTCTCCCCAGCGGCCGCGGACGGCGGGCGCGCGCAACGCATTCACCAGGTTGCCGGTCTCCTGTTGCAATCGCTGCTGCTGTTCGGCGAGTATTTTGAGATGCTGGTCGAGTCCACCGTAGGCCGCTTGGCGCGACTGCTCCAACTGCCGCAACTGCTCGTCGTAGCGGTGCAGCGATTCCGTCAGCGGCTTGACGAGTTCGTCGATGGCCTGCTGCCGGCGTGCCAAATCTCCTTTGGCTTCGGCTTGCAGAGTCTGAAACGACGTCTTGGCCAGATCGAGGAAGGCTTCGTTATTCTGTTTCAGCGCTTCACCCGAGAGGGCTTGAAAGGCTTCGGCCAGTTCTCGGCGCGCCTGCGCCAACAGCGTTTTTTGCTCTTCGGCATGTCTCGTGGTCTCTGCTGCTTGTGTTTCGGCAATTGCACAGCTTCGAGACAGACGGAGCACGTCTTCCCTCAGACGGGCGATTTCAGTCCGATCGCCCTCCGCCTGGCGACGGAATTCATCGGTCAACGTCTCGGCCCGTTGCGCACGTTCGTTCAATGAAGCCGATGCAACCTGAAATCGCGTGCGGAGTTTCGCCGTCACGATGAATCCGACGGCAAGAGCGCCGAGCACGATGCCGGCAAGAAGCCCCAGGGTGAAGGCAGTAGGCTCAATCATCGATTGCGATCCAGCAGGATGTTGAAAAATGCGCCGATCTCACCCGCCCAGCCCCGGGGCGCCGCGACGCGCCCTTTCCCCGCGCTTTGTTCTCGCGGCACTCAGAAGCTCGACGTACAGGAAGACGTACGCCTCGCCTCTTCGTTTGCTGCGGCCGCGCCGGACGGCTTTTTTGACCATCCTGCAGTCTCCAAATCAAACCCGATAACGCTGTAGGGTAACAGTACTAGAAGAGAGATGAATTGAGAGCGCAGGGTACGTAAATCTTCTTCAAACGTCAAGGGCTTATGCGGCTAGAGGCGTTC
>DATFDJ010000197.1:0-21387 GCA_035252115.1 Nitrospira sp. | reverse complement strand
CGAGGATTGAAACCCACAGAGGCCGACGCAATGGATTCCACGTTGGAACATCGGCTTGGCCGCATTCAAGAGTATGATGATCGCGTCTTGCGCGTGATCGTTAAGAAAGATACAGGAGTCTGAAGAAGTCGGACCTGGCATAATTATGGATTACGACAAAGCTAACCAGGTGGTCGGCATTGAAGTGCTCTATCTCTCAAAGAGACCGCATCCCGTGAACTTTCAGTTTGAGACTCGGCTCACGACCGAGGTGGGGATTCCCGTCGATACTGCTCGTGTCCCGTGATGAAGCTTTCCTGACTGGAATGATCGAAGATGTGGCCCGCCGGTACCTTGATTTGGCTCCCTTGCTTCGCCAGAGCACGAAGGATGCCTTCGCGGCATGACCCTCAATCCGGATCTCGTCCGATCCCGCTGTGCTGAAATCGATTCCTCAGGCTCTTTGATACGATGCTCCTTCCAAGCTTGCTCGTTATTCTCTCCCCAGGCGTTGGGAGGAGGATGAAAGCTTGCCGGCGACTTTCGACGGGTCGCATGGGATTGTCGCCACGGTCGCAATAGCGACGGCGAGCACTGTTCGAGATTCCATGCGACGCAGTCAGGCATGGAGCGAGTTGCACAGCCGAGTGGCGATAAGGCCATGCGGTTTGAGCTGTCGCAGGAGCCGGAAGCCTGCCAGCCTCCGTACGGTCACTTTCCGCTCAATCTCCCTAGCAACGGCATCAACGCTTCCTCGCCCGGTCCCTTGCCGTTCTTCATGTCCGACTGGATCTCGTCGAACAACTGATTGGCCTCCGGCCCGAGTGAGCGGATGGTTTGCTCCAGGCGCCCGGACATCAGCTCATGCTGGATCTGCGCGTCGGTGAGCTTGCCCGACTTGATCTGTTGATCCAGGAGCTGCGCAAGCTGTTCCAGCTTATTGTAGAGATCCGGCGGGAGCGCATTGAGAATGCTGCCGGCGCCGGCGGAGGGACGGCCGCCGGCTGTTTGAGCTGCTGCCTGTGAGGATACGATGAGACTCAGCACAAGAAGAAGCGAGAGCATGAGCTGTTTCATAGGATCCTCCGAGTCCGTGGTGAACCATCAGTATGGCAAGGGACGGGGATACCGCCCAGCGAAACCGGGTTTTTGCCGTTCCTGGAGGGGCTGACACCTTTCCCCGCGTCTGCGCGTGGAGTCTGCCACTTCGGACCAGGACAGGCACCGTCGCAGGCGACGGAGCCAGTCCCCAATCCGACCTTCGCGGAAGGCAAGATTTGCTTGGGTTTCTTACCGGGAGTGATATGCTGGCCTGGATTTATTGGGAGAGAGGCAAACGTGGCAGGTGAATTCCTCAGTCTGGAGCTGACGATTTACGGCGCGGCCATCGCTGCCCTATTGGGATTGTGGCTGTTCCACCAGGCGCAGGTGCGGGCCGGGCGCATTCAAGCCGTCGATCTCTTTGATCGTTCATTGGCGCGCATGTATGTCTACGCCGCGCCCTGTGGTACGGCGCTGTGCGAGGTCTGTGCTGCAGCACAGGGAAGAGTGTTCTTGTCGCAGGTCGTGGGACGGAAAGGATTTTCTCCTCTCGATGGATCGTGCAAGGAGGCAGGCCGTTGCCAAGGACTGCTCATAGGATTGTACGGAAGTTGGCTCGAAGCAAGAGAACTGATGACGCGGCTGCAGCGGACCTCAAAGAAGACGGTGACGCGGCTGTCGGACCAAGAGTTGCACGCGCTCGTGAAGGGAGAATGGGCCAAGAGTGTCAGCGCGAATACGGATCGACTCGGTATGCGGATGCTGGAAGGATTGTGTTTCGAGAAGCACGACAGCGACGCGGCGATTGCAGGATATCGATACGTGATCGAACGCGCCAATGAGCCGCGTCATCTCTCTCTCGTCGTTCCCGCCTATCTCCGGATCATTGCCGTGCTGATTGGGACCAACCGTGACGAAGAGGCATCGGAATCGATCAAACTCTTCGACTGTCGGTTTCCGGTTCAGCAGCATGAGGCTCACAGTCCCTCTCCCGATCAACGAAAGATTCTGGAAGAAGCCAAGTCTCTCCTGTGGAAGCGGCTGTCGCTGAAAGTTCCCGCCTAGTGTTGCCCCTCGGTAGTTTGTTGTGATCAGCCGAAGCATTTCCCCCCTCTCCCTTGCCCTCTCCCCCATGGAGGGGGAGAGGAGGCGGTGAGGGGCGGGCTAAAGCCGCAACCGGGACAGGCATCGGCGACGCCGGAGCCCGGGGACTGACACCCTTCCCCGCGTCTGCGTGTGGTGTCTGTCCCCGTCCGAACCTGGACAGGCATCGCCGCGGACGCCGGTCAGTAATTGGATTCGAGGCTCGAGGGCGTCTTGTTGAGTACGGTCGCGGCGGCGCGGGAGAGGGCCGCGTCGTGCCGGTGGTCCACCGAGTAGATGCGGAATTGGATCAAGCGGGTCGGCAGCAGGTCGAGAAATTCTTCGAGCGGTTCAGTCGAAACCGTCTTCGTTCCTGGGTCGTACACAAAGAGCGGATTGCCGCGGCGATCTTTCGGATCGGGGCGTGGATCGAGCGGAGCCATATCGACCCGGAACTCCGCCTTTCTCTGGAGCGGCTGCGGCAGTTCCTTGGCGATCTGCTTGGCAAAATGGTCGTGGCTCGGAAAGTCCATGCCCCGCTCCTGTCCTTTTTCCTTCAATATCGTGCTGTAGGCCATCTTCCACTTCACATTGCGGTCGAGGATCCGGGCCCATTCCTCGGCCAGACGGCGCTCTTCCTGCTGGCGTGATTTCCGCCAACCGCGTACCTGCTCCAAGAGCGACCAATCCGTGAGCGTTAGATACTCGTCCATTCTCTTGCGCGGGTCGTGCGGAAACAGCAGCTTCATGGTGTCGCCGAAAATGTCTCGTAAGTGGATGTCGATGGCTCTCGTCGTTCGGTGGAAGTAGACGTTGGAGTAGAGGTACATGCGCGTGTTCAGGAACATCTGAAGCGCCGGCAGCCCGGTCTTATGAATGGTGAAGCCCTTATCCGTGATGATGGTGTAATGGATCAGCCTGGTGAGATCGACCGGACCGACCGCGACGCCGCACATATAGGAATCCCGCAAGACATAATCGAGATTGTCGGCCGTATAGCTGCCGGAGATTACCGGTTGCAGCATGTTGAGCCAGCGCGGCAGGCGGGAATTGTCCTTGCTTTTTTCCTTTAAGATGACATGGGCGATTTGATCGGGATCCAGTTCTTCCCCTTTCTCGAACGGGCCGGACGGACTGCGGCGGATCTTCCGGATCGTGGGACCGAGATGATCGCGGATGATGATCTGGCCCAGTTTCTCGTGGCTGGCATGGAAGGCATGGAGAAAATTCTCATCGAAGAAATGGCAGAACGGGCCGTGGCCGATATCGTGGAGCAGGGCGGTGACGCGGAGAAAGGCTTCCACATAGTGGGGGCTCGGCGTGTCCGGCGCGGCTTTCTTCAGATAGGGATACAGATGCCGGGCAAAGAGGGCCGCGACATGCATGGTTCCGAGCGAATGGACGAAGCGCGTGTGCTCAGCCGAAGGATAGACCCATCGGGCGCTCTGCAATTGATAAATAGAGCGAAGCCGTTGGACCCAGGCCGAATCGATGAGGTCCTTCTCGGTCCGCTCGTGCGGGTCAGGAATCGCATAGGGAACGGTGAAGGAGACGTACTTGTGAATCGGGTCGGCGATGAGCGCCGAACCGTCGTAGGGCGCGTTGGATTGATGAGCGGGTTTAGTCGGCGTCATGTCGCGCCGGTATCTTAGCCCAGTGAATCACGAGGCGGCAATGCTGCCACCGGGAGGGCGGAGATCGGAAGTCGGACGCCGATATTTGGTAATCAGATAGTAGGCGACCGGATAGGAGCAGACGGCGCCCAACAGACTCAGCACGAATCCGCCGATGGCGAACGGCACGGCATAGGGCATGACCTGATCGTAAATGGCGCCGAAGCTGACATCATGCCAGTCGAACGACGGCGTGTCCGAGCGACCCATGAGGAGCGCGCCCGTCCAGTACGTGGCGCCCAGGATCGGCACGAGCGTCCACGGATTGTTGATCAACGCCCCGGCCATCAAGGCGATGAAGTTCAGGCCGAAGGCCCAGGTGCAAAACACCACGAGCATCGTATGGAATCCATAAAACGGGCAGAAGGCGATCGCTGCACCGACGGCAAACGCCACAGCCGTGCGTTCAGGCGATTCCTGGAGGTGGAGCACTTGCCGCAGGAGTGATCGAAACGAGGCCATCGTTATCTATATCATCCTTGGAAATGCTCGTAACTGGCGGCTGCGAGCGGCTGCAGGGCGCCGGTTTTGAGCCTGGCCTTGATACCATCCCGCGCCGGTCGAATCGTTCCGATGCACGTGACGCGGAACCCGCGCTGTGCGGCCTGTCGCTCCAGCTCAACGTGCAGACGGGGCGGCGTCGTAAAGAGCAATTCAAAATCTTCTCCGCCGGTCACGGCCAAGGTCGATGGATCTGCACCGGTGCGGTCCGCGAAGGTTCGGCAGGCCGCGGACACCGGCAATGCCATGAGGTCGATTTCGGCGCCGACACGGCTCTCATCGCAGATGTGTCGCACATCTCCGGAGAGTCCGTCGGACAAGTCGATGGCGGAGGTAGCCAGCCGTTTATTCGAGAGCCATTGGCCGATTCCCACGCGAGCAGACGGGCGAAGATGCCGTCCGATCAAAAAACGGCGATGACCCGGCGAAAGGGAATGTCGTGCCGTGCGCCGTTTTCGAGATGACTTCTCCTGTCGCAGCAGCTTCAACCCCGCGAGCGAATCCCCGAGAGTGCCCGTCACATAGAGACGGTCGCCGGCTCGCGCTCCGCGGCGGAAGAGCGCCCGGTGAGGCGGGACCGAGCCGAGGAGCGTGATGGCGATGAACCATCCGGAGGACGACGCGGAGAGATCCCCGCCGATCAGCCGAACTCCATGCGGCCGGCAGGCGGCCATCATGCCGCGATAGAGCTCATGGACCTGGCGGTCGGTCCCTCGGCGGGGGATCGCGAGCGCGACGAGAAGATAACGTGGAGCGCCGCCCATTGCCGCGATGTCGCTGAGATTGGCGGCTGCCGCGCGAAAACCGACGTCCATGAATGTGGCGGTGTTCAAATCGAAGTGGACCGATTCGGCGAGTAGGTCGGTCGTCAGAAGGCTCCAACGCTGCGGACTCTGGACCACGACTGCGGCGTCGTCCCCGATCCCGCGGACGAGCGACCGGTCGGACCGGCCGTATCGCCGGTGGATCGCGCGGATGAGGTCGAACTCGTGAAGCGAATGAGAGGCCTTAACCCGCATTATTCAGATCGCTTCTGCTGCAATCGTGGAGGCGCCGCTGCGACAAGCCTGCGTGCGGGTTTCGGCACGCAGGCGGGCGGGCTCGCCTCGCGCGACCTCAACGGACTGTTTCAAGTACGCCTCGGTCGCGCGCGGTTCCACGCGCCCGTCTCGCGTGGCGTCTTCACGATTTCGCGACGAACCGTCATGAATAATGCGGGTTGAGACGGGCCGATGGCGCCATGCTAGCGGGATGGGCACGACGATCTGGCTGTGACGGTGGTATGAGCGGGTCTTCCCGGTTTGATCGAGCGGGACGGCGGCCTGCGCGCCGGCTCTTGAGACGGTTCCGGCCTGTTGGCGGGCCGGCCGGATCGGAGAGTCCGGTGCAAGGCCACCTTCATCACGTCGTCCATGGTGTCCGCAAAAATCAATTGGATGCCGCTCAAGATGTGCTTGGGAATCTCGTCCAAATCCTTCTTGTTCCGCTTCGGCAGAATCACCGCTCTGAGTTTCGCCCGTTTCGCGGCCAGGATCTTTTCCTTCAAGCCGCCAATCGGCAGCACGCGGCCGCGCAGCGTGATCTCGCCCGTCATGGCCAGGTCGCGGCGCGCCGGCACTTGAGCCATGGCGGACGCGATGGCGGTGGCCATCGTAATGCCGGCCGAGGGGCCGTCTTTGGGAATGGCGCCGGCCGGGACGTGAATGTGGATATCCTGCTTGTGGAACAGGTCGGGGTTGATGCACAGCGATTTCTCGCGCGAGCGGACATAGCTCAAGGCCGCCTGCGCCGACTCCTTCATGACATCGCCGAGGTGCCCGGTCAGCGTCAGGGCGCCTTTGCCTTTCATCACGGTGGCTTCGATGTACAGCACGTCGCCGCCCGCTTCCGTCCAGGCCAGACCGGTGGCGACTCCGACCTCGTCCTTGTCCAGTTCGGATTCGGGGACGAATTTCGTGACGCCGAGATACTTATGGAGATTCGCCGGATTGATCGGGAAGCCCAAGCCCTTTCCCTCCGCGACCTTTTTGGCGACCTTCCGCATCACATTCGCGATTTCACGCTCCAGGTTTCTCACACCCGCCTCTCGCGTGTAGTTCGTAATGATCTGGCGGAGGGCCTGCTCGGAAATCTTGACGTGTTTTTCCGTGATGCCGTGCTCACCCAGTTGCCGCGGAATGAGATAGCGTTGCGCGATGCCGAGTTTTTCCTCTTCCGTGTAGCCGGGGATCTCGATGATTTCCATCCGATCGCGCAGGGCAGGCAGGATGGGGTCGATGAGATTGGCCGTGGTAATGAACATGACCTCCGAAAGGTCGAACGGAACCCCCAGGTAGTGATCGGTGAACGTGTTGTTCTGCTCCGGATCCAGCACCTCGAGCAACGCGGCGGACGGATCGCCGCGGAAATCCATTCCCACCTTGTCGATTTCGTCCAGCATGAAGACCGGGTTGTTGGTGCCGGCCTGTTTCATGCCTTGAATCATGCGGCCGGGCAGCGCCCCGACGTAGGTCCGGCGGTGTCCCCTGATCTCCGCTTCGTCGCGTACGCCGCCGAGGCTCACGCGGACGAACTCGCGCCCGAGCGCGCGGGCGATCGATTTGCCGAGCGACGTTTTGCCGACGCCCGGGGGGCCGACGAAACAGAGAATCGGCCCTTTCATTTTCTCTTTCAGTTTCCGGACAGCGAGGTATTCGAGAATCCGTTCTTTGACCTTTTCCAAATCGTAGTGATCTTCGTTCAGCACTTTGGCGGCGGCTTTGAGGTCGAGATTGTCCTTCGACTTCTTCGACCAGGGCAATTCCACCATCCATTCGAGATAGGTGCGCACGGTGGCGGACTCGGCCGTGTCCGGATGCATCTTTTCCAGCCGCTTGAGCTGTTTTTCGGCCTCTTTCAAGACCTTCTCGGGCATCTTGGCGTCTTTGATGCGCTTGCGGAACTCGGCCACTTCTTCGGTGCGCTCGTCGAGCTCGCCCAGTTCTTTCTGAATCGCTTTGAGTTGCTCGCGCAGGAAATATTCGCGCTGCGTTTTGTCCATCTCGCCCTTGGCCTGCGCCTGGATTTTCTGCTGCATCGACAGCACGTCGATTTCTTTGGCGAGAATTTCGCTGACATTGCGCAGACGCTTGACCGGATCGGTAATTTCGAGCACGGCCTGCGTCACCTCGACCTTCAGACCGAGATTCGAGGCCACCATGTCGGCCAAGCGGCCGGGGTCTTCGAGATTTTCGATGACGACCATGACGTCGGGAATCAAGACCTTGCCCAAGCTCACCAGCCGCTCGATTTGCTCCTTGACGGTGCGCATGACCGCTTCCGTTTCGAGATTCGAACCGGTGGGTTTCGCCTCCGTGAGGCGCTCGATCTTGACGGAGTAGTAGGGCTCGGTTTGGATGTAGCCGGCGATCTTGGCCTTGGAGAGTCCTTGGACGAGAATCTTGATCCGTTCATCGGGCAGCTTGAGCATCCGCATGATGATGCCCACCGTCCCGATGCCGTGGATGTCCTCCGGCGTCGGATTTTCGACGTCGAGCGCTTTCTGCGTGGCCAGAAAGAGCATCCGATTGCCGGCCAAGGCCGCTTCGATGGCCTTGATCGACATCTCACGACCCACGAACAGCGGGAGGACCATGTAGGGAAAGACGACGATGTCCCGAACCGGCAATAACGGCAATTGCTCGGGAATCTCCACGTTCTGCGGCGGGGTGAGGTCCTGTTCGATGGTATCGCTCATGACCGTCGTCTCGTCGTGCGGTCCGTGTCCGTCCTGATGAGCCGGTGCCTAAGGATAAACCTGGAAGCGACCGTCAGGCTCTCTGTGCGCGGATCCTGCGCGGTCCCTTGGGAGGAGCCAGGCGCTGCTGCAGATATTCGCCGAATTCGGAGCCGAGGGACGGGTTCTTGAGGGCGAATTCCACCGTCGCGATGAGAAACCCGAGCTTGTCTCCGGCATCATAGCGCTGGCCCTGAACCTCCAAAGCGTACATGGGAGAGACCCGGGAGAGTTCTTTCAGCGCGTCGGTCAGTTGAATTTCTCCGTTTTTCCCCGGCTTGGTCTTCCGCAGGATCGGAAAAATTTCCGGCGGCAGCACGTACCGCCCGATGACGGCCAGATTGGAAGGCGCGTCGGACGGCGAGGGCTTCTCGACAAGGTCGGCCACCTTGTGGAGTCCCTCTGTGATCCTGCTTGGAGCGACGATGCCGTATCGGTTGACTTCCTGATGCGGAACTTCCTGCACGCCGAGCACCGCGCCGTTGCGTTTCTTATAGACGTGAATCAACTGAGCGAGGCCCGGGACATCGGCATCGATGATTTCGTCGCCCAGGATCACGGCGAACGGCTCGTCTCCGATCAAACGCTGCGCGCACAGGACAGCGTGGCCCAGCCCCAACGCTTCCGACTGGCGGACGTAGCAAAAATTCGCCAGGTTCGAAATATGGCGGATCTGGCTGAGCAGTTGCGCTTTGCCGTTGCCCTTGAGGTTTTCTTCCAACTCGACGGAGCGATCAAAATGATCTTCGATCGCCCGCTTGCCGCGGCCCGTCACGACGATGATGTCCTCGATGCCGGAAGCCACCGCCTCTTCGACGGCGTACTGGATCAGCGGCTTGTCAACCAGCGGCAACATTTCCTTCGGGGAAGCCTTGGTGGCCGGAAGGAACCGTGTGCCCAGACCGGCGGCGGGGATGACGGCTTTGCGAACATCGGTGCGGGACATGAGGTGATAGTAGGTGATGGGGCGGGTGATGTCAAGAAATGCATCGCCCGAGGTAAAGATTTGAAAACGGACATCGGATCGGCCCGAACCGCTTTACATTGAAATACTTGCCCCATATAATCCAGCAGTTTTGCGCGCAGCGCTCATGACGGATGCGTCGCCCCGCGCGTCGCGTCTCACGTCACAGACCTTCATGGCCGCCGTCAGCAATGGGTTCGGATCTGCGTCGTCTGCGACGGAAGCCCCGGGACAGGATTTCGCTCTTCGTGCTGGCGGGGCCAGCTCTGTTCTTTTCTGGATGGTTGCCTATGGATGGAGCACAGGGTCAGTGAGGACAGCGGTGCTGTCAGGCGATTTTTCCTGGCCGTTGATGCTGTTCGCCGCCCTGCTGTGCGTCTTTCCGCTGATGATTGGAGGCGCGTTGGCGCAGCCCGGCGGAGTCAAGGTCGCGTCGATCGAGATCCGCGGTAATAAGAAGATCGAATTGCAGGCCATTGTTGGGCGGCTGACATTGAAAGCGGGGGATCCCTATACACCGGAGAACGTCAGGGGCCAGATCAAGATACTCTATGACACCGGATACTTCGAAGACGTCCAGGTGGAGACGGAATCGACTCCTCAGGGCATGGCACTGGCCTTTCTCGTCCGGGAAAAGCCGTTCATCACCGAGATCGTCTTCGACGGCAACCAGGAGCTGAGCGACGACAAGCTGAAGGAAAAGATCACGATCAAGAGCCAGGCGTTCCTCGATCAACAGCAGGCCAAAGAAAGTGCGGAGAAAATCCGGCTGGCCTACCAGGAGGACGGCTATTTCGACGCCGAAGTCATTCCGATCGTGCAGACGCTCGACGAGGACCGCAAGCGGCTGACGTTCTTCATCAAGGAAGGAGACAAAGCGAAGATCAAGACGGTGGAGTTCGAAGGCATGCGGTCGGCCACGAAGGACGAAATGTTCAAGGTCATGGCGACGCGGGAATGGATTCCCTGGTACGGGTTGGTGACCCAACTCAAGCTGCCCTCGTTTCTCTCGGATGCAGGAGTCCTGAAACGGGAGGAAATGAACAACGACGTCGAGCGAATCAGAGAAGTGCTGCTCAACAAGGGCTATCTCAACGCACAGGTCGGGCTGCCGACCGTGCAATTGAGCGAGGACAAGAAGTGGTTCACGGTAACGTATCCCATCGTCGAGGGAGAGCCCTTCACCGTCTCGGACGTCGGGTTCCGGGGGAATACGGTGTTCGAGGAGGCCGAACTGCGAGAAAAGCTTAAAATCAGAGAGGGAGAAATCTTCCAACGGCAGAAGATCCGTGACGAGATTACCCGCATCACCGACCTATACGGCAGCAAGGGCTATGCGTTTGCGGACGTGAGTCCCAACGTCAACCCGAATCCCCAGGCGCGGACCGCCAGCATCATCCTGAACATCAAAGAGGGAGAGATGATGCGCATCCGCCAGATCAACGTGTACGGAAACGACAAGACCAAGGACAACGTCATCCGCCGGGAGCTGCGCGTCGACGAGCAGGACGTCATCGATACGCCGTCGCTCAAACGGAGCTTCCAACGCCTCAACAACCTGAATTTTTTCGAGACCGTGGAAATTCTGCCGCAGCAGGTCGAGCCGGACAAGGTCGACTTGAACGTCCGCGTCAAGGAAAAGCCGACCGGACAGTTCAGCATCGGCGGAGGGTTCAGCACGCTCGACAAGCTCGTCGCGATCGCCGACATCACGGAAGGCAATCTGGGCGGCAATGGCTGGCTGGGGCGGATTCGAGGCCAGCTCGGCCAGCAGCGCACACTCGGCTTGATTACGTTCCGGAACCCCTATTTGAACGATTCGCTCACGTCGATGCAGATCGACGTATACCGCAGCATGACGAACTATGTGACCTATTTCGAAAAGAAATCGGGCGCCAGTCTCACGTTCGGCCGGTGGCTCTCCGAATATGTCAGCGGCAGCATCAGTCTGGTGGCCGAACAATTGAATTTCAGCGATCCCAACAACACCTGTCTGACGAACCCGGGCCTCTTCGTCTGCCGGCAATTGGGCAATCAGGTCACGACCGGATTCAGGACGTCGATCGCCCGCGATACGCGGGACTACTACCTCGATCCCAGGAACGGGTGGCGTACGGCCGTCGGGTTGGATTTTGGGACGCCGTATCTTGGAGGCACGAACAACTTCTACAAGTACTATTTCGACGTCATCAAGTACACGCCGCTCCCGCTGGATACCCGATTTTCGATCCATGCCCGGTACGGGCAGGCCCAGGGCATCGGCGACAAGCCGGTTCCTCTTACGGAGCTGTTCTTCGTCGGAGGCATCAATACGATGCGTGGATTCGTCTTCGGTCGGGCCGGGCCCGTCGATCCGTCGACCGGCTCGTTGCTCGGAGCCAACAAGGAGTTGATCTTCAACAACGATTTTATTTTTACGATCTCGCAGGAAGCGAAGTTGAACGGCGTGATCTTCTTCGACTATGGCAAAGGCTTCGGGGCGGATGAGTCGGTGTCGTTCAATTTGCGGAAAGCCGCGGGTCTTGAAGGGCGGTGGATCTCGCCGTTCGGGCCGTTGCGTGCCGCGTACGGCCTCAATCTGGACCCGCGGCCGGGCGAACGGAAAGGCGTGTTTGAGTTTACGATCGGTTCGCTGTTCTAACGACAAGGAAACATGGCAATGTCAAAGGACCCGGGGGCAATCATTCGATGGCTGCAGCAGGCGGCCGTTCTGTGCCTCGTTCTGTCGATCGGCCTGACGGCCGGCTGCGCCGGCGCCAAAATCGAAAGCAACATCGGTCTCGTCGATCCGACCAGGCTGTTGAACGACTCGCTCACCGGCAAGAGAGCCAAGGATTCCCTGGCCGCCTTCTCGAAGAATCGCCAGGCGCTCATCGAGATGGAAGAAAAAGAACTCCGGCGCATGGAAGAGGACTTCGTGAAGCAGGCGAGCGTCTTGAGCCAGGCGGCCAAGAACGAGCGGGAACAACTGTTCCGGCGCCGCATGGCGGAATATCAGCAGAAAGCCGGCGAGCTCAACCGTGAGGTTCAGGAAAAACAAAAGGAAGTCCTGGAGGGATTCCGTGAGAAGGTGGACCTCGTCGTCGGCAAGGTCGCGAAGCGCCACGGGATGCGCGTCGTCATCGACAAAGGCAAAGGCGGCCCGGCTCTGTACGGAGATGAGTCGCTCGATATCACGGACGAAGTGATCGAAGAGTTCAATCGCGAATATCCATGAACCGGGAAGCGGTTCGCACCGATAACGAGGAGGACATGCGATGAGACGTCTACGAGCCGGCGGATGGTTGATCGTCGCGGCGATGCTATTGGCGACGGCATGGCCGGTCTGGTCCGCGGACCAGTTCCGGGTGGCCGTCATGGATCAACAGGCCGTCATCGAGAAATCCAAAGCCGGCAAACGCGCATTGGAAGAGCTGAAGGCGTATTCCGCGACGCGACAAAAGATCATCAATGCCGACGATCAGGAATTGAAGGAGCTGGAACAGTCCATTCAGGATGCGAAGTTGAGCGATCAGGCCAAACAGGAGAAGCAAGCCCAATTCCAGGCGAAGCTCGAGGCCTATCAGCGGCGGCTCGCCGATTTCAACCGCGAGATCCAGCAGAAGCAGCGCGAGATGGTCGCGGAATATTCCAAAAAAGTGCAGGACGCGGCCCAAGTGGTGGCCCAGAAGGAAGGATTCACGGCGATTCTCGACAAGGGCAACGATGCGGTCATTAGAATTGTGATTTATTACCAACCGGCCCTGGATCTGACCGAGCAGATCGTCAAGGAATTCGATCGGCAGAATAAGTAACGTGATGTGTGATGCGTGACGCGAATGGTCGGGAGAGAAGCGACGTGAGGCGAAGTACCTTATCGCGATCATGTGATCGAAGCGAGCGGCTCAAGCGAAGCTTGGTGTGGAGGACTCGACGATGGCCGTGATGGAACAAGCCGAGATTCAAGCGCTGTTGCCTCATCGTTATCCGTTTCTGCTGGTCGATCGCGTGTTGGAACTCGAGCCCGATCGGCGGATCGTCGGCATCAAAAACGTCACGATCAACGAGCCGTTCTTCCAAGGCCATTTTCCCGGACGGCCCGTGATGCCCGGCGTCCTCATCTTGGAGGCGATGGCTCAGGTCGGTGGTCTGCTGGCGTTCAAGTCCATGGGGCAATCCGCACGGCCCGTGGTCTACTTGACCGGCGTGGATGGGGCGAAATTTCGCAGGCCGGTCGTGCCGGGCGATCGTCTGAGATGCGAGATCGACGTGCTGAGGAAGCGGGCGCCATTTTGGAAAATGCAGGGAAAGGCGTTCGTGGAATCGGAATTGGTGTGCGAGGCCGAAGTGACCGCCATGGTGACGGAGGAAAAGGCGTGACGGGTGACAAGTGACCGGTGACCGGGAGGTTTAGCGTGCAGATCCATCAACAAGCCATTGTCCATCCGAAGGCAAAGCTGGCGGACGACGTCGTCGTCGGACCTTTTTGCATCGTCGGCGAGCATGTGACGATCGGAAAGGGGACCAGGCTGCTGTCTCATGTGACCATCGAAGGATGGACGCAGATCGGTGAACGGTGTGAGTTCCATCCGTTCGTGTCGATCGGCGGGCCGCCGCAGCATCTGCAATATAAAGGAGAGCCGACGCAGGTCGTCATCGGAGACGACAATATCTTTCGCGAATATATCACGATCAATCGCGCCACCGAACAGGGCGGAGGGCGGACGACCATCGGATCGAAAAATTTCTTCATGGCCTACGTGCACGTCGCGCACGATTGCCATCTGGGCAGCCATTTGATCCTTGCCAACGCCGCGAGTCTCGCCGGCCACATCACCATCGGAGACCACGCGATCATCGGGGGCTTGTCCGGCATCCATCAATATGTCCGGGTGGGAGCCTATTCGATGGTCGGGGGGTGCTGCGCCTTGGGCCAGGATCTGCCGCCCTACATGCGCGCGGCGGGCGGCTACCGCGCCCGCATGTATGGACTCAATTCCGTGGGACTGCGCCGCCATGGTTTCTCCGCCGATCGGATCGCCGTGCTGAAGCGGGCCTACGACGTGTTGTTTCGGTCCGGACACCGGATGGCGGAAGCCGTCAAGCTGGCGAAGGCGGAGTTCAGCGACCAACCCGACGTCATGGCCGTGGTGGCTTTCATGGAAGGGACCAAGCGGGGCATCTCCCGCTCGGTCGGCCACGAGCAGGAAATGGAAGTGAGTGAGTAGACGATGAGGCAAGGGCCGCGTCTCGAAGGGAATGAACGTCTCGGTCTGATCGCTGGAAACGGGCGCTTCCCGATCATCTTCGCCGACAATGCGCGCAAGATGGGCTATCACGTCTCCGCGGTCGCGCACGAGGGCGAGACCGATCCGGAATTGGCCGATCACGTCGACCGAATCCATTGGATCAAGATCGGTCAGTTCAATAAGTTGATCAACGCCTTCAAAGGAGACGACGTCCATCAGGCCGTCATGCTGGGCGGCATCAAAAAGACCCATGTATTCACGACGGTCCGGCCCGATTTCCGCGCGCTGGCCCTCGCGGCCCGGCTCGCGTTGTGGAAGGACGACGATATTTTGCGGGAAATCGCGAAGGAACTGGAGCGGGAAGGGATTACGATTTGCGAATCCACCTTCGGTCTCGACGGCATCCTGGCGGAAGAAGGGACGCTGACGGCGCGTGAACCGACCGAAAAGGAATGGGACGATGTCCGGTATGGCTGGGACGTCGCGCAGGAGATCGGCCGTCTCGACATCGGACAATGCGTGATCATCAAGGATCGAGTCGTCGTGGCGGTGGAAGCAGTGGAGGGAACCGACGAGGCCATCAAGCGCGGCGGGCACTTGGCCAAAGAAGGGGCCGTGGTGGTGAAACGGTGCAAGCCCCAGCAGGATTTGCGGTTCGATCTCCCGGCCGTCGGCCCGCGAACCATCGAGATCATGGCGTCGGTCAAGGCGTCGGTTCTGGCGGTGGAAGCGGGACGCACGGTGCTGCTCGATCGCGAGCTGATGTTGAAGACGGCGCGGTCCTCACGCATCGCCGTCGTGGGATTGATGAAACCCGAGCCAAGCGGAGGTTCGTGAGCGGCACGGCCGTCCTTCGGGCTGGCGTCGTCGGTGTCGGCCATCTCGGCCAGCATCACGCGCGCCTCTATGCGTCTCTTCCCGGCGCTCAGTTGATCGGGGTGCTGGACCAGTCGGCGGAGCGGGGCCGGCTCATCGCGGACAAGCATGGCACACGGTTCTTCTCCGCACTCGGCGAACTGCTGCCTCATGTCGATGTCGTCAGCGTCGCGGTTCCGACCTCGGCCCATTATGAAGTCGCCAAGGCCTGTTTGGAGGCCGGGAAGCATGTTCTCATCGAAAAGCCGATTGCCGTGACGCTGGCCGAGGCGCAGGAACTCGTGCACCTGGCGCAACGGGAAGGGCGTTGTTTACAGGTCGGGCACAGCGAGCGCTTCAACCCGGTGATGCAGGTCATGCGGCCCCACATCGGCCGACCGGTGTTCATCGAGTGCCATCGGCTCAGCAGCTTCAGCGAGCGCGGCACGGACGTCGATGTCGTCCTGGATCTGATGATTCATGATCTCGATATGGTCATGTCCTTCAACCCCGGACCGGTGGAGGACGTTCAGGCGGCCGGCGTGCCCGTCCTATCGGCGAACACCGACATCGCCAACGCCCGGATTCAATTCAAGAGCGGGTGCGTCGCCAACCTCACGGCCAGCCGGGTGTCCATCAACAAAATGCGCCGGCTGCGCTTGTTCCAGCGGGACAGCTATGTGTCGGTCGATTTCCAAACCCGTCAAGGCATGGTGTGCCGCCGGGAAGGCAAACCGGGAGAACGGCCCACGATCTCCATCGAGCAGTTGCAGGGCGGAGACGAAGAGCCGTTGAAACTCCAATTGGAATCGTTTCTCCACGCCGCTCGCACCGGCACGAAGCCGGTCGTGTCCGGAGAAGACGGGGCTGCGGCATTGGACGTCGCGCATCAGGTCTTGCAGGCCATGGAATCCTTTGCGCTCCGACACCAGGAAGAGAAAGGCTAAGGTGCCTCGAATCCTGATCGTGACCGGTGAAGCGTCGGGAGATCTGCATGGGGCCAATCTCGCCAAGGCCATTCGGTCATTGGACTCTTCGGCCCAGTTGGTCGGCATCGGGGGCAGCGCCATGAGAGCGGCCGGCGTATCGTTGATCCCGGGTGTGCCCCAGGTGGACGTGGTGGGACTGATCGGGCTCTCCGCGGTCCGCAGCATGATTCGGCGAATCCGTGCCATCAGACGCGTGCTCAAGAGCGAGCGATGGAATCTCGTGGTCTTGATCGACAACCCCGGTCTCAACTTTCATTTCGCCCGTGTCGCGAAAGCGGCCGGGCTGCGAGTGCTCTATTATATCGCGCCGCAGATATGGGCCTGGCGTCCCCGTCGCATCAAGTGGATTCAGCGGCGCGTCGATCATGTCGTCGTGATTCTGCCCTTCGAAGCCGACCTCTACCGGAAGGCCGGCGTCCGCTGCACCTTCGTGGGGCATCCCCTCCTCGATGCCGTCGCGCCGAGCTACGATCGCCCGGCGTTGCGCCGCCGATTCGGGCTGAGCGACGCCGCGCGGGTCGTCGGCCTGTTGCCGGGGAGTCGAGTCGCGGAAGTGAAAATGCTGCTTCCCGTGCTGATCCAGGCGGCCGTTCGGTTGACCGCGCACGATCCGAAAACGGAATTTGTCCTGGCGCAGGCCTCCTCGATTGACGATAATCTGCTTCACGATCTGCTGCGGGACAGTCCGGTCCCCATCAAAGTCGTCCGTGAGCAGGCCAGCGAAGCGATGGCGGTGTCCGATGTCTTATTGATCGCCTCGGGTACCGCGACGTTGCAGGCGGCCGTCGTCGGGACTCCGATGGTGTTGCTGTACAAGACGACGCTGCCGACATACTGGCTGGCCCGCTGGTTGATCCGGGTACAATGGATCGGGTTGGTGAATCTGGTGGCGGGACGGTCGATCGTCCCGGAGCTCATTCAGGACGACGCGACCGCCGAGCGGTTGAGCCAGGAGGCGTGGCGTTTGTTGGACGACCGGGACGCTTCCGAGGCGATGAAAAGCGGATTGCGCGACGTGCGACAATCGTTGGGGGAACCGGGCGCCTCACGACGGGCGGCCGAGGTGGTGCTGGCGGAATGTCGGGCATAGATCGTTTCATGCGGCTCCTCCGGTACCTGAGGCCCTACCGGCTCAGGCTGCTTGCCGCGTTTCTCTGTTCCGGACTGGTGGCGGTGTTTTCCGGCGCCTATGCCTGGCTGGTCAAACCGGTGCTCGACGAAATCTTCATCAACAAGAACGAGACGCTGCTGCTCGTGCTTCCTCTGGCGCTGTTCATCGTGTCGGTGCTGAAAAGCACGTTCAACTACGGTCAGAACTATTTGATGAACTATGTCGGTAATCAGGTCATTACCGACATCCGGCAGGAGCTCTTCGGGAAGATGATTCGCTTGCCGGTCGGATACCACGATGCCAATACCTCGGGTCGGCTCGTGTCCCGGGTGGTCAACGATGTCACCTTGATGGCGAACGCGGTGGCCGGCGTGTTGAAAGACATCTTTCAGCAAGGCCTGACGTTTCTCGCCATGATGGCCGTGATCTTTTATCAGAATTGGCAGTTGGCGGGACTCTCGATCGTCGTCATTCCGCTGGCGGTCGTCACGATGGTGCGCATGGGGAAGCGGCTCCGCGCTCTGGCTGCAAGCGGTCAGGAGCGCATGGGCGATATGGCCTCCACGCTCCAGGAGACTTTGGCGGGCATTCGCATGGTGAAGGCGTACGGCCGGGAAGAAGCGGAGGCCGACCGGTTTCGGGACAGCAACCGGGCCTTTCTCACGACGACGATGAAGGCCATTCAGGTCTCCTCGCTCGGATCGTCGCACATGGAAGTCATCGGCGTCGTGGGCGTCGCGGCGATCGTCTGGTACGGCGGCTATCTCGTGATCAACGGCACCATGACCCCGGGCGCATTCTTCTCCTTCCTCACGGCCATGTTCATGGCCTATACCCCGATCCGGAGGTTGTCAGGGTCGAACAACACCATTCAACAGGCGTTGGCGGCCGCCGAACGGGTCTTCAGCGTCATCGATCTGAAGACCGAGCAGGAAGAGGATCGGGGACGGCTCGAATTGCCGCCGATTACCCGCTCCGTGGCCTTTCAAGACGTCACGTTTCATTACGATGGTCAAAGTCTGCCGGCGTTGACCGATGTCGATTTGACGATCCGCGCCGGGGAAATGGTCGCGATCGTCGGAAGCAGCGGAAGCGGGAAGACGACGCTCGTGAATCTGTTGCCGCGCTTCTACGAGCCGACGGCCGGCCGCATTCTCATCGACGGCGTCGATATCCAATCCTACACGCTTGCCTCTCTCCGCGCGCAGATCGGCATCGTGTCGCAGGATATCGTCCTCTTCGACGACACCGTCCGCAACAATATCGCCTTCGGACGCCGCGGGGCCGTCGACGAGCAGATCGTGCAGGCGGCCACGCAAGCCTATGCGCACGAGTTCATCGACCGGCTGCCCAAGGGCTATGGGACGGTGGTCGGGGAAAAGGGTGTGAAGCTGTCGGGCGGCGAGCGCCAACGGTTGGCCATCGCTCGGGCGATCCTTCGCGACCCTCCGTTGCTGATTCTGGACGAGGCGACGTCGGCGCTGGACACGGAGTCGGAGCGCATCGTCCAACTGGCGCTAGGAAATTTGATGCAGAACCGTACCACGGTGGTGATCGCGCATCGGTTGTCCACCATCCAGCGGGCGGACCGCATTGTCGTCCTCAGTCGCGGGACCATCGTCGAAATCGGAACGCATGAGGAACTACTCCGCCGCGAAGGACACTATAAGCGGCTCCATGCGATGCAGTTTCAAGACGTGCCAGAATGTTGAAAATGGCCCCCAGCTACGTTCTCACATCGCTCAAGGCCTCAACGTACAAAACGGAGTACGCTTCGGCCTTTCGCTCGTTGCGGCCTTGCTGGCGGCCATTTTGAACATTCTGCCGAGCATGCGATGGCGAGGCGTGACACGTGAAGAGGTGACGGGTGACGAGTGAAGAGTCCCGAGGCCAAACAACATGGACCAAGCGCGTCGGGCGGTGGCTGAAGTTGTCCGTGGTTCCGCCGATAGGGGCTTCGATTATCCGCGGGCTGGGACGGTCCATGCGTCTGGAGACGCGCGGACAGGAGCCGCTCGATGCCTTGTATCGTGAAGGCAAGCGCGTCATCATCGCCTTTTGGCATGCACGTCAATTGATGATGCCGCTCACCTACCGCGGCGCCCGGGCCCATATCTTGATCAGCCGCCATCACGACGGCGAAATTATCGCGCGCATCGTCGAACGGTTCGGTTTTCGAACGGTGAGGGGATCCAGCACGAGAGGCGGGGTGGAGGCGCTGCGGGAATTGATCCGCTTGAGCCGATCCGGCGTCGACCTGGTCGTGACTCCGGACGGACCGAAGGGACCGGCCCAGATGGTGAAGTTGGGTGTCATCCAACTGGCTCGCGCGTCGGGGCTGCCGATCATTCCCCTGACATTCGCTTGTTCAAAAAAAAACACTTCGCGAGTTGGGATCGCTTCATGGTCCCGTATCCCTGGTCGCGCGGTCTGTTTGTCTGGGGGCCGCCGCTCTGGATTCCCAAAGAGGCGGACGAGCAGGAGCTGGAGGTCAAGCGGCTCGAGCTCGAGACCGTCTTGAACCGACTCACCGCGCAGGCCGACGAAGACGTGATGCGTGAACCACAGTGATGCTCAATGTTCAATGTTGAATGTTCAAATGTTCAATTGAGCATCGATAATTGAGCATTGAACATTCCTGGCTCTCATGCCCACAGGAACATGTGGTACGTCGTCTATAATGCCCTCCTCCTGATCGCCTCACCCGTCATCGTCGCGATTTTGCTGGCCAAGCCACGGTGCCGGCGGGGATTGCCGCAGAGACTCGGGTTGGAAGAGGGTCTATCTGGTCTATTCGGTCTATCCCGTCTGTCTCGTCGACCAGACAGACCAAATAGACCAGACAGACTAGACAGACCAGATTCACCTCTCATTTGGATTCACGCCGTCTCGCTCGGCGAAGTGATCGCGGTGGCGCCCGTCGTCAAGGAACTGCACCGGCGGTATCCCGAGTATCGGTTTGTCGTTTCGACCGTCACGGAAACCGGTCGTGAAGCCGTGGAGCAGCGGCTGGCCGGCGTGGCCGAGCATCGCTATGCTCCGCTCGACTTCCCTTGGGTCGTGTCGCGGACGGTAGCCCATCTTCGTCCGTTGCTCTACCTCTTCGTCGAAACCGAGCTTTGGCCCAACGTGCTCCGCCATCTCAGTCGGTGCGGCGTGCCGACCATCATGGTGAATGGGCGGCTGTCGTCCCGGTCGTTTGCGAGGCAGCAATGGATTTTGGTCCGGTCCTTTTACAGGACGATGGTCAGCACCCTCAGTCTGTGCCTGATGCAGTCGGAGCGGGATGTCGAGCGCATCATCGCGCTGGGCGCCGATCCCAAAGCGGTGAGGCGGACCGGGAACATCAAATTCGACCAGCCGGCGCCGATGTACCAGAACTCCACGACGGTCCGGACCGCTCTTGGGATCCCGGAATTCGGTGAGTTGATCGTTGCGGGGAGCACGCATGAGGGTGAGGAAGAACTCCTCGTGGACTGCTACCGCACGCTTCTCTCACGCCATCCGACGGCCTGCCTGCTGCTCGCTCCCAGGCACATCGAACGGGCGGAACAGGTCGAAGCGATGGTTCGCCGAACGGGATTGACTGTCCGGCGACGAAATACGTTTCGTCCCGGTGAAGAGCGCCACGATCGGGGGTCCCAGGTCATCATCCTGGATACGCGCGGCGAGTTGGCCGGCCTGTATCATGAAGCCATGGTCGCATTTGTCGGCGGCACGCTGGTTCCGGTCGGCGGACATAATCTGTTGGAACCGGCGGCCTGCGGCAAGCCGGTTCTCTTCGGTCCCTATACCGATCATTGTGCCGACATTGCGGAGCTGCTCCTGCGGGCCGGCGGAGGATGCCGCACCATGCAAGATAACCTGGCAGACACGCTCATTCGTCTCTTCGATGAACCGGAGGAACGCGCGCGTATGGGGCGGGCGGCTCGATCGGTCGTCGATCAGAATCGTGGAGCGTTGCAGGCGACGGTCGATGCGGTCGAATCGATTCTTGCATCGACTTCTTCACGTACGACATCATCGTTGTCGGCGGCGCCACGTCCGTTGATGGTCGGACGATGATCAGCATGTTGGCTCCAGGGTCGGAAGTCAAGCGGTGGTTACTGTGGGCCGCCGTGCCCTACGCTGCGGCTGCCCGGTTCCGAGTCACGCTCTATGAATGGGGGTGGTTGGCCCGTCGAAAAC
>DATFDJ010000196.1:0-14464 GCA_035252115.1 Nitrospira sp. | reverse complement strand
TGTATCCGCTCCTGTTCATCGGCGAAACAATCCTCCTCTATGTATACTTCTACTCGTGGGACGCATGGAAGGGGGACAAGAAGGCCCGGCATATCGCGCTCGGCGTACTGCTCAATCTGATCGGCACCATTACGCTGTTCGTCATCGACGGACCGACCTCTTTCATGAACACGCCGGTGAAAGCGGAGGGCGTATCGCCGGCGGAATTTCTCGCCACCGCCACGCTCTGGGACAAGATCTACAACTACAGTTGGATGCCGATGAACCTCCATCGGCTCGTCGGGAACGTCACCTTCGGCGGATTCATCACGGGGTTGGTCGCAGCCTACATGTACATGGCCACGAAGAAGGAGGACGAGCGGGCTTACTATGACTGGATGGGGTTCGTGGGGAATCTCATCGGCGTCGGCGCGCTCCTGTTCCTGCCGTTCATGGGCTACCTCCTGGCATATGAACTCTGCGACTACGATGCGTCGATCTGCCCGTACATGATGGCGGACCAGCTCTCGATGTTTTTTGAGATGCAGGGAGCCCTGGTAGGGCTGCTCTTTCTGGCCAGTAACTATTACATCTGGCTCAGTATGAAGCGGATCGAGGGGGTGGAACGGGTCAGGATGACGATCTTCGCCCCCATCGTCATGGTCGCCCTTCCGTTTGTGATGACCTGGGGATGGACCGTGTTCCCGGTGCCGGATCCGCGCTCGCTGGCCATCCTTATACCGTTGGCGTTGTTGCCGGTGGTCTTCGGCCGCTTCATTCCGCTGACCGTCTCTTCACGGACGGTGATCAAGGTCGGGTTCTTGATGGTGGTGGTCGGGGACGCCATCTGGTTGACGCCGCACGGATTCGTGCCGACCGGCGCAAAGTTGGTGGCGGACCTCGAACTGCCGTCCGACTGGAATTTTTTGGCACTCATGCCGGCCAAGAACTCCGCGGCGTTTACCCTGGTGTTCGTCACCGTCGTCAACTACATCATCTACAACAGAGCGATCAGCCAGGGGACGATCGTCTGGGGAAAGATCGATTTCGTGTCGCAGTTCGTGCTCGTGTTCCTCGCCTTCACCGCAATTTGGACGATGGGGCTGATGGGTGCGGTACGATCGCTGTTACGAAAATACTTCCATACCTACAATTTGCTCCCTGACTTCACGGCCGAGTCGTTCACCCCCACCCTGTCCTATTCAGCCTGGTGGATTACCGCGATCACCGTGGCATTCTATGTGGTCGTCAGTTTCGCCATCTTCGTGACGCTGAGACCTTCCGAGATCAAGGCGCATGCGCCTGAGGGAAGCCCGGCGCCCGCCGGAGCCAAGTAAGTTGGACGGAATGACCAAGAAGGAAAAGGGAACGCTATGGGTAATGTGATCAAGAAGCTCGTCGTCGGATTGATCGTCGGGGGCCTGTTGTTCGGCGTCACAAAGGCCATGGAATTCCCGACCGTCTTCCAACTGATGTTCTTCGCGTATGCGATCCTCGGGACGGCCGTCTTCATCTTGCTCGATGCCCCGCCACTGAAGCCGTTGAACGGCGTGAAAGCCCTCGGCGCCCTCGTGGTTTTCTATATCGTCGTCTGCGTCGCCTACATCGCCGGCGCTTCGCTGTGGCCTCAGTACGATCCGGAGGATGAGAAGGGCAAAATCGAAAAGATTCTCAAGCCCAAGCGGGCCGCTACGGAACAAGGCAAGGCCGAAGAACTCATCGCCCGGGCCAAAGCGCTGGACGAGCAGGCGAAGGCGCTCGCGGAACGAATCAAAGCCCTCGGCGGCGATCAAGCGCCCGCTTCGCAATCGTCCGGTGGACCCGGCGCTCCGCCGTCCACCGCCGCAGCCGGCGGAGATATTCTCAAGATCGGCGAAGACCAATGGCAATTACAGGAGTGCTACAACTGCCATAAACTGAGGGGCGAGGGGGGAAAGAAGCGGGGCCCTGAGCTCGATAACATCGGTAATTTGCTCACCGCTGAAGACATCAAGGAAAAGATATTGGATCCAAGAAGCTGGATGGCCGAGGGATTCGAGAAAGAGTACGAAAAGAAAAAGATGCCGGACAAGTACAAGGACCTGATGGAAGAAAAGGACGTCGTCGCACTCGCCACCTGGTTGAGCACGTTCAAGAATACGTCGGTCAATACGCCCAAGCCGATCAAAAAGAAATAACGATGCAGCCGCAGCTCAAATCGAAAGTTCGTTGTACGGACCGTGAAATCGGCGAAGTGACGAAGGTCGTCGTCGATCCTCTGTCTCACGAAATCAGCCACATCGTCGTCTCGATGAACGGCAGCGGCGAGCGCCAAGTCGCCATGGGATTGGTGCAGGCTATCACCGAAGGTGGGGTGCAGTTGCGAAGCCCCTCGTCCGAGATCGTGGCGCTGCCGCCCTTCAAACGTGACGAGTACGTGTCCACGCACGATGTCGAAATCGCCCATTTGGAGGACCACCTGCACGTCACGCCGGGCGAAGTGCTCGTGCCGTTCCCCGAGCTGGAAAAGAGCGTCAAGCGCCGGACCTTCTTCATGAATTTCACGCACGTGGTCGGTTTCCTGATCGGGCTGCCCATCGCCTATCCGATTCTTCGATACTTGATGAAGCCGATGTATGCGCCCTTCGACAACAGATGGCTGAAGATCGGGAACGTCGGGAAAATCAAGCAGGACGATATCGGGGTCCAGTTCAAGTACAAGAAGCAGGTGAAGGAAGCGTATTTGCCGGAAGCTGAAGTCGAGAAGAATGTTTGGATCCTGCGAGCCACGCCGGCCGTTCTCGACAAGGTCTATCAGGGTAAGGACATGGAATTCCGCGACGCGACAGGAAAATCGGTCTGGACCAACAAGAAGGACATCCCGTACGTCGCCTTTTCCGGCAAGTGTCCGCATCTGGGCTGCGGCTATAAGTGGCGTCAACACAAGCTGCTCGGCCAGGTCTTCCTCTGTCCTTGTCATCTGAGCATCTATGATGCGGCCGGAAAAGTGTTGGACGGTCCGGCTCCGCGCCCGCTCGACGCCTTGCCAATTCAAGTGTCCGCGAGCGGGGACGTGCAAATCATCGACATGGAATTCAAGGCGGGAACAAAAACGCAAATCCGGATCATTTAACGTCATGGCACAGCCGTCCATTCCCAGCACCCAACCCACGGCAATCGAGAAAGTCGTCGCGTTCATCGATGAGCGGGTGGGCCTCAAGCAGATGCAGGCCAAGATGCTCAACGAGCCGGTCCCCGGCGGCTCACGTTGGGCTTACGTCTTCGGATCGGTCCTGTTGTTCATCTTCATCATGCAGGCGCTTACGGGGATTCTGTTGATGTTTTATTACGTCCCGACCGCCGACCACGCCTACATGAGCACGCAATATATCATTCACGACGTGGACTACGGCTGGTTCCTTCTGAGCTATCACTTCTGGGGTTCCACTGCCATGGTGGTCTGCGTGTTCGCGCACATGTCGCAAGTGTTTCTGTGGGGCGCCTACAAGAAGCCGAGGGAAATGATTTGGCTCGTGGGTCTCGCGCTCTTCGGCATCGTCATGGGATTCGGGTTCACGGGCTACTTGCTGCCCTGGGACCAGCGGGCCTATTGGGCGACGACGGTCGGCGTCGAAATCATGGATAAGACACCGGTCGTCGGCGATTTCATGGCGCGGTTCCTCAAGGGCGGACCGACGCCCGGACAGATGACCTTGAGCCGTTTCTTCGTCATCCACGTGATGATTCTTCCTGCGGCGCTCATGGGGTTGGCCGGGCTGCACCTGTTTTTGTTCCGATCCGCTGGACCTGCCGGTCCCTTCCGCGGCACTCCTGAAGAGATCAGGGCGAAGACCGATTATTTCTTCCCTCGCCAGGTGTGGAAGGATATCGTCGGCATGGCGACGGTATTTGCCTGCATCTGCGCCCTGGCCTTCTGGGAGCCGGTGGTGCTGCTGGAAGAAGCGACACCCGACCCCGGCGATTACCATCCGGAACCGGAGTGGTATTTCTTATTTCTGTTCCAGATGTTGCGCCTCAAGATTTTTGCCGGTGAATTCGGACAATTTCTCGGAGCGGTGGCCTTGCCGGGGGCCTTCATGGCGCTTTTGGCCGCCTTGCCGTTCATCGATACGGATCCGGAACGGAATATCTTCAAGCGGCCTATCGCACTGATCGGCTGGATCCTGGTGATGGTCACGATCTTGTTGTTTACCGTGTCCGCCATTATCAACCGGGAATTCTTGGACTGAACGCGGCGCCACAGCCGCTCCTCCAACCATGACAGACGAACGCGAAGCGATGTCTCCCACCAAAATCGGACTTGGCATCCTGTGGCCGGCGTTTTGGACCGGCCTGCCGATCAAGCTGGCATTCGTGCTGGTGTTTCTTGCGATGGGAGTCATGGAATTCGAAGGCAGGATCGGGTTGGCGTTCATCATGTTGCTGGCAAGTCCGGTGACGGTCTTTGCGCTGCCCATCATCACGATGGGATTGGAGTCGCACATCGGAGAAGGAGCGGGAATCGCGTTCTTGTTTCTCCTTTCAATTCCCATCGATATCTGGGCGCTGGGCGTCGTCGGCCGGACCTACTTTCTCGAGAAGTTCCGCAAGGAGCCGCCCGACGGGCTGGGACTGACCCTCTGGTGGAAATGCGCGCTCGTGGGCGCGATCTTTCTCCCCATTCTCTGGTTCATTGTCGGCACGGTGACATCGACGGCGATTTCGCTGGCGCATTCCCTGCTGGATATGGAGATGCTGAAGGGAGTGCCGGTTGCGGAACGGATCGGCGTCGAACTGGCTCTCTGGGGGTCGATCGCGTCGGCCGTCTTGATCGTGCTGTTGCTCATCGGCGTGTCGTTGATCGGCCGCATCATCCGGAGCACGGCAGCCGCCGCTCCTTCCGCGTCCGAGAACTATCAAAGCTTGGTCACCCGCTGGGATTTGATGCGCGTGCCGGCGGACCAAGGGTTGACGTTCGCCGCGCTGGCTCTCGGCGGGGTGGTCTTGTCGGTGCTGTTCTGGGCTTCGTTGCCGGTCACGACCCCTCATCCGCATGAATGTTGTAAGAAGCCCGACGTGAAAGCCCAGCCGCCGTTCAAACCCCTTGAAGCGCTGAACAAAGATGAAAAGTTGATTGTGCAGCTCTCGGCACAGGTCGAGGCGTTGGAGAAAAAGGCCGAAGAGGAGGCGCAAGGAAAGAACAAGGGGAAAGGGAAAGCGGGAAAAGAGGCCGCCAAGGCGGCAGATTCGAACGCGCCCGTTCAGTCCGGGCTGAGGAAACAATAACCCGGAAGATCATGAGGTGAGTTCCATGTTGCACCAGGGCAGATCGCTTGTCATGTTGATCGGTGGGACGGCGAGTCGGATGTGGTGGATGGCTGCACTCACGATGGTCGCCGGTCTGTTCGGTCTCCCGATACTCAGTTGGGCTCAAGACGCCTCCGGTGTAGCCACGGCGTATCGCGATATTCCACAATTAGGCGGCAGCCGGAACATCATTTGGGTGATCGCGCAACTGCATCTCCTCCTGGCGGGCTTCGTGCTTGGTGTGCCGATCTTCGCCTGGGTCTGTGAAATCGTGGGATGGAAGTCCGGCGAGAAGCGCTACGACAAGCTCGCCAAGGAGTTTACAAAACTGCTGACCTCCGCCTATGCCACTACGGCCCTTTTTGGCGGCATTCTGCTCTTTCTTTTGATCGGGCTGTACCCGAAGTTGATGGGTTATCTCACCGATATTTTTTTCCCGTCCTTCGTCGTGTACTGTCTGCTGTTCCTCTTGGAAACGGTCACGCTATACCTATACTGGTACGGCTGGGACGCGATGCAGGGTGGAGCGATGAAAGGGTTCCACCTGTTTCTCGGATTTCTCCTCAACATCTTTGCCTTTTTTATCATGATCGTGCCGAACTCATGGGCGACCTTCCAAGCGAGCCCAGTGGTGATCTCTGAGGGGTCCGATATCGCTCGCGCCTGGGCGGCAACCTGGAATCCTACATGGTGGCCGGTGAATATCCATCGTTTGATCGCGAACGTCGTGCTCGGCGGGTTCATCTGCGGCGCCTACGCCGGCGTCCGGTACCTGTCGGTGAGCACGTCCGAAGAACGTGATCACTATGACTGGATGGGCTACGTGGGCAACTTCATCGGTGTGTTTGGAATGCTGCCGCTGCCTTTCGCCGGTTACTGGCTGATGCGGGAGGTGTATCAATACAATCAACAGATGGGTATCACGTTGATGGGTGGCTTCCTTTCTTGGCTCTTCATCCTGCAGGCCATGCTGATCGGCGTACTGTTCCTGGGGGCGAACTATTATTTCTGGCTTGGCATCACCTACCGCATTCCGGGCTCGGAAGCCAAATACAAAGCTCCGATTATGACCATGCTGGTGATCCTGCTCCTCTGCCTTGGAGTCTGGATGACTCCCCACTCGCTTGTGGCGAGCCTGGAAGAAGCGAGAAAAATGGGGGGCACTCACCATCCGTTGCTGGGCGTCTTCGGCGTGATGTCGGCCAAGATGACCGTGGCGAATCTCATGATTCTCGTGACGTTCATGAGCTTCATCATGTACTGGAGAGCGGGAAAGCAAGAGACCGCGACCTGGGCGAAAGTGGCGAGAGCCGTGATGGGCGCGGTGCTCGTGTTGGCGGCGATTGCGGTAATCGTATTGGGAGTGTGGGGCTATTTCGTGCCGGCCATCATCCGGATCAACTATTTCTCGGTGGCGCAGGTGTTGATCGTCCTGTTCGTGATGCTGACCATCACGCCGCTTACAGCGGTTCTACTCAAGAGCGCGAGGACGACCACGGAGATGATCTGGGGCCGGATGCCTCCGCGGGCGGGTTATGCGCTCGTTCTCAATGCCGTGATGGTGATTTTGCTCATGACGCTGATGGGCTATGCCAGGTCTTCGTCCCGCGTGCATTGGCACATCTACGGTGTCATGCGCGATTCCTCCCAGTACGCCTTTTCTCCGGCACTGGGCTATGCCGCGGCCTTTATGGCGCTCAATACGTTTTTGTTTTGCCTGCTCGTCGCCTTTATTTTCTGGGTGGCCACCATGGGGGACAAGGGCAAGGCCGGACATGGCCACGGCGAGACCGCCAAAGCCGGTCTGCCTCATGGGATGCCGGCCTTAGCGGGCGGTGCGCCCGATCACCCGAAACGCGGATGATCGGAATTTTGAGTTTTGAATTTTGAGTGTTTAGTTTTGAGCGAAAATTCAACACTCAAAACTAAACACTAAAAACTGGGGTATCTATGAGTGAAGTCGTCAAGCTACAGTTAATCGGGCTCTTCGTCGTAGGGATGGGAATCATCATACTCTTGTTCATCCGCGCTCAATTTGCCCGGGTGATCGGCTTCGTCGCCATCGTCCTTGGACTCTTTTCGCTCATCGCACTCGCCGTTCCGCAGATGGCGTCGCTCCCGCCGGCTGAAGAGAAGTTCGACATCGCGACGGTCAAGACGCCGGCAGACATGGCGGCAATCGGCCAGAAAATCTTCTTCAGCAAAGGGCAATGTGCGCTCTGTCACTCGATCGGCCCCAGCGAAGCGGCCCGCTGCCCGGATCTCAAAGGAATCGGGGCCAAGCTTAGCCGTGAATTCATTTTTGAGAGCCTGACGCAACCGCAAGCCTACATCTATCTCGATTATCGGCACGAGGGGCCGCCGAAGGAATATCCGGCACGGATGCCCTACATCAACAAGAATCCCATCGGCTTGTCGAAAAACGAAATCTTGTCGGTCATCGCCTTCTTGCAGCAAATGAGCGGGGAACCGATCTCCGTCAGTCCGTCGGAATTGGATGTGCCGGGACAAGCGCCTGCCGCCCCGGTGAAAGCCGCCGAATCTGTTCCAGTGTCCGTGGCGCAGGCACATTGAGGAGGCACGTATGGGAGGCTCGCTGGGCAAGCCTATTATCCTGATCGTACTCATCTATTTGTTTTTGAAATTCATCGTACCCAACATTCCAGGGTCGGCGCCGCTTCCGTCGAGCTTGATCTTTCTCTATCTCATTCTCACCATATCGGGCATCGTGATCTTTGCGACCTTGAGCGGCGAATCGAAGGACGCCTTTTGGGGTCCCATCCAACGGTTCCTGACGGGCGAGAACATCGGCGGCCTGCAGACGCTGCGCTATGCGGTGTTGATTCTCTTTCCGTTGCTTGTCGGGTGGCAGACCTACAGCAGCACCGCGCCCAGCGATCAGCCTCCCGCCGAAAATCGCACGATCCACCCTGCGCCGCCGGGCGAGTATACGGGACTCTCCAATCCCGTGGCCAAGACGCCGGACAACATCATGCAGGGCAAGGGCTTTTACGCCGCGTTCTGTTCGCCCTGCCACGGGGGGAACTTCGACGGCAAGGGACCGGCCGCACGCGGCTTCAACCCGCCTCCGGCGAATTTCTCGGATCCGACGACCATTGCCATGCTTCAGGAAAGCTATCTCTTCTGGCGCATCAAAAAAGGCGGCGTCGGTCTGCCGATCGAGGGGATGCCGTGGAAATCCGCCATGCCGCGATGGGAAGTGGAGCTTCCGGATGAATGGATCTGGAAGATCATCATGGGTGAGTACGACGGAGCGCATCAATCGCCTCGAACGTGGGAGTAGTCCGGCTAGCGGCAAGGGGCAAGAGGCGAGGGGGAGGAATAGAGTGAAACGGTCTGAGCAGTTCGAAAAACTCGGAAGAGTGTTTGTCCTCTCGCTGTCTTGGTTCTTACCTCTCGCCCCGAGCCTCGCGCCCCTCGCCCTGGCTCAGGAAAGCGTCGCGGTCCGTGCGGCGATGATTCAGGGAGCGCTGCCGGTCGACGATCCCAACGCGGCCGCCTGGAACAGCGCACCCGCATCGCAGTTTCCGCTGTCTCCTCAAGTCCACTGGCAGAATCGGATTCAGGAAGCCACGGTGAAGGATCTGAAGATCCGTGCGCTGCACGACGGCACGCAAGTGGCGTTTCTTCTCGAATATGCCGATCCGACCGAAGATCCGGACGATGCCGCGGCCCTGGAATTCATGGTGGGCGACAAGAAAGCGCATTTTGCGCACGGCCAACCCATGGCTCAGGTCGAAGGAGGACCGGTCAATATTTGGTTCTGGAAGAACAAAGAGAACAAAGCGGTCGATATGAGTGCAAAGGGCTTCGGCACTCTGAAGGCCCAGGAACACCAGGACGTGAAGGCCAAGGGCGCCTACGCCAACGGCGCCTGGAAAGTGGTGTTCTCCCGCTCGCTCGCGACCGATCATCCCAATGAGGACGCTCAGGTGAAGCTCGGCGAATTCATCAACATTGCCTTCGCCGTGTGGGACGGCAAGAAAGACGCAAGCGGGGAGCTGCGCGAGAAAGGCTCGCAAAAAGCCGTCTCGTCCTGGTGGTATTTCCGCGCGGAGCCGCCGCCCGATTATTCCGGCTACTTCTATGCGGCAATGGCGATCGGGTTGGCGGTCGGATTTCAGTTCGTCCTGATCCGTAAATTGAAGAAAGGGCAGTGAGCATGAAGGCGCCAAGGCTGCAAGTCATGGGAGCGGTGGCCGGCCTGGTCGGTATCTGGGCGGTGGTCGCCGGAGGCTGTGCGAGCGAACAGCAGAAGAGAGGCCAGGAGCTGTACGCCCACTACTGTATGCACTGTCATGGCGAGCACGGGAGACAGAACGAAGGGTTCAACTGGTCGTCGATGCCCGACCCGAAGCCCAAGGACCTGTCCAACAAATCCGAGATGGGCACCTTCAAAGATGAAGAGATCTTCAATACCATTTCACGGGACATGAAGGACACCAGCCCCGGCGGGGACAAGATCGGCGACGACGAATTCGCCGTGCCCACCATGCCGACCTTCAAGTACACGCTGTCCGAAGAAGAAATTTGGGCCATCGTCGGATATGTCCGTACGCTGCACGGCATGAAGTTGGAATTCAAGGTGGAAGAACGGAAGAAAGAGCTGGCGGATGCCCTCAAAACGGCGCAGGAAAAGTTCGATCAAGCCAAACAGGCCTACGAAGCGGCTGAGAAGAAGGCGAGCGAAGAGGCTGAAAAGAAGAGCGCCGAGCTCAAAAAAGATGTCGACGTCGACGAGTCCTCATACGCCAAGGAACAGGCGGCGATGGCCCAGGCGAAAAAGGATCTCGATGCCGCCCAGGCAGCCCTCAACTATTTTTCGATTCGGCCCGGCAAGGGCGTGAGCGTGGCGAGGCCCGATTTGACGATGAAGCCCGAGCAAGTGTCCGCCCTGGCGGAGACCGGGAAAAAACTCTATTCCAACAAATACGGCTGCAACGGCTGTCACAGCGTCGGAGAGGAAGGCGGCAAGGTCGGTCCTGCGCTGGACCGCGCGGGATTCCGCCTCAACGGCACGTGGATCTACCGGTGGGTCAAGAATCCGCAGGCGATGAAGCCGGAAACCAGAATGCCGGCATTGGGATTGAGCGACGCGGACGCCAAAGCTGTGGTGATGTACCTCGGCACCTTGCGCGCGCCCAAGGCGGAGCCGTCGGCCAAGCCGGCCAGCTAAAGCAGGCTGATGCGTGAAGCGTCATTCGTGAAGCGCAAGAGTTTCGTGTTGCGTGTTTCGAGTCGCGATCTCCCCGAGCGACGCACGACGAGATACGAAGAAATTCATCACAAGAATCCTCCGATCAATCCTGCCAAAATCGCTGATCCGAACCACACGTGCTGGTGAAACAACTGGAAGGCTCGCGTAGGGGCAACCGACCTTCTCAGCTCACCCACCTGTCTAATGCAGAGCACCGCCACTGCGGCCAGAACCCAATAGAGCATCGGTCCGATTCCTGACAGCCGACCGGCTGTTCCCACGAGGCTCAACATGCCGGCGAGTGAGGTGCCCACCGCCAGCCATGTCCATGTTCCGAAGAACAGCGCAGACGACTTGACGCCGATACGGCGGTCGTCTTCGCGATCTTGAAGCGCATAAATTGTGTCGTACCCGATCGCCCAGCACACGGCGGCGAGGAACACAAGCCAGGCGGGCGCCTCCAACGTCCCGCGGGATGCGGTCCATGCCATGACCGTCCCCCACCCGAACGCAATGCCCAGCACTGCCTGCGGTACGTGGACAACTCGTTTGGCGAAGGGATAGAGACACGCCAAGAGGAGTGCGATCGGACTCAACAGCATCGTGAGGGGATTCAACGTCAACACGAGCATGCCGGCCAGTCCGATGAGCAAGACCGCAAGCATTCGCGCCTGTCGCGGCGTCACTTCACCCGATGCAATCGGTCTGTCCCGAGTCCGGGCGACGTGACGATCGAAGGAGCGGTCCGCCAAGTCGTTTAGGACGACGCCTGCGCTGCGCATCAGGAACGAGCCGACCACGAAGGTGCAGACCAGTCGCAGTGAAGGAAGGCCGCGCGCGGCCAGCACCAGCGACCAGAGGGTGGGTAAGAGCAGCAGCAGCGTCCCCGTCTGGCTCTTCAGTCGAATCAAGCGGGCAACGGCGGACCAAGACAGCGAGGGATTGGCCGCGTGGACGGGAATGGCGGAGGGAGAAGGATCGGGCATCGCGGTGACGATAACGGAGGTAAAGAGGCCTGTCAAACCGGCTCTATAGGCCGTTCGGTTGTGATGGGACGAGATTTTTCGGTATAACGATGATCGTGCGACTCCTGCACCGAGGACCTCTCCGGATCTTCAGGCGATCGGCTCTCCCGTCGTTGGTCGTCCTCCTCTCGGTTGCGTCCTCCGCCTGCGGGCTCTTCGCCTCGCGCAGTGGGCTGTCCAACGGCTATTACCTGCCTCTCACCGTCCAACTACGGCTCGCGCCCAGCGTTTCCGCCGCTCAGATCACGTATCGGGATGCCTGCGGGGAAACGAAGACGCTCCCGCTGGCCGGTCCGCTGGCCGCCGCACTGAAGCGGAAAACAGGCCTCGTATTCGAGAAGGTCGTCACGGAATCGTCCGATGGAACACCGGTGGACGGATATCAGGATGTCGAGGTCGGTCTCGTGGATCTCGATCTCGCCGTGACAAGGAAAATCAACCGCACATATCCGGCCACGGTCGCGATTGGACTGGACTTCGCGTACAGCGATCCGAACGGGACCGTGCTCTACGGCAAGAAACTGAAAAGCATCGGCCGTGGCGATGTGCAGGTGGCCGAGTCGTCCTGCGATGTCGGAGGCCTCGATCGCATCGCTCAAGACGCCATCGACGCCGTCACCGACGGGATGGCGAAGCAACTCGGCACGGCCACCAAAATCCGCGACGCGGCGGAAGCGCGGAGAGCGGGAAGCGCTGCACCGACCGCGACCGCATCGGCTCCGCCGTCTCCTATCGCTGCGCCCGGCGGGTCGGAAGAACCCAACTCGGCCGCAACGGCGGCGCCGGCCAAGCCTGCTCCGCCGGCGGTATCCGGCGACCCGGCCGCGCTCATGTTCCGAGTCATCATTCGGGACGAGAATCGCAATCAGATTCTCCATACGGGAGAAACGATCTCCGTCGAAGTCGAAGTCAAGAACGAAGGTCCCGGCGAGGCGGTCGGTGTGGAGGTTCTGGTCCAGGGAACGCCGGAGCTCGTCGAACAGATTCCGACCGTTCTGCCCGTCGGGAATATCGCGGCGGGCGAGGTTAAACGGGTGTCGCTCGATGGAAAGATCGGTACGGTCAAAGAAGCGATGCAAGCCGAACTATTGCTCGGTCTGCGGAGCCGTTCGCCATCGGACCAGTTGCCGTCTGCGAAGAAGTTCCTCGTCGCCATGATGCCGCACACGGCTCCCGAAGCTCAAGCGATCCCGGTGGATGTCGACGAGATACCCAAGCGGATGGGGAAACTCAAACAACCCAAGGCGATCGGGATTGCGATCGGCATCGGACAATTTCGCGAAACCGCATTTCAACGGGTGAAGTACGCCGCACACGATGCGGAGACCGTCGCCAATTACTGGCAAGCGGTCCTCGGGATCCCGGCCGAGCGAGTGCGCCGGCTGCTCGACGCTCATGCGTTGAAGGGCGATCTGGCGGAACTGTTCGAGGAATGGCTGCCTAAGCAGATCGACCCGGCCACAGTCGTCTATCTCTATATATCCGGCCGGGGAATCGTCGACCGCGCTACCGGCGCGGTGTCGCTCATGCCCTTCGACGGTACGGCGACCGGAAGTCCCCGCGTGTATTCGCTGCGGCGATTACAGGAAGCGCTGGTCAGGCTGCCTATCCAGCGTGCGATCGTCATTCTCGATCTGTCTCTGGAGCCGCTCCCGAAGACGGAGGCATCGAATCGGACGGACAGTGCGCCGCCGCTCTGGGAACAGGAGTCCGAAGCCAAGGACAAGATCATGTGGATGGTGGGCAATCGGACGGTGCAGGAGGCGCATGCCTACGATCCCGGGCAGCACGGATTGTTCACGTACGAGCTCTTGAAGGGCTTGGCCGGCGCCGCCGACTTCGACAAGGATGGCACGGTTTTGACAGGCGAGCTCTGCGCCTACGCCAAGGGCCAGGTCGTGACGATGGCGAGAGAGCAGTTCGGGAACGAACAAGAGCCCATCTGCATTCCCGGGCCGGGCCATGGCGCGATGGTTCGCCTCCAGCCGATCGCGAAGCTCAAGTGAAGAAGTGACGATTCACGAATGAAAGGTGACGAGTGATTCCGAAAAAGGGCGTTTCGCTATCCAAGAAGCCTCTTGAGGATGCGCGAAAACCCGTGTAGGGTATCAACTCCTGTCCAGGCGCCGGCGTAGCTCAGTTGGTAGAGCAGCGGTTTCGTAAACCGCAGGTCGCCCGTTCAATCCGGGTCGCCGGCTCCATACCACACTTCGTGTGGGCCGACGCTTCTTTATCGGTTTATCGTATTGAGGCGTCGGAGAAACACCTCCCATGTTGTCTTGCCTCGTCGATCACACTATCCAGCTGATCCAAAACTCCTGGGGCCTTCTTGAGGGTGCAAATAAGCAAACCGCAGGTTTGATCCGAATAATTTCTATCATTGAATTGTGTAACCACCATCGACAACGATGGATTGTCCAATCACGTAGGTCGAGCCTGGACCACAGAGCCAGAGGACGGCTGAGGCAATTTCCTCCGCCGTTCCTAATCTCTTAATAGGCAGTGTGGCGATCATCCCATCCATGGCATCGGGTTGTGTCTCCAGCATTTTTTGCACCATTGGCGTGTGAATGATGCCGGGGCAGACCGCGTTGATTCGAATTCCTCTATCTGCGTATTCAAGCGCTGCGCTCTTGGTAAGACCGAGAATGCCGTGTTTGGACGCGTGATAGATAGCGCGATAAGGAAGCCCCACGATGCCACCTAAGGAAGAGTTATTGACGATGGCTCCACTTCCTTGCTTTCTCATTTGCTGAAGTTCGTACTTCATACAGTTGAAGATGCCTTTGAGATTGATTGCGAGAACTCTGTCATATTCTCCTCCGCTCACATCAGCCACCTCCGTCGGTGGTGATTGCACTCCCGCATTATTGAATGCAGCATCGAGCCGTCCGAATTGAGGAATGACGGTCTCGAATGCAACTCGGACCTCATCTTCATTGGCGACATCGCATGT
>DATFDJ010000195.1:0-21785 GCA_035252115.1 Nitrospira sp. | reverse complement strand
TACGGGTATGAGGACATCTCCCGAATCAGGGAAAAAGCGGCCGACACGAAGGCCGACATGATCCTCACCACCGAGAAGGATGCGGGGAAACTGGCATTGCTGTTGACCGCGGCCGACAGCAACTGGTGGGCAGTCCGGCTGGCGACGGAGATTGTCGCAGGAGAACCACGTCTGCGGGAATCCCTCCTTCAACTTCGGCATCGCACTCCCGTGGAGGTCTGTGCGTAACGGCGCCGTGCAGAATCTGCTGATCCGGGCTCCCAACTGGCTCGGCGATGCCGTCATGTGCGAGCCCGCCATTCGAGGCTTGAAACGGCTCTTTCCTCAGGCGAGTCTGTCTCTGCTTGCCAAGCCGGCCGCCGGAGAGCTGTTCCAGGCTCATGGCGCCGTCGATCGGGTCATCGTCTACGAGGACCTAGGGCGCCATGGCGGCTTGCTCGGCAAGTGGACGTTGGCCGGTGAATTGCGCCGGGCGCAATTCGATATGGCGGTGCTCTTCCAAAATGCGTTCGAGGCGGCTCTTCTGACCTGTCTGGCCGGCATCTCACGCCGCTACGGATACGCGACGGACGGCCGCAGCGTGTTTCTGACCGAACCGGTCGCGGTGCCGGACCGGAGAACCGTGGTCCATCAGGTGCACTACTATTGGAATCTGCTCAGACCGCTCGGGTTGACGGGGGAACCGCTGCAGCCGGAACTGGCGCTGCTGCCCGTCGAAGAAGAGTCGATGGCGGGGCGGCTGAAAGAATCGGGCATCACCGACCGCGATACGGTGATCGGTGTGAATCCGGGTTCTACATATGGAGGAGCCAAACGGTGGTTGCCGGAACGATTTGCAGATACCGTGGAACGACTGAGCGGGGCAATGGACCGGTCTCGCGGTCAGCGGGTGTCGGCGGTTATCTTGGGAGCGAAGGGTGAAGAAGCATTGGGGCGGGACATTGCCGCGCGCCTGTCGATTCCGTCGGCCGTGTTGTCCGGTGCGACCGGAATCCGCGAACTCATGGCAGCCATCAAGCGGTGCGCCCTGCTGCTGACCAACGATACGGGTCCCATGCACATCGCCTCGGCATTTCACGTTCCCATTGTTGCGGTCTTCGGCCCGACCGACTGGAGGACGACATCACCGTATGGCGCCGGCCACACGATCGTGCGACATCCAGTCGAATGCTCGCCCTGTCTCTTGCGCGAATGCCCGATCGATCATCGCTGCATGACCGGCGTCTCGGTGGATCAGGTGTATGAGGCGGCAATCAAAATGCGAGGTCTGTCTGGTCTATCTGGTCCGTCTAGTCAGTCTCGTCACCAAACAGACCAGATAGACCAAATAGACCAGACAGACCGAAAAGACATTCTGGAGGGCTACACCGTCTTTCTGGACCGTGACGGGACGTTGAACGAGGACCCCGGATATTTGAAATCCGCAGCCGAGTTGAAGCTGCTTCCCGGCGTGGCGGCGGCGTTGGCGAGACTCAAGGCGGCCGGCGCCAGGCTGGTCGTCGTGACCAACCAATCGGGCATCGGGAGAGGATTCTTCACGCTGAAGGATTTGGAGACGGTACACGCGCGCTTGCAAGGACTGCTCGAACAAGAGGATGCGGCGCTCGACGCGGTCTACTTCTGCCCGCACCACCCGGACGACGGATGCCGATGCCGGAAACCGTCGCGCGGAATGGTGGATCGCGCGGTGTCGGAGTTGCAGATCGACCTCAACCGTTCCTATCTGATCGGCGATCATGCCCGTGACATGCAGTTGGCAAAAACGGTGGGAGCCAAAGCGGTACTCCTGACTCAGTCGCCCGTGGACGAGCAGAGTCTTGACGCGCTTCAGGCACAGGACGCCATGCCTGATACGATCGCGAAATCGATGGCCGAAGCGGTGGATTGGATTCTGAAAGATAGGCTGAAGGCTGAAAGATAGGCTGAAGGTGGATAGACGCCGGATCCTCTTCATCAAACCGAGCTCGCTTGGCGATATCGTCCATGCGATGCCGACCTTGTCGCTGCTGCGGCGGACCTATCCCTCTGCGCGGTTCACCTGGCTCGTCAAGCAACAATGGTCGGGTCTCGTCGAACGTATTGAAGGCGTGGATACCGTGTGCTCCCTGGCGTCCGGCCTGGGAGGATGGCTGTCCAGCTTGCCGGCTCTCCGCTCGCAGCAGTTCGACGTGGCGGTGGACCTCCAGGGTTTATTTCGAAGCGCTGCGATGGGGTGGCTGAGCGGCGCGCGGGAGCGGATCGGCTTCGCCAACGGCCGAGAAGGCAGCCCATGGTTCTATACGAAGCCCGTGCCGGTCCCGCCCGGTGAGCTGCATGCAGTCGACCGCTATCTCCTGGTGGCGAGCGCGATGGGAGCGATCCCGGTGGACCGGCCGGAGTTCACGTTTCGTATCCCGCCCTCGGATCACGACGAGGTCGACCGGTTGTTGGAACGGCATGGCGTGAAGTCCCAAAGCGGCTGGGTAGCGATCAATGTCTCCGCGCGCTGGGCCACCAAACGATGGCCCACTGCATCCTTTGCGGCCGTGGCGGACCGTCTGCAAACACAGGGGTTCGGTCCGGTCGTGTTCATCGGAAGCTCCGGCGAACGTGCCGATATTGCGGCCGTCCTGGCATCGATGCGCACGGGCGCGGTGAATCTCGCCGGGACGACGCCGGTCGGTTTTCTGCCCGCGCTCCTCGGCCAAGCACGTGTGCTGCTCACCAACGACTCCGGGCCCATGCATATCGCCGCGGCGGTCGGAACACCGGTCGTTGCGCTGTTCGGTCCCACGAGCGCATTGAGGACCGGTCCCTACGGATCACAGCATGTGGTGTTGACGCACAAGATTCCCTGCAGCCCGTGCTTCAGCCGCACCTGCCACCACACACCTCATCTGGCATGCCTCGCTGACATTACTCCCGATGAAGCCTATGCCGCGGTGGTGCAACTCGAGCGTCGGGCCATCGGAATGCCGTCGTGAGAGGCGTCATGGTGGAATTGAATATCCGCCTGCACGCGGTGCCTCGATGAACGTCTTGCTGGTCCGTCCAGACGGCATTGGAGACGAGATTCTTTGTCTGCCGGTCGCCTCGGCGCTGCGTCAACTCATGCCGCAAGCCCGGATTCTCTTCCTTTCCAGCGAGTATGCCGCTCCGCTGTTCCGGCATCATCAAGATCTCGACGAGGTCTGGACCGTGACCGGTACCGAGCCGCTCCGGGAATTGATCGCGCTGTTCCGGCGGGGTGTCGATGCGGCGGTCTTTCTCAAGCCGTTCCGGCGGCTCATGTTCGCGGCCTTTCTGGCTCGCGTGCCGCAACGCGTGGCGACGGGTTACCGCTGGTATAGTCTATTGGCGAATCGGCGCATCTATGAACACCGGAAAAATTTTGCGAAACACGAAACCGAGTACAACGTCGGCATGCTGGGAGGATTGGGATTAAGCCCGTCCAAAGCCGTGCCGCCGAAGCTGGTGGTCACCGAGCAAGAACGCGACGAGGCGCGAGATCGGCTGAAGCGGCTGCCAAGCCCCCGCGTGGTGCTGCATCCGGGCGGATTTGCAGCCCGCCGGTGGCGTATGGAACATTACCGTGAATTGATGGACGTTCTCCAACGAAGCGGCATGAGCGTGGTGTTGACAGGCAGTCAGGCGGAGGAGCGGGCAGCAGGAGAAACATTTGCTACGCCGCTTTCCGGCAATGTGCTCAACCTGATGGGGATGCTGTCGGTCCGCGAACTGATGGCGGTGATTGCCGAAAGCCACGTTGTCGTCTCCGGCGCCACGGGGCCGGCCCACATCGCGGCGGCCTGCGGCATACCGAATGTCAGCCTGTTCGATCCGCGCCGCAACAATCTCCCGACGCGCTGGCAGCCGCTCGGAACGGGAGTGGTCCTGCGTCCCGACGTGCCGACCTGTGAAAAATGCATCTACGAGGCTTGCGCCTATTGGGATTGTCTGGACCGGATCACCGTCGAGACCGTTTCAGGTCACGTGAAACGGGCGGTTGCCGAACGGTCGCCGATCAGAGTCGTGCATGTCTAGCAGGAAGTCAACTATGTCACCCGCCCAACCCCGGCGCGCCGAGACGCGCCTCTCACCAAGCGGCGTGGCCTTGACGCTGTCATACAGATACTGTTACTCTGTCCGACAAGTGATGTATGGCGCTCGTTCAAGTTTCCGCCAGATTAAATCCCAGACAGCTGAGGCGGGCTCAAAAGGCCTTGGGAGCCAAAACGACCAGCGAAACACTCCAGCGCGCATTGGACTTAGTGACTGAAAAGGCCGCGCACGATCGGGTGCTCCAGCGGTATAGCGGTGTCGGAAGACCCGATGCGTTCCGGGAAGACTAGATTCGTCCTTCTCGATACCTCTATCTACATCGAGAATTTCCGGTCCGGTCGATTCACCTTCCGCCTGTTGCACTCTCCTTTTGTGGTTCGATGCTCTTCGGTCGTCCTCCACGAATTGCTTCGCGGCGCTCGGACTGCAATTGAACGGAAGTTCGCCCTTGAACTCAGTCGGCGGTGCCAGGTGCTGACGCCCACGGAACAACATTGGCTCAAAGCGGCAGACGTTCTCAATCGGCTTCGACGCCGCGAGCATTATGAACCGACCAAGTTGCATGAGATCGCGTTTGATGTGTTGATCGCCCTCTCTGCACGAAGCATCGGCGCGAGCGTGATCACGGCCAATCATGCGGATTTCCGGGCGATTCAGCGGGAGTTGTCCTTTCATCTCTTGTGTTGGGAATAGGGCTGATTGACGGCATTGGAAAGGAGCCTGATTGCCGGCTGTGGATCAACAACCTTGCAAACTTTCCGTCTATGTGATCGCCTACAATGACGAACCCAACATTCGGGCCTGCCTGGAGTCGGTCCGGTGGGCCGATGAATTGATCGTGGTCGATTCGTTCAGTACCGACAAGACGGGGACAATCAGCCGCGAATTCACCGACAAAGTCTATCAAGTCGAGTTCAACGGGTTCGGTCCCCTGCGTAACCAGGCGTTGTCGTACTGCTCGCATGAATGGATCTTCAGTCTCGATACGGACGAGCGCATGACGCCGGAGCTGCGCGACGAGATCCGGGCCCTGCTCGAACGAGGGCCGGAGGCGGACGCGTATTTCGTCCCGCGCAAAAATTATTTCTTGGGCCGATGGATCCGGCATTGCGGCTGGTATCCCGACTACCGCCAACCGCAACTCTTTCGAAAGAGCCGCTTCCGTTATCGCCGGGAGCTGGTGCACGAGAGTTTCGACTGCGACGGCCGGGTCGGCTATTTGAGCCACGCGGCCATTCAGTATCCCTTCCGCGACCTCGATCACTACATCGCCAAACAGGACCGCTATTCGGATCTGATGGCGCAACGCCTGGTGGAGCAGGGCCGTCGATTTGCGAGCCACCAGCTCGTCACGCATCCGTTCGGCTCTTTCGCAAAAATGTATCTCCTCCGGCGGGGATTTCTGGACGGGATGCCGGGATTGATTCTTTCCGGGCTCTATGGTTACTACACCTTCATGAAATATGCGAAGTTCTGGGAACTAACGAAGGAAAAAATGTCTGTCTAGTCTGTTTGGTCTGTCTGGTCTATCTAGACAGACGGAATAGACGAGATAGACCGAATAGACCAGATAGACAATCTCATGAAGATCAGCGGATTCACATTTTGCCGGAACGCGGTGAAGTACGATTATCCGGTCGTCGAATCCATCCGCTCGGCGCTCCCGATCTGCGACGAGTTCGTGGTCAACGTCGGGCGGTGCGACGACGGCACGTTGCAGTTGATCCGGTCGATCGGCGATCCGAAACTCACAATCGTCGAATCAGTGTGGGACGAATCGTTGCGCAAGGACGGGCTGATTTATTCCCAGCAGACGAACATCGCGCTGGCCCACTGCACGGGCGACTGGGCTCTGTACATCCAGGCGGACGAAGTTCTGCACGAAGACGATCTTCCCCTGCTTCGGGACTCGATGCGTCGTCATGTGGACAATGCGACGGTCAAAGGCCTCCTGTTCCGCTATCTGCATTTCGTGGCCGACTACTGGAGCACGAACCCCTGGTTCTATCACAAGGCCGTCCGCGTCATTCGCAACAACGGCGAGGTGGAATCCTGCGGCGATGCCGTCGGATTTCATTTCAAACCGACGCAGCAGTACTTGCAAAGCGGGCCGAAGGAATGGCTGGCCTATTCGGGCGCGCGCATGTTTCACTACGGATGGGTGAAAGACCCGAAGACCATGTTGAATAAAGTGAAGGAGCAGGTGGGGTTCCATCATGATCACAGTCCTCCGCCGGAACAAGCCAAGTGGTTTCAGCAGGACGCCTTTGAATACCAAGACTACGCGCTGTTGAAAGAGTTCGCCGGCCGCCATCCGGCCGTCATGCGGCGCCGGATCGATGCGTCCCATCGCTGGGCCGAACGGCGCAATCGTTGGCTGAACTGGAAATTCTATCGGGAAGTCGTCCGCCGCGGATTTCGCGGATAAATCTGCGGCGCCCTCGTCACCATGCTCAGTATCGTCGTGGCGGTTCACAATCAACTCGGCCACAACCGGCTGTTTCTCGAAGGCATCCGCGCCTATACGACCGGTTCCTATGAGGTGATCGTCATCGACAACCATTCGACGGACGGGTCGGCGGAGTTTTTCGAATCGAGCGGCTGTCGCGTCATCCGCAACGACAAGAACCTCTGCTATCCGGAATCCATGAACCTCGGCTCGGTGATCGCGAAGGGCGAATGGCTCTGCCACATCAATAACGATCTCTATGTGGCGCCGGATTGGAACGGCGCCTTGGTCGGCGCGATGGAACGGAACCGGCTGGATGCGGCTTCGCCGCTCGGTTTGGAAATGATGCCGACTCCGACGCTCACCGATTGGATGCAGGGACGTTGGGCCGCCATTGGCCAGGGCCGGCTCTCGAGCGGCAAGACCGCCGACCGGCTCCGCGCCATGATCCGCATGATGTACGGAGATTGGGAGCTCTATTGCCGCGAAGTGCATCATGCCTTTGCCGGCAGGCTGTTCGAAGGCATCGTCGGTTCGTGCGTCATGATCCGGCGCGAGACGTACGACAAGATCGGTCGCCTCGACGAACGGGTGCAGGCGGCCGACTGGGATCTGTATTACACGCTGCGGAAACGCGAAGCCGCTGTGGGAGACGTGCGGCGCTGCATGGTGGCGGGGGATACCTTCGTGCATCATTTCATCCGGGCCACGATGAAGAGCAAGCGCGAACCCTTCGCCTGTACGCACGAACGCTGGTCGATCGATCGCAAATGGGACAAGGCCGAACAGGCCGCGCTCTGGTGCAAGCCCCAGGAATTTGTTTCGCCATCCGTGGGACAGACTGTGCGGCGGCGTGTCGTCAAGCCGCTGCACAAACTCATGAGAGCGCTCGATCGCGCCAGCGTCTGGAGAAGGCAGTGGATCAAGCCTCAGCACGTCGTCGAGGCGTACCGCAGAAAGTTTACCATGATCGGGACGGCGCAATCTGTGTGACGGCCGCCGCCGAGACGGAACAAGCCATGCCGACGCTCACTTGCCTGACCATCACGAAGAACGAGGAGCACAATATCGAGCACTGTCTTCAATCGGTCCAATGGGCGACGGAGCGGCTCGTGGTCGACGCCGAGAGTCATGACCGCACGGTGGACCTCGCGCGCGCGACCGGGGCGACGGTCTATGTCAGGCCTTGGCCCGGATTTGGGCCGCAAAAAAATTTCGGGATCGATCAAGCGCGGTCGGAGTGGATCCTCATTGTGGACGCCGATGAATCGGTCCCGGACGCGTTGCGCCGTGAAATCGAGGCTCGTATCGGGAAATGGATTCCCGGCTCACCGACGGCCTTTCGTGTCCCACGGCGCAATTTCTTCTATGGCGCCTGGGTGCGGTATGGAGGCGTGTTTCCGGATTATCAAATCAGGCTGTTCCGCAAGGGGAGCGCCAAGTACAACGACGCAGCCGTGCACGAAAATCTGATCGTCACCGGAGCAATCGGCACCTTGACCCATCCGCTCGATCACTATACCGAGCGCCGGATCAAGGATCATTTCCGGAAGTTTGGGCAATACACGACTCTTGCAGCGCGTGAAAAATCCAAATCGACCCGCCGGGTCACCGCGGTCGATATTCTGTTCCGTCCCCTCGTCGTCTTCGTGAAGACTTATCTGCTCAAGCAAGGATTCCGCGACGGCGTGAGAGGTCTCATCGTCTGCACCTTCGCCGGCATGTACACGTTCGTCAAATATGCCAAGCTCTGGGATGCGCTGAGACTGGACGTGAGGGCGTGACGAGGCGCGTCCTCTACATCCATGGAATCGGGCAGATCGGCGGAGCCGAACGCGACCTGCAGACGATGCTGCAGGAACTGGATCGCAGCGCCTGGGAGCCGGTGGTCGCCTGCCCCGCAGATGGCGCCTTTCAAGGCACGCTCCGACAGGCCGGTCTCACCGTCGTGCCGCTCGACTTACCCCCTTGGCGAAAATGGCTGTCGTTCTTTGCCCGCCGGGCCGCCGTCGAACGATTGAGAGGTCTTATCGAACGACTGCAGCCGAGTGTGGTGCATGTCAACGACATCTGGTGGGTGCCTCATACGCTGTCAGCGGTTCGGAGCAGCAAGTCCTCTCGACGGCCGGTGGTCGCGCATGTCCGTCAGGAAATCGAGACGGACAAGGTTGGCCGATACCATCTCGATCGTGCGGACTTTGTCATTGCCATTTCACGGCATATCGAAGGCGCGCTCGCGCGGGGCGGGGTGAAGCCGGACAAGGTCCGAACAATTTATAGCGGTCTTCGCTTCAACACACTGTCTCACGACGATGCCGGGCGAACGGGGCTCTGTCGTGCACTCGGTCTTTCGGACACGGTCCTCCTGTTGGGAACGGTGGCGAATCTGTTTCCGCGGAAGGGCTATCATGTCATGCTTCAGGCGCTGCCGGCGATCATGGAGGCGGTGCCGGCCGTGCACTATGTGTTGATCGGAACCGGCGACGATCGATATGCCGAATCGTTGAAGCAGCTCGCTCGTGACCTTGGTATCGCGGATCGCGTCCATTTCGCGGGATTCCGAAACCCGGTGGAGCCTGTTCTCGCGGCCTTGGATCTCTATGTCCACCCCGCTCTGATGGAAGGGTTTGGCATTGCGGTGGTCGAGGCGATGGCCCAAGGGAAAGCGGTGGTGGCGACGACCACCGGCGGACTGCCCGAAGTCGTCGATCATGAGCAGACTGGGCTGTTAGTGGATCCGGGAAGTCCGAGTCAGCTCAGCAAGGCGGTGGTCGATCTATTGAGCGATGGATCGCGGAGAGAGCGGATGGGCAAACTCGCAGCCGTCCAGGCCCGTGAGCGGTTCGATGTCGACAAGACCGTCCGGGCCATGGAATCGCTCTATAGGACGCTGCTCGATCGATGAATCCGCACACCATTCTCGTGATCAAGCTTCGGTATCTCGGCGATGTGCTTTTGGCCACTCCGGCACTGGAGGCGCTGAAGACGGCGTACCGCTCTGCGCGAAACATCGTGGTCGTCAATCGTGGGACGGAAGCGATGCTCGCCGGTAATCCTCATGTGGATGAAATTCTCCCATTGGAGAGAGGCTCGATGGTGTCGCAGTGGCGCTTCCTGGCCGATCTTCGGCGAAGACGACCGGACATCGCCATCGATTTGACGGATGCCGACCGATCGGCATTCCTCACGTGGACGAGCGGCGCGCCCATTCGCATTGGGTTCAACGACGAAGGACGGTTCAGAGGGCGATGCTATACCACGGTTGTGCAGGGAAAGCCGGGGCTCCATCGAATCGAGCGGGATCTCGCGGCTTTGCTGGCCTTGCACATCGCTGCGACGGAGACAGCGCCCAAACTGTGGCTGACGGAAGACGACGAGCAAAAGGCCGGCGAGCTGTTGAATCGTCTCGGGGTCAGAGAGCGGCAATCGTTCGTGGTCCTTCAGCCTGGCGCGCGCTACTGGTTCAAAGCGTGGCCGTCCGAACGGTTCGCGGCGCTGGCCGACCTCCTCTCGGCCGAATACGGCTGCCGCGTCCTCCTCGGAGGCAATACCGAAGAGCATGCGCTCGTACAGGAGATCGTCAGCCGGTCGAACAGCCGGCCGATCGGGATGGCGGGCCTGGCCGATGTCCGGACCTTCGCCTCGGTGCTCAAGCGGGCGATGCTGTTCGTCGGAAACGACAGCGGCGCCATGCACATTGCGGCGGCGGTCGGGACACCGCTTGTGGCGCTCTTTGGACCGTCAAATCCGGACGAGTGGGGGCCGCGGGGAGGGCGGGCGGCGATTCTCTATAAGAATCTCGACTGTCGCGCCTGCTTTCATCCGACCTGTGATCGAGGCGAACAAAGCTGCATGAGACTGATTTCGGTCGAGGAAGTTTTGTCGTCGATCCGGCGCCTAATGGCCGGGTTAGTCTGATGGAGGCTTCTAGAAAAGTCCCTTGACTTTCGCGCCCCCTTTGCGTTCATATCGTGAACACAAGGGGGAGCATGGACGTCCAAGGGCAACGGGATCTTGTCGTTCTTTCAGAGGTCGAGCGCAATTCCAACCTGACCCAGCGCTCCCTTTCACTTCGGCTGGGTGTGGCGCTCGGCCTGACGAATCTCTATCTTAAACGGCTGGCTCGCAAGGGCTACATCAAAATCACCACCATTCCGCGTAACCGCATCCGGTATCTGTTGACGCCCCAGGGATTCGCCGAAAAAACCCGTCTCACCTATCAGTACATGGACTTCTCCCTGTCCTACTACCGTGACATGCGGACCAGGCTGAAGGACATGTTGACACCTTCGGACGGCGTGTGCGGCAAACGATTCGTCATCTACGGCACAAGCGAGCTGGCGGAATTGGCGTACTTGTCCCTGCGGGAACTCAATGTGGATTGTGTCGGGTTCGTCGACGGCAAACCGCAGAAGTCGTTTCTGTCGTATCCAGTCGTCCTGCCGCAGGATATCGGTCGATGGGAATTCGACAGGGTCTTGATTGCGGATCTGGAACAAGCCGCGGCCTGCGAAGCCCGATTGATCCAATGCGGCGTGCCGCCGGAAAAGGTGCTGCGGTTGGGCCTGGGCTCCTCCGAGAGAACGACGGCGAAAGTGGTTCGGGCGTAGGCCAACATGGTCGAATGCCGTCTGTAACTGAGAGGGCGGAGCTGTGTCCAATACGGTCTGTCTGGTCGAGGATGTCTTTCTGGTCTGTCTGGTGAGAAAGATAAACCCACGCGGAGAGAACGCCTGGAAATTTAGATCGACCAACCATCGGCTTGGCTCGTGAAAGTCACTCGATTTGAAGACCTAGATTGCTGGAAGGAAGCTCGGCAACTTACTCGTGAGGTCTATGAGTCAATAGGCCGAAACCCGCTCTGGCAAAGGGATGTTCGATTATGCGGACAGATTCAAGCGGCATCTGTCTCAGTCATGTCCAACATTGCTGAAGGATTCGTCCGACACTCTGACAAAGAATTTGTGCAGTTTCTGTTTATTGCCATGTCCTCGTCTGCAGAGGTACAGAGCGATCTTTACGTGGCGATTGATCAAAAATATCTTTCTCAGCAGAGTTTTGAGACCATTTATGCACAAGCTGGGAAAACGAGCAGAATCATTTCCGGGCTCATCAAATATCTTCGAAACAACAAGGCTAGACAGACCAGATAGACCAAATGGACCAGACAGACAATCTTCACTGGTACGCGCTGCGGACACGCTCACGTCACGAGAAGCTGGTCCGCGACCAATTGACGAGTCGGGGGATTGAACCTCTGCTGCCGACCGTCAAGCGGCTGAGCCAATGGAAAGACCGCAAAAAAGAAATCGAAGTGCCGCTCTTTTCCGGCTATTGCTTCGTTCGCTTTGTGTCCGAACAGAAGCTCCCCGTGCTCAAGACGGTCGGCGTCGTCGATATCGTCGGCGGAGGGAATCGGCCGGAACCGATTCCCGAAGAGGAAATTGCCGCGCTCCAGAAGCTGATGAGCAGCGTGCTGCCGTACGACCCGCATCCGTATCTCCACGAGGGGATGTCGGTCGAAGTGGTGCGCGGCCCGCTCCAAGGAGTCCGAGGCATCCTGTTGCGGAAGGACAAGCGCCATCGCCTTGTGTTGGGCGTGCGTCTGATCCAGCAGGCGGCGGCCGTGGAAATCGACGTGCGGGATGTCGTAGCCGCGCATTGAACGTGGCACAGACGAGTCGTTCTACCTCACGAATCCGCTGATTGAAGAAAGGAAATCTATGGCGGTTCCGTTACTCGACTTGGCCGCTCACCATGAGCCTTTGCGCAAGGACATCATGGCAGCCATTGACCGCGTGTTCCAATCGCAGGCGTTCATTCTCGGGCCCGAAGTATCGAAGCTTGAGGAGCGGATCGCGTCCTATTGCCAAGTGCGTTCGGCAATCGGGGTCTCGTCCGGCACCGATGCCTTACTGATTGCGCTGATGGCGCTTGATATCGGATCAGGTGACGAAGTCATCACAACGCCCTATTCCTTCTTTGCAACAGCCGGCGCCATCGTCCGAGTCGGAGCCAAGCCGGTTCTGGTCGACATCGATCCGAAAACCTTTAATATCGATCCCGCAAAGATCGAAGCAGCCGTGACCGCTCACACCAAAGCGCTGATGCCGGTGCACCTTTACGGGCAAAGCGCCGACATGGGCCCGATCATGGAGATTGCGACCCGGCGCTGGCTCTCCGTTATCGAAGACGCGGCCCAGGCGATTGGGACGGAATATAAAGACGGACGACGAGCCGGCAGCATCGGCACAGTGGGCTGCTTCTCATTTTTTCCAAGCAAAAATCTTGGGGCATTGGGTGACGGTGGCATGGTGACGACGAACGATCACGAACTGGCGGAGCGTATCACGGTGCTTCGCGTGCATGGCAGCAAGCCCAAGTACTATCACAAGCTCATCGGCGGGAATTTCCGCCTGGACAGTCTCCAAGCCGCGGTACTCAACGTGAAGCTGGACTATCTCGACGGGTGGACAAGGCGGCGGCAGGACAATGCCCGGCGCTACGAGGCGCTGTTTCAACAGAGCGGCTTGGTTCAGAAAGGGTATGTTCGGCTGCCGGAACCGGTCTACAAGGACTCAGGCCACAAGCACTATCATATCTATAATCAATTCGTGCTCCGCGTCGAGAAGCGGGATGACCTCATCGCGTATCTCAAGGAAAAAGAAATCGGGGCGGAAATTTACTATCCGGTGCCGTTCCACTTGCAGGAATGTTTTCGATTCCTGGGCCATAAGGCAGGAGACTTCCCTGAGTCGGAAAAGGCGGCCAAGGAAACGATCGCGATTCCAATCTATCCGGAGTTGACTGCGCAACAACAGGAAGAAGTCGTCGAGGACGTGCAGCAGTTTTTTAAGGCTCACTGAAAATTGTAATATTTGTAAGAATGGCTTTCCAATTTTCCCTTTCATTTACGCTTTCCGCTTAGTTCCAGCTTCCACGATGCGGATCAATGCCACCCATCCGTGTGGTTCACAGCAAAGAGGGAAGGTATGCTAGTTGCTCCTTCCGCCTACGATTTTGTCGTGATAGGTGCCGGTGTCATAGGAATTACCGTCGCGAGAGCATTGCGCCGTAAGTATGGAGCACGTGTAATCATCATAGAGAAAGAATCAGGAGCCGGCCACCATGCCAGTGGACGAAACAGTGGAGTTCTTCACGCTGGAGTGTACTACAAGCCGGGTACATTAAAGGCACGGCTATGTGTAGAGGGCAGTCGACAGATGAAAGAGTACTGTCGAACAAAGGGAATTCCGATGAACGAACACGGGAAGGTCATCGTCGCTAGGAACGAAGCTGAACTTCCTGACCTGAAAACGCTATACCAGCGCGCGCAGCAGAATGGCGCGACTGTATCGCTTCTTGATGCGCAGGCGCTAGAGGATATCGAGCCCTGTGCCAAGAGCGTAAGCCAGGCGCTCTACGTCAAGGACACGGCAGTCGTCAATCCTCGGCAAGTCATGAAGTCGCTTAACAGCGATGCAGTGAGAGACGGAATTGAATTTCGGTTTGATTGCAGGTGGCTAGAGCCTGCGAGCAGGAAGGCTGCCAAGACTTCAAAAGGTACGATAACGTACGGACATCTTGTGAACTGTGCAGGGCTGTTCGCCGATCGTGTGGCTCATGCGTTTGGTGTAGGACGAGACTATCGCATCCTTCCCTTTCGAGGCCAATATTACCGGTTGAGCGCTAACTCGCGTATGCGAGTCTTGGGGAACATCTATCCGGTTCCTGACTTGAGAAATCCGTTTCTTGGTGTGCATTTTACGAGGCAGCCAGAAGGAGAGGTGTACGTCGGCCCCTCGGCTTTGCCTCTGTTAGGGCGTGAGCAGTATGCGGGACTGAGAGGGATTAACAGACAAGATGCGGGAACCATGTGCCGGTATCTCGTTAGACTCTTTCGCCGGAACCAAGATCATTTCAGGTCGATTGCTTGGCGAGAGCTTATAAAAATCACTCGCGGTGGTTTTTTTCGCGAGGCCGAAGGGTTAGGTATCGGGTTGCAGCCAAAAGATCTACTGCGGGGGAAGGAGGCGGGGATTCGAGCGCAGTTAGTTAATTCCCAAACGGGTGACCTGGTGAACGATTTTGTGGTCGAGGATGGACCCTACTCTACGCACGTGTTGAATGCGGTTTCTCCTGCGTTCACATCCTCGTTTGCTTTCGCTGAGCACATAGCAGCCGCATTAAGACTTGATAATTGATTGTCCAGGTAAAGCCATTTCATGGAATCATAAGACTGAACGTCAAGGGTTTCCGCACGCAGCCCCGACCTAATGCTTCGTCTACTTTTTCTGTTTGAAACGAGATAGAGATTCTGTGTTAGGTGGATCGTTACAAGGCTTCATCTTGCTGGCTATGGGGCGGGGTTTTCAAGTCCTGGCTGGGCTTGTCACCATCAAGGTTGTCACGACCATCCTTTCCCCCGGTGAATTAGGCACTGTAAACCAAGTCATGAGCCTCGCTGTTTTTGGTGCATCTGTGGTGCTGACCCCGGTGGCCACTTACATTTGGCGAGGGTTTTTTGAGTGGTTGGATGCGGACACATTACGGGAACGCCTCCGTTCGTACCTTCTCTTTGTATCTTTGGTATCGATGGCCTTCGGACTGGGAGTTTGGACCATTCAAGATCAAACATCGTTCGTCTCTGGCATCGGAGCGGTTTGGGTTGGATTCCTGGTTGCTCTGTACGTGTTCGGATTTTCGACTCATACAATGGCAGCCTCCGGATTGAACCTCCTTGGGCATCGGCTCTTATATGTCTCCTTCGGGAATATTGCTGTATGGGGCGGACTCGTTTTAGCGGTCTATCTTTCACGAGCTGGTATCGGCCCCGAAACCTGGCTGCTAGGAATTTATGGAGGATTCCTTTTGGCTTCGACGTCCTACCTTTTTTTGTATCGGTATGCCAGCAGCAGCAGGTATTGCGGCCTCGATCTTGGTGCGCGTGAGACCATCTCGTTCGATCAATGGAAAATGTTCATGTTCGCGTGGCCTCAAGTCATCAGCAATGGTTTATGGTGGGTCCAATCGCAGAGCTACCGTTTTATCTTGAATTGGATAGACAATATCGCGAGCGTTGGACTGTTTGCCATGGGTTACATGATCTGCTCGGTTCCAATTCAGACCTTTGAAACGCTGTTTAATGAATACTATAGTCCGACATTATATCGTGCGCTAAAGGCACAGGATGCAGCAGGGATCGCGCGAGCTTGGGAAGCTTACGCTCGCGCATACCTTCCCGCCGTAATCCTGTTCGGCTCGTTTATGGCAGGTAACGCGGCTTTTTTAGCAAAGCTGCTGCTGGGCGAGCAATTTCAGTCTGTGGCGCCAATCTTGATCTGGCCTGCCTTAACAGAAACGATGCGGGCCTCATTGTCCTCCCTTCACACTCTCGGAGTAGCCAAGGTCGATATGACCATTAGTCTGCCGCCTGTCATCGCTGGCGCACTTGCTGCACCCATACTGGTGCTGATACTTGCGACCCATGATGCTTTGCTTGGGACGGCCATTGCTCTTCTTGGGGCTGGTGCGGTGGCATTGATTGTCGGTATTTATGTCAACTATCGAACCCTGCCTATCACTTGGCCGATGCGTCGAATTGCTATTGCTATTGCGCTGAGTCTGCCGTTGATTCTTATGGGTCATATCTTGAACGCAGTGCTCGGGGATCTAACGGATGACAAAGCAGGGATGGCGCTCGCCATATCGGCGCTTGCCATGCTGCTTCTTCAGTACGCCATGGCGAAGGACTGGATTCACCAAATGCGGCCTGCTGAGGCGGAAGCTACAGTATAGGCAGGTGGTTTCTATCGTTGGACTATTGATTTTGTAGTGCTCAACTGCACTAATCTGTAATACCAATGAAACAAGTGGGATCACATCCCTATGGAGCGAGGCATCTGCCGTCGATCATGGACGGTGAAGACTTGTGTGAAGTCGCCGCTCCTGTTGTGTCAGTTTTGACACCGTCTCTCAATCATGGTCGCTTTCTTCATGAGACGATTGAGAGCATTATCGGACAGTCTTATAGGTGCTTCGAGCACATCGTAATCGATGGCGGCTCCACTGATGATACGGTTGAAATTCTCAAGCAGTATCCCCATATCAGATGGGTGTCAGAAAAGGATAGGAGCGTGGTGGAGGCTTATCGGAAAGGGCTCGCAATGGCGCGAGGACAATACGTCATACAATGCTGTGTCTCAGATGGATTTCTCGACCGGAATTGGTTTCGCAGGTGTGTGGATGTGCTGGAGAAGGATGATGAGGTATCGTTGGTGTGGGGGTTTGGGCAGACGATGTCGGAGGAAGGGAGTCTACTTAATGTATGTTTCCAGGATTTGTTTGCCGACCCGCCGCCACAAAAGCGCGGATTCTTGCCGCTTTGGTTGGCAACAGGATTACCACTACCAGAGGGTAACTATTGTGTAAGGAGTGATGTGATTAAGAGGTGGTTCCCTGATGATCAGTCAGACGAGTATTTGCGAGTCCATCCTCACCTTTCGTTCATGTACCATTTCTTTACCCAAGGCTATTGTCCCTACTTCATTCCAGTGGTCGCCAATTTTGGACGCGTGCATCAGGATCAGCGGAGCCAACGATTGAATGCCGTCGAGAAACCAGCGCAAACCAGATATTATGAGGCCGTCAAAAATTACAAAAAGGAGTTATTTAAGAGAAAGACGATTCATCAATTCCGCAATGGTCGCTCAGATGTGATTGGAGAAATCGGGGCGAGTGAGCTGTGGTCGCTACGAATGCGGGTCTGGCGACATCGATTGCTTCGGTCCCCGTTTCTTCGTGTTGATCCCTATACGCTGGGCAAAAAGATCAAGGAGCGGGTTCTTACGACACACTCTATGCGACGCGCGGAAGGCTACGACGGGAAGGTGGCATCATAATGGCAGCAGCTCTCGTGCCTTCCCGACGACTAGACGTGCTCTTCATCAATGCAGATTCATCCTTGCAGGCGTATCAAGGATTGGCACAGACGTATTCCGCTATCGAGCCGCCGACCTGGGCTTTATTGCTCGCTCAGTGTTGCCGATCAAAGGGCTTCGGCGTCGCGATATTAGACTGCGATGCAGAAAAGTTGCCACTGTTAGATTCAGTAAGCAGGATTCGGAGCGCCAATCCTCGTTTGGTCGTGTTTGTCGTCTATGGGCAGAATCCAAATTCAGGGACGACTGGAATGATCGGGGCGACGGCTCTGGCCAAGGAGCTGAAGCTACAACATCCGGAATTCCCAATTTGCTTCGTGGGGTCTCATACCAGTGCGCTGCCTTTGGAGGTCCTGGGAAATTGGTTCGTGGATTTTGTGCTCCTTAACGAAGGTGTATATGCGTTACTCAATTTGCTTCGCACCAATCTCCAAACGGATCTCGGATCAGTGCGAGGCATTGGGTACAAGGTGGTTGAGAGGCAGGGCGAGGCTCGACTGATCTTAAATGAACCGCAATCTGTCGTGCCTCAAGATCGCATGGATCTCGATATGCCTGGCTATGCCTGGGATCTTCTCCCCTATCGGTCACGTCCATTGGACTTGTACCGAGCGCACTTTTGGCATGCAGAGTTCGATCATGATAGACGTACACCTTTTGCTGCGATCTATACCTCGCTTGGATGTACGTTCGCCTGCGATTTTTGCATGATCAATATTGTCAACCGTTCGGATAATGGAAGCGAAATCGATGCCTCTCATTCGCGCGGCATGCGATTCTGGAGTTCTAAGCTCATCGGAGGCGAGCTTGAAAAGCTCGCAAAGATGGGCGTAGAGACGATCCGAATCAGTGACGAAATGTTCTTCCTGAATCGCCGATACTATGAGCCGCTGTTACATGAGATCATCGAGCGGGATCTCAAGTTGCGCATGTGGGCCTATTCGCGAATTGACACCGTTCGTCCAGAGTACCTCCAACAATTCAAACGGGCCGGCATAAATTGGCTGGCACTCGGCGTAGAGGCTGGCAATCAAAATGTGCGCCAGGAGGTATCGAAGGGCTCGTTTAAGGAAGTGAACATCCGCGACGTTTGCTCTACCGTCCGAGCGAACGGAGTGAATGTCATCAGTAACTATATCTTCGGTTTTCCTGACGATGACCTCAAAACGATGCGGGAAACGTTGGATTTGGCCTTGGAGCTCAACACCGAAATGGCAAATATGTACCCCTGTCAGGCTCTTCCAGGCAGTCCTATGTACCACATGGCCAAACGTTATGGATGGAAATTACCGGATGCTTATAATGGGTATGCATTTCTGTCGTATGACAGTGAGCCGCTGCCAACCAAGCATTTAGCGGCAGCGGAAGTACTGAAGTTCAGAGATGAGGCCTGGCAAAGATATTTTTCCAATCCGGCCTATTTATGTTTAGTGGAAAGGAAATTTGGACGAAAGCAGAGACACAACGTTGAAGAAATGACTAAAGTCAAACTGCGTCGTAAGCTTTTAGGTGATTGAATGGTCAAGTCTTTGCCCCAGGGAGTTGATAAACTGGAATGATCATTACACGCACTCCATTCCGTATCTCGTTCTTTGGAGGAGGCACTGATTATCCCGCCTGGTATCAGGAGCATGGAGGAGTCGTGCTTGCCACTACTATCGACAAGTACTGTTACATCAGCTGCCGGTACCTGCCACCATTTTTTGAGCACAAACACCGCATCGTATATTCGCTCATTGAGAATGTGAAACATATCGAAGAGATTAATCACCCGGCAGTCCGGGCCGTTCTTGGTTGGGCTGGTTGTGATCAGGGGCTCGAGATTCATCACGACGGTGATTTACCTGCTAGATCGGGCCTCGGCTCTAGCTCGTCATTCACCGTAGGTCTCATTCATGCGCTCTCTGCGTTGAGAGGGAAATACGTCTCCAAAGAAGAGCTTGCAACCAGTGCGATCCATATTGAACAAAATGTGATCCATGAGAATGTCGGTTCGCAAGACCAGATATCGGCAGCGTATGGTGGCTTCAATCGAATCGACTTTAAAGAAAACGATACTTTCCAGGTTGCTCCAATAATCCTTGCCAAAGACCGGTTGAATGAAATTCAGAATCATCTAATGCTGTGTTTCACCGGCTTCTCAAGAACCGCGTCTGAAATAGCTAAATCGAAGATCGAAAACTTCAAGATGAGAGAGATTGAACTGAAGCGCATGAAAGAGATGGTTGATGAGGCGATTCGGATACTTCAAGATACCAGAATGTCGATGGAGGAATTTGGCAAGTTACTCCATGAGAGTTGGCTTTGTAAGCGCACTCTATCAGACAAAGTCTCGACACCGGAAATCGATTATCTCTATGAGGAAGCCATGCGGGCGGGTGCAGTGGGCGGCAAGATATTGGGCGCTGGCGGAGGTGGGTTCTTACTTTTGTTCGTGAAACCTCATCTCCAATCCAAAGTGCAGGATCGTCTAAAGCATCTGATACACGTGCCCTTCAAATTTGAAGACTCGGGTAGCAGGGTTGTGCTGTATCAGCCCACTGGTCTTTCCTAGAAAAATTCTCGATGGAGCCAGATGCGCTTATTTATGTCGCGGGTCATGCTGGTCTCATCGGCTCGGCAATGGTGCGAAGATTGCAACGCGAAGGCTACAGACGTGTGCTCACCATGCAACGCAATCAATTGGATCTTCAAAATGGTCCACTTGTGACAGCGTTTTTTGAGAACGTTCGACCTCAGTATGTCGTCTTCGCAGCAGGTCGTGTCGGTGGAATTGTCGAAAACCAGAATTGTCCCGCGGATTTTATGGATGAAAACCTGGCCATGCAGGTAAACGTTCTCAAAGCCGCTCATAAGGTAGGAGTTACCAAGCTGATTCTGTTCGGTTCTTCCTGTATGTATCCTCGAGACTGTCCCCAACCCATGATGGAGAATGCCCTTCTGTCAGGCATGCCTGAGCCGACAAGTTTGCCCTACGCAATCTCTAAATTGGCCGGCACGTACATGTGCTTGGCGTATAACAAACAATATGGGGACAAGCGATTTATCCCTGTTATTCCAAATACCGCCTATGGACCGAATGACAACTTCGATCCCAAATCAGGTCATGTCTTAGCTGCACTCATGTCGCGGTTCCATGACGCTAAGGTGAGTGGAATCGATTCTGTGGCTGTTTGGGGAAGCGGTTCACCGCGGCGTGAGTTTGTTCATGCCGACGATATTGCTGATGCCTGCCTCAATTTATTTGAGCAGGATTGGCCGGCACTGGAATTCCCTTTGAATATCGGGACTGGCACGGAGACTTCCATCAAAGAGCTCGCCGAAATGATCGCCGATGTCGTTGGATATACAGGTCGGCTCGAATGGGATCTCGCCAAGCCGGACGGTGCTCCGCGCAAACTGCTCGACAGCTCACGATTGCGGTCATCCGGTTGGAAGCCCAAAGTGATGCTTTTAGAGGGATTATCCAATACCTACCAGTGGTATCTGCACAATGCTGAAAAACGAGAGCAAGGCCCCCCCAGCATGCTGTATGAGAAAATGTAACAATAAATGTCTAGAATGACATTTCCACTATCAACGAACACATGGGCTTATGCTCAAGGAGACTCGATGACGAAAGAAGAACTGATCGCTTTTGAAGAGGAAATAGCCGCGCTGTTTAATGCAGGAAAAATTCGAGCGCCGGTACATCTGTATTCAGGCAATGAAGAGCCGATCATTGCTGTGTTTCAAAAGATTCGTCCACAGGATTGGGTGTTCTGCTCGTGGCGCTCGCATTATCAGTGTCTATTGAAGGGGGTCCCTGAAGAACGAGTTCGTGAAGAGATCCTGGCCGGGCGATCCATTTCCCTCTGCTTTCCAGAATATCGGATTTTCTCCTCTGCCATAGTTGGGGGCGTGCTGCCCATCGCCGTGGGGGTTGCCATGTCGATCCGGCACCGGGATGAAGATTCCAAAGTCTACTGCTTCATGGGTGATATGACAGCTGAAACAGGGATTGCGCATGAATCTCTAAAATATAGCCGAAATCACCGGCTGCCCATTCATTTCATCGTGGAAGACAATGAAAAGTCGGTTTGTACCGATACCAGGGAGGTATGGAAGCAGCCCCGTCTCACTTTTGAAGGCGCTCATGATGAGTATGTGAGCTACTACCGGTATCATACTAAGTATCCACATGCTGGTGCCGGTGTGCGGGTCCAGTTTTAAGGTGGGAGCTATGAAATACTTCGAAGAACTCAAGCGGTCGATGACATTTTTGGCTCAGGATCCTCGAACTATATTTTTAGGTCAGGCAGTGGCTGTTGCCGGAACGGCGATGACCAATACGTTGAAAGAGGTGCCGAAGGACC
>DATFDJ010000194.1:0-87022 GCA_035252115.1 Nitrospira sp. | reverse complement strand
TGACAAGCTGGTCTCCGCGGGCGTGCGAATGGCCGGCACAACGTCCCATCTCCGGCTGTATGCCGGCCCCAAGGAATACGACACGCTTCGCTCCCTGAACATGGGTCTCGAAGAGACGATTGACTTCGGGTGGTTCATTTTTGGAAGCTGGAGCGTCGTCAAGGCGGTCGCCAAGCCAATTTTCTACGTCCTACGATTCATCAATGACTACACGCACAACTACGGCGTGACGATTATTCTTCTGACGATGGGCATCAAGCTGCTCTTCGTACCCCTGCAGTACAAGAGCTACAAATCGATGAAGCAAATGCAGGTCATTCAACCGAAGGTGGCGGCGCTACAAGAACGCTTGAAGGATGACCGCGACCGGCTCAACAAGGAACTGATCAAACTGTACCGCGATCACAAGGTCAATCCCGTCGGCGGGTGCCTCCCCATGGTGCTGCAGATGCCGGTCTTCGTGGCGTTGTTCAACATCCTGTACATGACCATCGACCTTCGCCAAGCCCCATTTTTCGGGTGGATCACGGACTTGTCGGCGCAAGATCCGTATTACGTGCTGCCCATCGTGATGGGGGTGACGATGGTTATTCAGCAAAAAATTACTCCGACGACCATGGATCCGACGCAGGCCAAGATCATGCTGATGCTTCCGGCGTTCATGACGTTTCTGTTCATCAACTTTCCGGCGGGGCTGGTGCTGTACTGGTTGACCAACAACGTGCTGACGATCGCGCAGCAGCTCATCACCGACCGCGTCCTGTTTGCCAAGAGACCGTTGGTGGCCGAAGCCGCGAAATAGCCGCGTCCGACATGCCCATGCGGGGAGCCTTGGAGGATACCATCTGCGCCATCGCCACGCCGATGGGCGAAGGCGGGATCGGTATTGTCCGCATCAGCGGTGTGGGCGCGTTGGACGTGGCCGGTGCGATCGTGCGGCTGCGCTCGAAACAGCCCTTGTCCGCGGTCACAAGCCACTCGCTTCATCTCGCCGATCTGTTTCTGCCGTCGCTGAATGAACGAAGAAACCCTTCCGAGAGTCCCGTGCCGGCCAAGCCGGTGGACGAGGGACTGATCGTGTACATGAAGGCGCCCCGCTCCTTCACCGGGGAGGACGTGGTTGAGATTCATTCCCACGGCGGGGCATTGCTCCTGTCCTTGATATGCGAAGCCTGCGTGAAGGCCGGGGCCAGGTTTGCCGAGCCTGGAGAATTCAGCAAGAGAGCCTTCTTGAACGGGCGTCTCGATCTTTCCCAGGCCGAAGCGGTGCTGGACACCATTCGCGCCAGATCTTCGGCTGCGTTGACTGCGGCCCATCGTCAGTTTCGAGGAGAACTCGCCAAGGAGGTGAGCGAGGCTCGGTCATCGCTCCTGACGGTGCTGGCGCATGTTGAGGCCGGGATTGATTTCGCGGAAGAAGACATCGTGTTCCTGAGACAAGACGAACTGAGGGAAGCCATAGAGAGGGCCTCCGAGGCGATTCGACGCTTGGAATCGAGCTACAAACAGGGCCGGCTGTTGAGAGAGGGAGCGCGAGTCGTCATCATCGGTCGGCCCAACGTCGGGAAGTCGAGCCTGTTGAACCGGCTTCTGAAGGAAGAACGGGCCATTGTCACGCCGATCCCTGGCACGACAAGAGATGTCATTGAAGAAGCTATCGACATCGATGGGATCCGAATTCATCTGGTGGATACGGCCGGCATACGACCGAGCGAAGATGCCGTCGAGCTGGAAGGAATCAAACGGAGTCGCCGGGAGCAGGAAGATGCGGATCTGCAACTGATTGTGCTGGACGGCAACCAGCCGTTGGGCGCCGAAGACGGGGACTTGCTCGCAAGCGCAGGAGAGATTCGCCATATCGTCGTGGTGAACAAATCCGATCTCCCCGGGATACGTTGGGAGGAGGAGCTGGTAGCAGGGCGGTTCCTGATTCGTGTCTCGGCCAAGACAGGAGCCGGCATCGAAGAACTGCGATGCGCGATCCGAGGCCGACTGATCGGTGGAGGACCTGATACCTCTGAAGCGGCCATCGTGACCAATGTGCGTCACCGGGATGCCTTGGCGCGTGCCGCGCGCTCATTGGATCAGGCCCTCGAGGGGATCGAGCAGCATGTGGCGGCGGAGTTGGTCTGTGTCGATGTGCGAGGCGCAGCCGACGCACTGGGGGAGATCACGGGTACGATTACCACTGAGGACATCCTGGAACGAATCTTCACTCAATTTTGTATAGGGAAATAGAAAGGGGCAACAGCGGATGGGACAGGGCTTCGATGTGATTGTGGTCGGCGGAGGTCATGCCGGATGCGAAGCGGCATTGGCCGCGGCCCGCATGAGCGCACGAACACTGCTGCTCACGATGGACGTTGACCGTATTGCGCAGATGTCTTGTAATCCGGCGATCGGCGGCATTGCCAAGGGACATCTGGTCAAAGAGATCGACGCATTAGGCGGTGAAATGGCCTACAACACCGACCGAGCGGGCATGCAGTTCCGGTTCATCAATACGAGCAAAGGACCGGCTGTGCGGGCGCTCCGCGTCCAATGCGACAAGGCGGTATATCGTCGCGTCATGCAGGAGACATTGCAGCGTCAGGTTAACTTGACGATCGCTCAGGGGACAGTTGATCGGGTCTTGACCAGGAGTGGAAAGGTGACCGGCGTGATCACGAACGGCGGCGAGCAGATCGATGCGCCGGCAGTGATTCTGACATCAGGGACATTCCTTAAGGGCCTTATCCATATCGGCTTGAATCATTTTCCGGCCGGCCGGGCCGGAGAGCTGTCGGCCGAGCATCTGTCTGATTGTATGCGCGATTTCGGGTTCGAAGTGGGCCGGCTCAAAACCGGCACTCCGCCTCGGCTCGACCGGGATACAATCGATTTCTCGGTCATGGTTCAGCAATCCGGCGACAATCCGCCGTCGCCATTTTCTCGCCGAACAGCACGGATCGATGTGCCGCAGCGTGACTGCCACCTGACGTACACCACTAGCGCAACTCATGAGATTATTCGAGCCAATCTGGATCGCTCGCCGCTGTACAGCGGTGTGATCGAATCGACGGGCCCGCGATATTGTCCCTCGATTGAAGATAAGGTCGTCCGGTTTGCCGAAAGAGAACGTCATCAGGTATTTATCGAACCGGAAGGGTTGGACACTCGTGAATTTTACCCGAACGGTATCTCGACCAGTTTGCCTGTGGATGTCCAGGCGGCCATGTTGAAGACAATCCCTGGTCTGGAGAGCGCCACAATGCTCAAGCCAGGATATGCGATCGAGTACGACTATTTTCCTCCACGGCAATTACATGCCACATTGGAGACCAAGCTGGTTGAGGGTCTGTACCATGCAGGTCAAATCAACGGGACGTCGGGGTATGAAGAGGCAGCCGCTCAAGGATTAGTGGCGGGTATCAATGCTGCGCTGAAATGGCGTGGATCGGAGCCTTTCGTGTTAGACCGGTCCCAGGCTTATATAGGGGTCCTGATCGATGATCTGATAACGAAGGACACGCGCGAACCGTATCGCATGTTTACGTCTCGAGCCGAGTATCGATTGCTTCTCCGCCATGGGAATGCCGATCTGCGCCTAGCCGAACTGGGATACAGGATTGGACTCCTTCCGAGTGAGGCGCACGATCATGTTGTCAAGAAGCGTGATTTAGTCGAACAAGAAATCCAAAGGCTTGAAACATATCCTGTGAGTTTGACGCCGGAAACCAGGCGTCGTCTTCAGCGTGCAGGGATTGAAAATGTTTCTGGGACTAATACGGCAGCACAACTGCTTCGTCGCCAGGAAATGACATACAGCACGTTGACCGACGTCTTTGGAATGGACTCACAGCAAGATAACGAAGTCCTCGAAGAGGTGGAAATTCAGATCAAGTATGCCGGTTATATCAAACGTCAACTCCAGCAAATAGAACGTTTTAAGAAATTTGAGCACAAGACTATCCCAGCCTCCTTTGCTTATGAAAGCATCACGGGGTTCTCTAGAGAAGTTCTTGAAAAGCTAATCAAAGTCCGCCCAGAATCGATAGGGCAAGCATCCAGGATTTCAGGCATAACACCGGCTGCCGTCTCACTGCTCCTGATTGCGCTGGAAAGGGATCAGAGGAAAGGCGCGCTCAGCAGCCCTTGACCTCTTATAGGGATTCACGTAATTGTTCCACGTGGAACACGAACAAGAGCTGAGGAAACTGCTTGTTCGTTCCTCTCAAGAAATCGGCGTTACTCTCACCGATAACCAGGTCGCACTGTTCATGTGCTACCTCTCGCAGCTCACCCGGTGGAATGAGACAATAAATCTCACCAGTATCACGAGACCTCAGGACATTGTCGTCAAACATTTCGTCGATTCACTCACGGGTATAGTGAAGGCTGTACTCTCGCCTCATGCGAGACTTGTGGATGTGGGGACCGGCGGCGGATTTCCAGGTATACCGATTAAAATCGCGCGTGATGATCTGAAATTGGTCTTAGTTGAACCCAACAAAAAGAAATGCTCCTTCCTTCTCTCGGTACTTGGAGTGCTGTGTTTCACGGACGCAGAGGTCTTCAATGGGACTGTTCAGGAATATTGCCATGAAAGTCAGGGGATAATGGATGTCGCCACGGTCAGGGCAGTGAAATTTGAAGGAATACAGGATTCCATCCTTGCCCTTCTCAAGGAAAAAGGAAAAGTGATTCTATACAGGACGTCCACGCTGGCGCAGACTGAGCTGGGCAAAAACTGGAACTTGGTGTCGCAGGGGCTCTTTTCACTGCCTCTCCAGAGTGGGAAAAGAGTGATATCGGTCCTAGAAAAGGGTTAAAGCGACTGTTCCACGTGGAACAACACGCACCTCGTAACGATGGCAAAGATACTGTCAGTTGCAAACCAAAAAGGCGGGGTCGGTAAGACGACAACCTCCGTCAATCTCGCAGCAGGAATTGCACTTCAAGGTGCGCGTGTCCTCCTTGTTGATATGGATCCACAAGGTAATGCGACAAGCGGCTTAGGATTCGACCCACGCTCTCTGCAGGTAACGGTTTATAACTGTCTGATAAATTACGTAAAATTTTCAGATGCTGTCCAGAAGACGGAGGTCAATGGTCTCTCGCTTCTGCCAGCCAATGCAGATTTGGCTGGAGCAGAGATCGAGCTCGTCAATGTCGAGGAACGAGAAAAGTTGCTTCGACATTTCTTGCGCGATGTTGAGCCGTTATTCGACTTCATTTTCCTCGATTGTCCGCCCGCACTCGGAATTTTGACGGTGAATGCATTAGTAGCGGCGCGCTCTGTATTGATACCGGTTCAGTGTGAGTATTACGCAATGGAGGGCTTGAGTCGTCTCATTGGAAGCATCGATCGGATCCAGCAGTCAATGAACCCCGGCCTCACGATCGAAGGAATCGTCTTGACAATGTACGATGCGAGGAATACGTTGGCGCGCCAGGTTGCCGAACAAGTTCGCGCGCACTTCAAAGACCGAGTCTATCAGACTACGATCCCACGCAACGTGACACTGGCCGAAGCTCCGAGTTATGGACGACCGGTGCTGCTATACAATGCCGCCTCAGCCGGCGCTCAGTCGTATATCGCCTTAGCAAAGGAGTTTCTCAATCATGGAGAAAAAGGCTCTCGGTAGAGGACTGGATGCGCTGCTACCCGCCGCAAAGCCGACCGCAATGCCGGAACTACCGGAAGTCCAACACCTGCGCGTCGATGCCATCGTGCCCAATCGCTTCCAACCCAGGCAGAATTTCTCACCGCAGGACCTTGCCGAATTAACCGCCTCGCTGAAACAAAGCGGCTTGCTTCAGCCGGTGTTGGTGCGCCGCAAAGGGGACGGCATGTATGAGCTCATTTCCGGAGAACGGCGTTGGAGAGCGGCCAAAGACGCGGGTTTAGAGACCATCCAAGCCAGCATTCGGAATTGTGGGGACGAAGAATCCATCGTTCTCGCCCTTGTCGAAAATCTCCAGCGGGAAGATTTGAACCCCATGGAAATCGCTAGGGCATATTACCAGATGATGAACGAATTCGGTTTGACGCAAGATGTGATTGCCCAGCGAGTCGGGTGCGAGCGATCTTCCATCGCCAATATCGTGAGGCTGCTGAACCTGCCGTCGGAGGTCCAGCAGTTGATCGAGAGCGATCGCCTCTCGTTCGGACATGCCAAGGTTATTTTGGGACTTTCAAATCCAACGGAACAGCAACGAATCGCTCTCCTCGTCGTCACGCGGAATCTTTCGGTCAGAGAGACTGAAAAAATCCTGGAATCGTCCGTTCTCGAACGGAAGCGCAAGACGAAGGACATTAAGCGCTCGCCACTGACCGACGTCGAAGAACGGCTGCAAAAGCGCTTGGGCACCAGGGTGAGCATCATGAACGGCAGACGTGGGGGGAAAATCGTCATCCACTACTTCTCGCCCGCCGAACTCGACGGGATCCTCGAACACATACTGCAGTAATCCCTCCCCAACCGTTTCGTTTGCTCCAGAAGAAAAAGCCATATTTGTTGCTAAATCGCAGGAGCGATGGCACTGTTTCTCATATTCGCCGTACTCACGATGACGTCGTCCTTGACGACGCACGATTGAGCGTGAACTTGGGAGGAAGTGCCCATGTGGGGACAGGACAAGCAGGAAAGCAAACGCACCACGGATGGCGCGGATGAAAACGGGCAGACGGAAGACGGTTCATCGACTGCCGCCGGCGCTGAAGACATCAGTGCATTCGTGGGCAAAGGGGTGGAATTCAAAGGCACGATATCCTATAGCGGCACGGTGAGGATCGACGGGGCGCTCGACGGCGAGATCCGCACAGACGGCACGTTGCTGATCGGTGAAGAGGCTGTCATCCAAGCGAAAATTTCAGCCGGTACCATCGTCTGCAAAGGCAAGATCACGGGTGACGTCGTGGCAAAGGAACGAGTGAAATTGCGGGCTCCGGCCGTGGTGAACGGAAGCGTCAAGACACCAGTGCTGTCGATGGAAGACGGGGTCCTCTTCAATGGAGGCCTTGAAATGAATCAAAGCGTGCGGGAGAGCGCGCAAGGCGCCGCCGTTCATTCGCTCGGAGGAAACAGTCAGCCGGCGGCCAAACGCGTGAACGGATGATGGATGTCAATCAAAACTCGCTGACCACCGACGGGAGGCCTTTCTTATGTGGGCCATGAAAGAACGAAGCAGCCAAGTCGAGCAGGATTCCGAGAATATTACGTTGTTCGCCAAGGATGTCCAATTCAAGGGAATCGTTCATTTCGACGGTACCGTGCGGGTCGATGGGCGGGTGGAAGGCGAGATCCATACGACCGGCACCTTGATTGTCGGCGAGTCGGCAATCATTAAGGGCGTGGTCTCGGCCGGCGTGTTGATGAACAGCGGAAAGATCAACGGCACGATTACCGTCGCGGAAAAAATTAACATGCTGAAGCCGGGCACGTTAATCGGTGATGTCCGGACACCGGTCATCGCGATCGAAGAGGGATCTCATTTTCACGGTCGGTGCGATATGGGATTGAAACGGTTGCCCGACGAACCGGCGGCGATAATCGCTTCCTAAGCCCTTTCATATCTCCTCCGGTTTCCACTAGCCTCCAGCCTTGTTATCCCGGTAAAATCCGCCTCTATGCCGTGTCCGACTGTTCTTCTTGGAATGAGCGGCGGAGTCGATAGCTCCGTCGCGGCAGCTCTTTTGGTTCGCCAAGGTTACGATGTCCGGGGTGTGACCCTTCAAGTCTGGGAACCTGAAGATGAAACGGCTGTCGTGTCGAAGAAGTGGCAAGAACGGGGGTGCTGCAAAGTCGGCATCGCCAAATTCGTCGCCAAGTCGCTGGGAATTCCCTATGAAGTGATTGACACCCGGCAGACCTTTCGCGCCGGAGTCATTGAGGATTTTCTTCGAGGATACGGCGCCGGCTTCACTCCCAATCCTTGTGTCCGATGTAACGAGCGTGTGAAGCTCCGCAGCCTGATCGATTTGGCGGACGCACGTGGCATTCAGTACGTCGCAACGGGCCACTATGTGTCGGTGCGTCACACCGCCGGCTGCACAACTTTGCATCGTGCGTCGGATGCACGCAAAGACCAAAGCTATTTTCTCTATCGTTTGAACCATGAATGGCTGCCCCGGCTGCTGTTCCCGGTCGGCGGCATGCAGAAGACGGACGTGTGGATGGAAGCCGAATCGCTCGGGCTGCCGGCGGACGAACTGAAGGAGAGCCAAGAAATTTGCTTCGTCAGCCAGGGCGACTATCGGACGTTCATCGAAGCGGAAATGCCGGAGGCCAAGAGACCCGGAGCCTTGATCGATTCAGAAGGACGGTATCTTGGGGAACACGACGGCATCGCGTTCTACACGCTGGGGCAGCGCCGGGGCCTTGGTATCGCCACCGGCCGGAGGCTCTATGTTCAGGAAGTCAAACCCACGACGAACACGGTCGTGCTCGGTCCCGAAACGGCGTTGCTGCGAGAGAGTTGCGAGGTCGGCGACGTCAATGTGCTCCACCCATCACTGCTCGGTGACATCACGGAAGCGGACGTCAAAGTGCGTTATGCCACACCCGCCACTCCTGCCACGATTCGCACGGTTGGACCGGGTCACTTCCGGATCGACTTTCGCGTGTCGCAGCGGGCATTGAGCCCGGGACAGTCGGCCGTGTTCTATCGTGGCGACGAAGTGCTGGGCGGCGGGATCATTCAACCCTTCCAACCCACCTCTTCCGTTTCTCGTTATTGACAGTTCCGCCCGTCTGATGCTACGGTTGCGGGCCCGATCTTCGTGCAACCCGCACGGAATCTTCCTGTTTGTCCCAAAGAAAAAAGAGCGGATCTCGACAGTGATCAAGACAGCAGTGGCGCGGCGGTACGCACAGGCACTCTTCGAGCTACTCGATCCGTCCAACATCGAAGCGACGCGGAGTACACTTCATGGCCTGGGGCAGGCCTTGAGCGAGTCCGCTTCCCTTCGTCATGTCATCGCGTCGCCTGCCTTCAGTGTTGACGAGAAGGTTGCGGTGCTGACTGAGCTTGGTGGGCGCTTCGGCTGTCCTCCAGCCGGGAAAGCTTTTCTGAATCAATTGGTGAAAAAAAATCGCGTGACATTTCTGTCGGAGATCGCCGAAGCGTTTGCCAAGCTCGTCGACCGGTCCAGAGGACGACAACCGGTTGCCGTTTCATCGGCTACCGCGTTGTCCGCTGCGGAACAGGAACACATCACGAGCCGTCTGCGCGAGGTACTGAAGCGCGACGTCGATGTGACCTTTCACAGCGACGCCGGGTATATAGCCGGATTACAGATTCAGATCGACAGCAAAGTTGTCGACAGCACGATCAAAGGACGACTCGACACCATGCGGACGGCACTGACTCGGGAGTAGCAAGGATCGCTGGGATGGGTGAGTCGGACGGAAGTCAAGTCACCCTGCCGATTTGAGGAGTGGCCATGCAGATCAAAGCGGAAGAGATCAGCGCAATCATCAAGGAAAAGATCAAGGGATTCGACAAGCAAGTCGATGTCAAAGAAACCGGTTCCGTCATTCAAGTCGGCGATGGAATCGCGAAGGTCTATGGTTTGGACGGCGCCATGGCCGGGGAAATGCTTGAATTCCCCGGGGGGCTCTACGGCATCGCTCTCAATCTCGAGGAAGACAACGTCGGGGCCGTACTCATGGGCGACGATGTCGGAATCAAGGAAGGCGATCCCGTCAAACGCACCGGCCGCATCGCCGAGATCCCGGTGGGAGAAGCGCTCGTCGGTCGCGTCGTAAATGCGATCGGTCAGCCGATCGACGGCAAAGGCCCGATCAAATCCCAGCATTCCTCTCGTATCGAAGTCGTGGCGCCCGGTGTGATTACCCGGCAATCCGTACGGGAACCATTGCAGACCGGCATCAAGGCCATCGATGCGATGATCCCGATCGGCCGGGGACAGCGCGAATTGATCATCGGGGACCGCCAGACCGGGAAAACGGCGATTGCGGTCGATACGATCATCAATCAAAAAGGACTGGGCGTGTTCTGCATCTACGTCGCCATCGGTCAGAAGCGGTCGACTGTGGCCCGTGTCGTGAAAACCCTGGAAGAACACCATGCGATGGACTACACCATCGTGGTGTCCGCGACGGCGAGCGATGCCGCGCCCATGCAATTTCTCGCGCCGTTCGCCGGGGCGGCGATCGGCGAGTATTTCCGAGATCACGGGAAGCATGCTTTGATCGTCTATGACGATCTCTCGAAGCACGCAGTGGCTTACCGGCAGCTCTCACTGTTGTTGCGCCGACCGCCAGGACGCGAAGCCTATCCGGGCGATGTGTTCTATCTGCATTCCCGTCTGTTGGAGCGAGCGGCGAAGCTGAGCGACAAGCTGGGCGGCGGAAGTCTGACCGCGCTGCCGATCATCGAAACACAGGCCGGCGACGTCTCCGCCTATATTCCGACGAATGTCATTTCCATCACCGACGGCCAAATCTACTTGGGCAGCGATTTGTTCTATTCGGGTATCCGGCCGGCGATCAACGTCGGTCTCTCGGTGTCGCGCGTCGGCGGCTCCGCCCAGATCAAAACGATGAAGCAGGTCGCCGGCACGCTCCGGTTGGATCTTGCACAATACCGTGAGATGGCCGCCTTCGCTCAGTTCGGCAGCGAACTGGACAAAGCGACGCAAATGCAGCTTGCGCGAGGCGTCCGTATGGTGGAGTTATTGAAGCAAGGCCAGTACAAGCCGATGCCGGTCGGCGATCAGGTCCTATCGATCTTCGCGGGGGTCAACGGCTTCCTCGACGACGTGGCGGTCGACAAGGTCCAGCAGTTCGAAGCCGATTTCCTCCATTACATTCAACAACACCATCCCGAGCTCAAGAAAGAAGTCACCAGCATCAGCAAAATCGATGACAAGGTCGGAGGCAGGCTGAAAGAAATCCTCACGACCTTCAAACAGAAGATGGGATACGGAGCCAAAGCATGAAACCCTCACCCGTCACTGGTCAACCGTAATGGATCTTGCGATTGACGACTGACGCATCACGAGTGACCGGATATGCCGAGTCTTCAATCACTGCGCCGCAAAATCGCCGCGTTTAAGAATACACAGAAGATCACCAAAGCCATGAAGATGGTGGCTGCGGCAAAACTGAAACGATCGCAGGATCGCATCTTGGCCGCTCGTCCTTACGCGCACAAGATGCGGGAAGTCCTGGGCAACTTGAGCCGACGGGTCAACCGTGCCGCCCACCCGCTGTTGCAAAAGCGGGCGGGAAGGAAAATCGAGGTGCTGGTCGTCACCAGCGATCGCGGCCTCTGCGGCGGCTTCAACGGCAATATCGTCCGCCGGAGCGCCGAGTTCGTGCGGCAATGCGAAGCGCGCGGCATCCATGTGACGCTCAGCATCGTCGGGCGCAAAGGGCGCGACTACTTCCGGCGGCGTCCATGGCCGATTCGACAAGAGTGGACCGGCGTGTTCGACAAACTGAGCTTCGAGCACGCGATCGATATCGGGGGCGATCTGACCGACCATTTCACCAAGGGAACGTTCGACGAGCTCTACGTGGTCTACAATGAGTTCAAATCGGCCATCCAGCAACGGATCATCGTCGAACAACTGTTTCCCATCGATGCGGCAGCGGAGTTCGACGCCCACCCCACGGAAGGGGCGGCCGGAGGAAGCTATCTGTACGAACCGGACGAAGGGGAACTGTTGAACGCGCTCCTGCCCAAGCATTTTCAAGTTCAGGCGTACCGAATTTTGCTGGAGTCCGCCGCGGCGGAACATGGGGCCCGGATGGCCGCGATGGACGGCGCCACGAGGAATGCCGGTCAACTCATTAAAAAAGTCACGCTCTATTACAACAAGACCAGACAGGCGGCGATCACCAAGGAATTGATGGATATCGTCGGCGGCGCGGAAGCGCTGAAGTAAAGTTATTAGTTGTGAATTTTGAGTGTTGAGTTGTCCGAAAATTAAAAACTCAACACTCATCATTCAAAACTGAAGAGGAGTAACATGAGCACAGGCAAGGTGATTCAAGTGATCGGACCGGTGGTGGACGTGGAATTTCCCCCCGGCCATCTGCCGAACATCTACAACGCGCTCAAGGTCAACCAGGAGGAGAACAAGGCGGCCGGGAAGCCCGCCGTGCGGTTGACTCTGGAAGTCTCTCAGCACCTTGGCGAAAACCGCGTGCGCGGTGTCGCGATGTCGTCAACGGACGGTCTGACACGCGGGATGGACGTTCAGGACACAGGCGCGGCCATTTCTGTTCCGGTCGGTCGCGAAACACTGGGCCGACTGATCAACGTGCTGGGTGAGCCGGTCGATGAGAAAGGTCCTATCAAAACGAAAAAGACCTATCCGATCCATCGGCCCGCTCCAAAGCTCGAAGATCAGGAGACCAAGACCGAAGTCTTGGAAACCGGTATCAAAGTCGTCGATTTGTTGGAGCCGTATAGCAAGGGCGGAAAGGTCGGCCTCTTCGGCGGCGCAGGCGTCGGCAAGACCGTCATTATTATGGAGCTCATCAACAACATCGCCTTGCACCACGGTGGATTTTCCGTCTTCGCCGGCGTGGGGGAGCGCACCCGCGAGGGCAACGATCTGTGGCATGAAATGCAGGAGTCGAAGGTCATCGATCCCGACGATTTCACGAAATCGAAGGCGGCGCTGGTCTACGGCCAGATGAACGAACCGCCCGGGGCCCGGCTGCGCGTCGGCCTCACCGGCCTTACGGTCGCGGAATATTTCCGCGACGAAGAAAACCAGGATGTGTTGCTCTTCATCGACAACATCTTTCGCTTCACGCAGGCCGGTTCCGAGGTGTCGGCATTGCTCGGACGTATGCCTTCGGCCGTCGGATATCAGCCGAACCTCTCGACGGAGATGGGCGCCTTACAGGAGCGGATTACCTCCACGAAACGCGGGTCGATTACGTCGGTCCAGGCCATTTATGTTCCGGCGGACGACCTGACGGATCCCGCACCGGCGACCGCCTTCGCGCATTTGGATGCGACCACGGTGCTGTCCCGGCAACTGGCCGAGTTGGGGATTTATCCCGCCGTGGATCCGCTGGATTCCACATCGCGGATTCTCGATCCACAAATCATCGGTGAAGAACACTACAAAGTGGCTCGCGGAGTGCAATCGGTGCTGCAGCGGTACAAGGATTTGCAGGATATCATCGCGATCCTCGGCATGGATGAACTGTCCGAAGACGACAAGATGGTCGTGGCCCGGGCGAGGAAAATTCAGCGGTTCCTCTCCCAGCCTTTCCACGTCGCCGAGGCCTTCACCGGGGCGCCGGGCAAATACGTGAAGCTCAAGGATACGGTCAGGAGCTTCAAGGAAATTCTGGACGGCAAGTACGACCATCTCCCCGAACAGGCGTTTTACATGGTCGGACCGATCGAGGAAGTGATCGCGAAAGCGGAAAAGATGGGAATAAAGGTGTAGTGGCCATAAGGCAGAAGGGTAAGCGGTATGGCGGGGAAGATTCTTCTCGAAGTCGTCACGCCGGAGAAGCAATTGCTGAGTCAACCGGTGGACGAAGTCATTGCGCCGGGGTCCGAAGGGGAATTCGGCGTATTGCCGGGGCATTGTCACTTTCTCTCTACGCTCCGCATCGGCGAGTTGCGGTATCGTATCGATGATCAGGTGAGCCACATGGCCATACTCTGGGGTTATGCCGAGGTCACGCCGACCAAAGTGACCGTCATGGCGGAGATTGCCGAGAAGGCTGAAGACATCGATATCACCCGCGCCCAAGCGGCGGTCGAAGAGGCCGAACGGCGCCTGAAGGCAGGAGGGCTTCCATCCGAAGTGAAAGAGGCCCAGATCAGTCTGGAGAAAGCACGCCTCCGCAGGAAGATTGGTGAACGGGCCCACAAAACCACTCAGGCCTAGGCCGCTGAACCTCTCAATATAGCTCGTCGTCTGCGATAATCTACATCAGGCGCTCATGCGTCAGTCACGTGATCCACAAGTTGGATCTTCACTCGCGGAGCTTCCGACCCAGTCTGCTCCCCTTGACCTCTTTCCCTCCACTGGCGCATCTTATTCAGGCAGGCTCAAATGATCGATCAATGCTGGTAAGCTACCTGTGCACGCGCCGCCCCTTCTGTTGGCTTGGTTGCTCTCATTCCCTTTGCCGCTTACCGACGAACCAGCACGGCATGAATCGGCAATTCACGTCCGGGAATTGAGCGGGCGTGAACTGGTCAAGATCGGAGAGATACACGACGCCCAGAATCATTTGCCCGAAGCGTTGACCTACTATCAACAGGCTTTGCGGGCTTTTCGCGCCGGCAAGCAGCGGCGCAATGAGGCTACGGCTCTCATCAAGGTTGCATCCATTCTCGAGCGTCAGGGGCAGCGACGAACCGCTCTCTCACATCTCCAGGACGCCGAATCTCTTTTTGCGAAATTCCCGGACCATCCGGCGCATGGCGACGCACTGCTTGCACTCGGACGCGTTTCCACATGGTTGGGATCGCAAGAGGCGGCGGTTCCCTTGTATGCACAGGCGATCGACCGATTCGGCCGCTCGGGCGATCAGCATGGACAAGGCTCGGCTCGGATCGCGTTGGGTCTGTTGCGGCTCAACGACGGGCAAGACGAGGAGGGAATTTCATTAATTCAGCAAGCGCTGGCAGAGGCACGACACCGCCGGGACGACGGTCAAATTCTCGAGGCCCTTGTCGCCCTTGGCGATGCGTGGTGGCTGTTGGACCAACCGGACGCCGCCCTCGCGTGCTATCGGGAAGCGCTTCCGTTGGCTCAGAAGCGGCTGGAAGCCCGGCGCCAAGCCGACCTCTATCGACGGATGGCTTCCGTCCATGAAACCATGGGGCGGGATGAGCCCGGTATTGCCGCTGCCAAAGAAGCGGTCAGATTGTATCACTCACTGTCCGACTCATCGGGCGAAGCGGTGGCCTGGATTCTTCTGAGCTCACTTTATCATCGGACGGGCCACACAGAGGAGGAAGAACAGGCCACGCAGCGGGCTCTATTGCTGCAACGGCACCAGCAATTTACGGTTCATGCCGGTTGACCCAGCCGTAATTCCGGACGCTTTCGCCTACTCCGCGCCCAGCGGAATCTCGATAACCAGGCCGCCCATGACATCATGCAATTTGAAGTCCTTCCTTGGGCTTTCCGGATGCGCGTTATGACAATCAATGCAGGACCGGCTGACGGCTCGATCGGCATAGATGGCTTGGAAGTAGGTTCGGTCCCCTTGCTTCACCGTTCCGGTTACCGAGCGTTCCGGGTAGGCGGATACGGCTTCGAGTCCCGCCCGTTCGGCCGCACTGTCGGGGGCGTTGCGCGGGTTGATTGGCCACAAGCTCACGAGACGGTAACGGACATTCGCTCCGGTCTTGCTGGCCAATTCATTGGATTCCATTAAAAATTGAGCCGGCAACGGAAGCACGTTCTTTTCCGAGCGCCAGTTCTCCGCTGCCGTACCTGCGCCGCTTTTTTGCAGTCGCTCGACGACATGGATCGAGTAGAAGGTCCGATCCGCTTCGATGACCGCGTGAAGATAGTCCGTGACCGTTTCAGGCGGAATGCCGCGTTCCTCGGACGCGACAGAGGGAGCAAGCGCTGCAGGACCGATCAATACGGCGATCCATAAGACGAATAGTATCGATTGCATACTGGAACCTCCGTAAAATCGCGGGCCGGTGTCACAAGGCTAGCATAGCGACTCGTTCCGGGAGTGGCAAACATCCCGTAGTCCCGTTGCAATTGGCCGAAACACTCTTGTAGCTTGTCGGCACATGATTACGGAGTTCGTCATCACGGCCGGGGAGCAACCGAAGCGGTTGGACGTCTTTCTCGTGAACCGGGAGCGGGAGATCTCGCGCTCCTCTCTGCAGCGCCTCATCGAACTGGGCCGCATTCGTCTCAACGATCAGATCGTCAAGGCCAGCCAGAAGATCAAGCCCGGTGACAAGATTACGATGGACGTTCCGAAGGCCGAGCCTCTGGACCTGCAAGGTGAGGCTATTCCGTTGGAAATACTGTTCGAGGACGATCAGTTGCTGGTGTTGAACAAACCGGCCGGGATCGTCGCCCATCCCGCGCCCGGTAACTGGACGGGGACCTTGGTCAATGCCCTGCTCTATCATTTCCAGACCTCAGGCGGTACGGTCTCGACGGTCGGCGGCAAAGAACGGCCCGGGCTCGTCCATCGGCTGGACAAGGACACGTCGGGCATCATGGTCATCGCCAAATCCGACACGGCTCACCGCCACCTTGCCGGCCAATTCAAACACCATACGATCACGCGAGTCTATGAGGCGTTGATCTGGGGTGTCCCCAAAAAAGGTCACGGCCTGATCGAGTTGGCCATCGGGCGAGATACCAAGGAGCAAAAGAAGTTTTCTGCCCGCACGACACGCCCGAGAGAATCAACGACCGAATATACCGTGGATCGCCGGTTCGGACGGTCGGCGGCACATGTCCTGCTCGTTCCAAGGACGGGACGTACCCATCAACTGCGGGTTCACCTGTCGTCGCTCGGCCATCCGGTGCTCGGCGACCCCACGTACGGGGGACGGAGAGTCTGCGCCGTGAACGGTCTGGAGATTCCGAGGGTCATGCTTCATGCGAAAACGTTGGGCTTTCGCCATCCGACGACGGGAGACTATCAGGAATTCACACAACCAGCACCACCTGACATGGAGAAAGTCTTCTTGGAACTGGAAGCCCGCTGTCGTATGGACGGCAATGCGCTGAAGGGTGCGTGATGTCCCATAGGTGATGCGATGGAAACGCAAGATGTCCTCGATGCCATAGGAGGACTCACGTCTCAGTTGAAATCCTATGCCGCCAAATTGCCGGCAATCGTTCCTCTGACGACGGTTCCGACCGGTATCAAACCGAAGCTCGAAGCGGTCGAAGAGTACGAGACCATCGTGTCCCGGTTTCGCCATTACAGCGCCGGCACGGCGTACAAGTATCTGAATGATTCATTGGTCGAGTCGCTCGAAGCATTCGAGGTCGGGAAATTACTCGGTTCAATACAGCCGTTGTTGGCCGTGCTGGATCATTTGGAACGGATGCAGCGGGACAAGGAAATCGGGGTGAAACTCGCGGACGAGAAACGGATCGCCGAATATCGGGCCGCGCTCCATAAGATTCTGCCTGGTAACAAGCCGGAATTGGATGGGGCTGGACGGGGCCTTTAATTCAACAGTGTTGAGTTGTGAGTGAAGGGGTCGGTTCTATGCGATACAACTCAGCACTCAGAACTCATAACTCGAGCAGCGCTCAGTGTCCCATCTTGGGACCCGTGGCATTGGCACCCTCATTGATCAACTTGAATCGTACGGTCGATTCGCAATGAGGACATTTCGCTCGAACCGTCTCTTCGTCGAGCAACTGGTACTGCTCCTGCTTGAGCCACATGAGTTGGAAGCACTTGGGGCAGGTTCGGACTTGCGTCGCCATGATTTTCCTCGTACACTACGGTCCGCTGGCGTTAATATGCCGTCAATGTGAAACGCAGTCTTTTACGAATTTATTCGAGGGTACTCTAGTACAAGATGGCTCCCGCCCTCAAGACCGCCGTCACGTTCTCTGAAAAAAAAGACCTCCAACCAGAGCGGCTCCTCAGGCTTTTCCACCAGGCTCCTTGGGCGAAAGATCGGACGCTGGACGATGCGAAAGAGATGCTCCGACACTCGGATCTGGCGCTCTGTGCCTGGGATGGCGATCATTTGGTCGGCTTCGGGCGCGTCCTGACAGATTTTGTTTATCGCGCGACTATTTGGGATGTGATCGTCGACAAGGCCTATCAGAAACAGGGAATCGGAAGCGAAATCGTCCAGCGCATTTTGGATCATCCCCGTCTGAAGCGCGTGGAGCTCTTCTGGCTCTGTACGCGCCGTCCACGCTTTTATGAAAAGCTCGGATTCAGCTCCAAGGAGCAGACCGGGATGGTGTTGAGCCGGACAAAGCTGGCGCGGCAGGAATAGATTCTTGCCCGAGACGTGGGACCCCCTCCGGGAGAGTCCCACGTCTTCTTACCTAAAAGAACAACTTCGCTCCGAAGAGGAACCCGAACGACGAGGCGTTCCAGTCGTTATTCTGCGCACCGTTCGCGAAGGTCACATGCCCGTCGTTCCGTTTGTAGGCCATTTCGGTGTTGAGGGCGAACTGCTGGGTCAACATCCAGTCGGCGCCCCAGCCGAGACGCCAGGCGAACGTATTGCTCGGCGAGATCCTTCCGACGTTTCGCTCCTCCCCGAAGCTATTGACGTTCACGCCCATGCTCATGTTCACGTACGGAATGATGGGGCCCAGGCGGACCGGACGAATTTCGATCGTCGGTAACACCGATACCGTGTCTTGATGTCCTAGATCGGTACCGGTTCGCTCCACGCTCATCGCATGCCGTTCCCACTCCAGCATCATCCCGACCAGCAGCCAACGATTGAGACTGTACATGCCAAGGAAATTGACCAGCGAGCCGACATCCGTCGAAGTACCTCCGAACGCAGAACCTGACACCTGTTGAGTCACCGGAGCAAACCCTGCCCGCATTCCGAGCACGACTTTCCCGGCCTCGATCCCTCCGTCTTCAGCCTTCCACTCAGCGGCGAGGCTCGACCCTGCCGCGATGGTAAGCCACATGATGCCGATTGAAAGAACCTTGAGACCGTTGCGATATCCCGTCACAGCCATATGACCTCCCAAGAAATATGAGAAACCTTTACAACATCCCGAAATGCGATGGCAAGTTTGATACCGGCAAATAACCACTTCCGCCTGCCATGAAATGCCATTATGTCAGCAAATCGCTCTCTCTGTATATCTCTTGGAAGACACGCCTGTATCTTTAGGCCTACAGTGTCGGCATCATTGATCCGGTACTGATCCCGCGTGCTAGAGAGCCAGCTTGACGCTTAGCCTCTTCGGGGAGAGAAAAACGGATAGAAAGAAGAAGGCGGTCGAGAGCAGCACAATGGAGGGGCCTGAAGGGATGTCCCAAACGGCCGATAGCAAGACGCCTCCGACTGAACAGACCATCCCGATGAGAACCGAGTACCACGTCAATGTGAATAGACTGTGAGTCAATTGGTACGCGGTCGACGCGGGAATCAACACCATGGCAAAGACCAGAATCGCGCCGACTGTTTTCAGCGAGATCACCACCGTCAAAGCGACCAGCGTGAGGAGGAGAAAGAACATGCGCCGAGCCGGCACGCCAGACGCTTCCGCCATCTCTTGATCGAAGGCGATGAAATAGAGTTCTTTCGAGAACAAAAAAATCGTGCCGATCACCAGGACCGTGAGGCCGCCGATGGCCGCCAATTCTTCCGCCGACACGGACAACACGTTGCCGAAGAGATACCCGTACACTTCGGCGTTGTAACTCTTCATCAAACCGATGAAGAAAATGGCCAGGGCCATCGTGGTCGTATAGAGTATCCCGATCGATACGTCCAGCTTCATGCGGCCCCGTTCTTCGACCCAACCGGTGACCCACACCGTCCCAAGACCGAAAAGCACGGCTAGCACCAACGGAGGCCACCCGGTCAGATACGCGAGCGTCACGCCTGCAAACGCCGCATGCGCCGTCCCTGCTCCGATGAAGGCCAGTCCGCGAAGCACGACAAACACACCCACAACTGAACAGAGGCCTCCGACCATCGCCGCTGCGAGTAGAGAACGTTGCATGAAGTCGTAGGTGAGAAGATCGAGCATGTCCGGCCGGCTATTCGCGGTGAGCTAATGGTGATGATGGTAGTCCTCGACGATCACCATATCGCGCTCGGTGATCACGAGATCTTTTCCGTACACCTGGCGAAGAATGTCGGGTTTGAGTACGTCGGCGGGGGGGCCGGCGGCATACAGCCTGGTTTTCAATAACACGAGCCGATCCACTCGGGAGCGAATCAGATTGATGTCGTGCGTGATCAACAACACGGTCAGCCCCAACTCTTCATGGAGATGCTGGATCAAATCGACGACGCTATGCTGAGTGGTAATATCGAGCCCGGTGGTGGGCTCGTCCAGCAACAGCACCAGCGGTTGTTGCGCGAGGGCTCTTGCAATAAACACCCGTTGCTGTTGTCCTCCGGAAAGATGGCCGAGGGCCGTATCCCTGTGTCCCTCCATCCGCACGTGCGTCAGCGCCTCCAGCGCGATCTCACGGTCCAGCTTCGACGGACGGCGGAACAGTCCAAGCGCTCCGTATCGCCCCATCATCACCGCTTCGAGAACCGTCACGGGGAAGTGACGGTCGACGATTCCCTTTTGAGGCAGGTATCCGATTTTCGCGCGGTGGTGGCAACGCAACTCATCGCAAGAGCAGTCGAAAATCTTGACGTGTCCGGAGAGCGGGGACATGAGACCCAGCACAGCCCGGCACAACGTCGTCTTCCCCGATCCATTTGGACCGATCACACCGATAAATTCGCCGGCTTCGATATCGAGGGAAATGTTTTGGAGGGCTACCACTCCGGGGAATCCGAAGCTCGCATCGTCGAACCGAATGATGGGTGGAGGATGATCCGGCACCGGACCGAGTCTCCTGAATGGCACCAGCGCGAAGTCAAGACATCACGCCTCCTTCAGCGCTGCAACCAATTGGAGCACATTATAGCGCAGCATGTCGAGGTAGGTCTCCGTACCCGGCAGCCCGCCCGGTAACGTCGTGAGCACGACCACGCGGGCTCCCGTTTCATGTGCGAGCAGTTGTGGAAGCCGTTGGCTCAACTGGACTTCCGACGCCACGACTTTCACCTTGTTCCGTTTCATGACGTCAATCAACTGTTGGAGATGCCGCGCGGACGGCTCGCTGCCGGATTGCGGTTGGATCGTCCCGACGATGTCGAATGCAAAGCGTTTGGCCAAATAGGGCCATGCAGGGTGCTGAGCGACGAAACGACGGTCCGTGAGGTTGCGCACCAGGCCGGTCAATTCCTCTCGTGTCCGATCAAGCCTGTCGAGGTAAGTGATCGTATTTCGATTGTAGTCGTCGGCGTGGCTTGGATCCATTTCACTCATTGCGGCGCTCATGTGTCGCACCATGGTCGCTGCATGTTCAGGGTCCAGCCATATGTGCGGGTTGCCGCTAGAGCCTTCACCGCTGTTATGCCGTGCCCCATGCCGATGACCGTTCTCCAGCAGCGCAATGCCTTGCGATGTGGTGACGACTCGCAGTGAGTCCCTGCCCGCATTCTTGACGAGCGATGCGACCCAGACTTCTAACCCGATCCCCACTTCGAACAGCAGCCGGGCATTCCGCACCGCGACCAAGTCGCTTGGTTTCGGTGAGTAGGTATGCTCGCTCTCATAGCCCTTAAGGAGCGAGGTCACCCGAACATGAGAGCCGCCGATCTGCTCCGCAAAATCTTTCAGGACCGGAATGGTGACGACGATGTCGAGCGGTTCCTCCACGGCGTGGGCGGTAAAGGGCCGCAGAGAGCCGGCAAGATTCCACAGAATAGACAAACCGAAAACGATGGCGGCAGCACAACGCCACGACATGGGGTGGGGACGGTAACATCGCGTTCCATAGTTGTCAACGCGAGGATTCATAACGGGCTGTGTCTTGACCGGCACCATTACTTCTATTAGCGTAGCGGCGCAACTCGTGAGACAGGAGGTGCAGAAGCATGAAAATCGTCGGGCTCATGTCCGGGACATCCGGCGATGGAGTCGATGCAGCCCTCGTCGAACTGACAGATCGAAGAGGCGCGATGAAGACGCAGACATTGGCTGCGCAAACGCTTCCGTTCCCGCGCTCACTCCAGCAGCGTATCGTCGGAGCCTCGGTGTCCGGAACGGTGGAAGACATTTGTGATCTCAACGCTCTGCTCGGCGAATGGTTTGCCGATGCCGCCTTACAGGTCATTCGTCGGGCCAAACTCCGCCCCCCCGACATCGACTTGATCGGGTCGCATGGACAAACGGTCCACCATCTTCCTCATGGCATTCATGCGGCGGGGGTCGGAGCCATTCGATCCACCTTGCAGATTGCCGAACCGGCGGTGATTGCCGAGCGGACGGGCATTACGACGATCGCGAATTTTCGCGCTAGGGATATAGCGGCAGGAGGCCAGGGCGCGCCATTGACGCCCATGGCGCATGTCTTGTTGCTCAATCACCCTCGCCGGGCGAGACTCATCGTCAATTTGGGCGGGATCAGCAACGTGACATATGTGCCGCCTGCCGGAGATCCGGACGGCGTGCTGGCATTCGATACCGGCCCCGCAAATATAGTGCTCGACAGTCTCGTCTCCCGTCTCACCAAAGGCCGTCTCCTTATAGACCGGGACGGCAAGATGGCTCTCAAGGGTACTGTCGACACGAGGTTGTTGAGCAAATTGCTGGCCCATCCGTTTCTCTCAAAGCGACCGCCTAAATCGACCGGGCGCGAGGAGTTTGGACCAGCGCTCGTCGAAGAGATCGTAACGATGCAGCAGCAACAACGTTTGTCGTTGGAGGATCTTCTCGCAACCTGCAGTATGTGGACGGCGAAGGCAGTCGGCACGTCGCGTCGATGGATCAAGGGCCGCGTCGACGAAGTGGTGGTCGGCGGCGGGGGAATTCGGAATAGGGCTGTGATGGCGTGTTTGACATCCGTCTTCTCGCCGGTGCCGGTCGTCACGTTCGACGCGCTGGGTTGGGACGGCAAAGCCTTCGAAGCCATCGCGTTTGCCGTATTGGCCTATCGAACTGCGATGGGACAATACGGCAATCTCCCTGGCGTGACGGGGGCCTCACACCCAGTCCTTTTGGGTACCATCGTCCCCGCCGATCCCGCTTGGGGAAAACACTTTCGCAGATGAAAGGCTGGGAATGGAACAGGGAGTCCTTTGGCTCGGCGGTGCGGCGTTGGCTTACGTGCTGTGGCGATTGAGAGCCGGTTGGCTGGCAAAGGCTGAATCACCGCCGCTCTTCGTGCTGCCTCCGGCCGTCGCGCTTGAACTTCAGCCGCTTCTGACGGATCGCGGACTCCTGTTCTACAATCTGATCCGGCTGGCCGTTCAGGATCAGTATCTGGTGTTTGCTCGCGTACCATTATGGTGCGTGTTTCGTGTCGAAGCCGAGAGACCGCTGCGGCTCCAGGTCCTTCGTCGTATGGCGCTCAGGCAATTGGATTTTGTCCTGGTCCATCCGGGATCGCGGACCGTGGAGCAGGTTGTTCAGTTGGAAGAACAGGGGAAGGCCGAACAACAGACCGCACAGCGTGAGATTCGGGCGGTGGTCCAGGCCGCAGGAGTAAGGTTAACCAGTTTGGAAGCGGAACACAGCTATACGGTTCAACAACTCGCGGCGATCTTGGGTGTGGGAGACTCTGAGTGAGGCGCGCTATTCGGTGGGTTGGACTTGAGCGTCGGCTCTCACGGAATCCACTTCAAGGGCCTTTCTCGCGAGCTCGGCTTCAGGGCTGTCCGGAAATTGATCGACCACCCGCTCATACATCATCCTCGCCTTTTCAGGATCCTTGAGTCTGGTGTAAGTTTGACCGATCTTCAGCGTCGAAGCCGCCAATTTGGGACTGAGCGGATAGTACGAGATGACGCTGTAAAAAGATTTCAATGCGTCTCGATAGCGGCCCATGCGATACTGACATTCTCCAACCCAGTACTGTGCGTTGGCGGCCAATGCCGTTTGCCCATGAAGCTCGAGGAACAATCGAAATCCTGCGAGTGCAGCTTCGTAGTCACGATGTTTGAATTCTTCCATCACTCGATCGTACAGATGGCGTGAGGTGTCTTGGACCTGTGTGGGTGCAGCATGGAGCATCTCCGTTGGCAGGCCGAGAGACAGCGCCAGGATAGAGATTGCGGTGAAGCGGTGCGGGGTGCTCATCATGATTCGTTCCTCCGGAACAGCTCAAACCGACGGCGGATGTCGTTCGCAATCGCCATGCCACCGCAAAAACAAGTCGAGAGGGTAAGAACAATGGAAAACCAAGCGGTTGGCTCCAATATTTTCTCTCGGATCTCAAGCCGGTGCTCGTCCTAACACAGTTTTGTACGGCGGGCATGCTTGACAAATTCCGAAGAGTGGTTCTGTCCAAGCCTGTCTCAGTGAACCAGGTGGGATAAATCACAGCAGACAACAGGCCGTATTCCAGCCAGGCAGGTATGACTCCACAGGAATCCGTCGATGTTCTCCACGAGCCTCCGCCGAATCCCTTCGGTGGAAAGACGTTGATCGTCGATACCCATGATCCCGCCGCGTATCCAAGGCCGAGCGCAGCTCTCCAGGAGGCGGGCGAGCACGATCTCGTATTCGTCCGTGCCGGAATATATGAAGACAAAATCTTTGTGTCCGAACGACCGATCTTGTTGGTCGGTGCAAGCCGGGATATCGTGCAGGTTTTTTCTCGCCGAGCCGGACCGTTGTATCTCCAGCAAGTGAAAACCGGCAGAATATCGGGCATCACATTTCGCTATGTGGGCAGTGACCAGCACTCGGCGATGAATCTGCTCGATTCCACGTGCACCATCGCTCATTGCCGGGCTATGGAAGGAATACTTTCTGGAGTCGTGATTTACGGATCACTATCGAGGCCGACGCTCGCGAACAACGATGTCTGCGATAACCGCGAGTCGGGAATTTTCGTCTTTGCCGGGGCGCAGCCGCGGTTGGCGGACAATCTCTGCAGGAGAAATCATCACTTCGGAATCGCGGTCCGAGATGCCGGCAGCCATCCCGAACTTGTGCGGAACCGGTGCGAAGAGAACATGCTCAGCGGCATGCTCCTATTCCACTATGCCGGAGCATTGCTGGTGGAGAATCGCTGTGTCGGCAATCAGCACTGGGGAGTTGTGCTCACGCCGGACTCCTGTCCGGCTCCCGAAGCCGACAGGCTCAGCCAGTCGAATGTCCTCGCCCCGAATCCACGCGGCACCGTGTTTGTGACCGATGCTCCCCTCTCTGAAATCGGGCGATAGTCTCGGGACAGAACCGTGGAAGAAACTACGAAGCGGTAAACAGGGAAGATCCTCTCACTCCGGAAGCCTCGTGGAACTGAAAGCCGCTGCCTCCTTGCTGCTTGGAACGATACATCGCCGCATCGGCGTGCTTCAAAAGCTCATCCACGCCATGATCGTCGTGCGGGTATACCGTGATGCCGATACTGACTCCGATGGAAATACACCGACCCTTCAACTCGAATGTCGATGAGATCGACTCGGTGATCCGTTTCGCCACGACCGCGATCCCGGACTCCGAGGCCAATCCTTCCAAAATAATGGTGAATTCGTCCCCCCCCATACGAGCGACCGTATCGACTTCCCGCACACAACTCTTCAAACGTTCGGCGACCGCCTTCAAGAGTTCGTCTCCCATATCGTGACCCATGGTATCGTTCACGGATTTGAAACGATCGAGATCCAGCAACATCAGCCCGATCGGTTGCTGGAGACGCTTGCTGCGCGCCATGGCTTGGATCAGGCGATCCCGGAACAGGCTTCGGTTCACCAATCCCGTCAGGTGATCATATTGTGCAAGATAGGTCAAACGCTCCTCGGTCCGTTTTCGTTCGATGGCATACCGTACGGCACGGGCGAGAAGCTCAGGATGTCCCTGCCCCTTGACCAAATAATCCTGAGCACCCTGTTGAACCGCCTGCAGAGCGAGTGTTTGGTCGCTGACACCGCTCAAGACGACCAGAGGAATGGACGGATTCGTGGCGTGGATCTGCCGGACGGTAGGGAGACCGAATGCATCCGGAAGCGAGAGATCCAAGAGTATCGCGTCGAACCGGGTCTGACTCAACTGAACCAGCCCGTCCGAGAGTGTGTTCACGTGAGTGATCTGAAACTCCTCGATGCTCCATTCAGCGAGGAGGTCCTGGGTAAGCCGAGCGTCAACCTCGTTGTCTTCAATCAACAGAACTGTAATCATTGAGACCAGCTTTCCGACCAGCGTTGTGCCGATACGCGATCGGGTTACAAAGCCTCATTATAGTCAACGGCAGTGGATGGACAAACAAAATGCGGGAAATATCACGCACGGAAGATAATGAACGCCCGGAGGACACACCAACACCTGTCCTTCGGATGAGGAAAACCCCCGGCTCCGCGCTGTCGAATGTCGGCAGAGCCCGGCGGTGATCGATAGGAGCGAGCAATCAGCCGACGTGTAAGGCTTCTGCCCTGCGCCGCACCTCTTCCGCTTTTTGCACTTGCCCGAGATTCTCGTATAGCGAAGCGATATTGGAATGCAGGTGTGACAAGAGTTGTCCTAGTTGAGCTTCTTGGGCGATGACATTCGCCTCAAGCGCGATCTTCTTCTCCTCGCTCCTCCTGTACCGTTCCTCGAGACGTTGCACGAGCTGAATCCAGCCTTTCACCTTGCCCGAATCGAGCTCGGGCGTGGTCGGGAGAGCCTCGCCTCGCTCCAAGGCCTTCTCTGTCTGATTCATCCAATTTATGAAAACGAGAAAATCGCCGAGAGTAATTTTGAGAGCCGAAGAAGTACCTTCCTCCTCAATAACCAAATCTTCCATTGCATGCTCCTTGTCGGAAAAAGGGTTGAGAAGTCGTCGTTACGCTCATCCGATGCACTTGAACCGGTTCACCGTTGTGACCAGCACAGACAGCACCGCACCTTGTGGCGCAAGCACCTCCTTATCGACAGGGTTTATCGTTGGGAAGAAGAAGTAAGCAGTACAAGGACAGAGAATCCATTGCCTGCTCGTTTCATACTGCTCCTGCAATATCGTTGTCAATAACTCTCTACCCTGATCCCGAAAAATTTTACAATGTGTCCAGGCAGAGAATGCAAAGAGAGGGAGGCAGGTGAGGTTAACCCTGAGGCGTAAGAGGCGGTACGTCCGGATAGGATCCGCTTGGCGGCCGTTCAGGACCGATCATGCCTTCACAGGCATAGCCTGGCTCAAAAGGCCAGAGCAGAGACCGTCCCACCATTGATCCTCTCACATGGATGTAGCGATAGGTGACGCCCAACCGATCAGCCTCTTCGCGCATGGTGGCAAGGCAGCCTTCGTACGAGAACGCTCTCCTTCCGACGATGATAGGTTCTCCTGTGCTGCTATGGAAAACGGTAAAGGGCTCGGCGCACCCGGTTCCTAGGCAGAGAATGAGTAGGGGAAACAGATTCCGAACGTGCATGCCTAATTCTAGCAGAAACCACGTCTAGCAGAAACTGAGCGATGTGTTAACGGGCCTGTATCCTGCGCAGCGGGATATCAGAGAGTTGTCGTCTGAGCAGACGGCCAAGACGGATTTGATCGTCTCCAGGCATGCGGATAAATTCGACGCCAAAATGCTGCCCTTGGGACCAACGAACCCGTGCCAAACCGACAGAAAGAGAGGGGGAAGGTCCGGGCAACAACAGCTTCATCTCTAAGTACGATCCGGATTGCGGAACTTTCTTGCTGACGACCGCGCAGCCCGGCACCGACACGTTCAAGACGGTTCCCTCCCCGACAAAAGAATCGTGGGCAAAGATAACGGGGAGGTTCGTCGCGACCCTTGTGCAATAGCGCAGTCTCATAGACTTTCAACGCCGGCGACAAAGTGCCGATAGTCTGAACAATAAATGGAATGTCGTCAGCCTGTCTGCCCTACGGAAGATGGGTCTATTAGTTCGTAAATCGCGAAAATTCGAGGACTCCATTGATTGTAAGGAGATGGCCCATGGCATAGAACCTGCGGAGAATGTCTTGGCAGGCCGGTCGAATGGACGATACAGATTGACGCATTTTAAGAGGACCGAATGTTGAGACACATTTCTGAGAAGCCGTCCGGTGCGAGACGGTTACCGGCGCGACGGTTTTCGACTCAGGACTGGATCAGGGGGCTGACGCTCATTGGGATGATATGGATGGGGCCTCCTGTATCTCAGGCACTTGCAGACACACGACCATTCGCATATGGCGCTACTGAACAGGACACAGACTTCACTGAGGCAGGAGCGAGAACCGATACAAGCGCTTACCTGAACCGGTACCACCGCACCCTATCGAATGCGGAGCTTGAAGGGGCGGTCAGCCATGCGGCTAGAGAACACCGACTACAGCCGGCCTTGCTGCTTGCCGTCATACGAGCGGAATCATCTTTCAATCCTGTCGTCGTGTCGAGGGCGGGAGCCGTGGGTCTCATGCAGCTAGTCCCCGAAACCGCCATACGGCACGGGGTGCAGAACCTCTATGATACGAAGGAGAACATCGTCGGCGGCGCACGCCATCTGCGGTATTTGCTCGATCGATTCAAGGGGAACCTCCGCCTCGCGCTCGCCGCTTACAATGCCGGAGAACGGAAGGTGGATCAGTATAGAAGGATTCCACCGTTTAAAGAAACTCAGCTTTATGTTCAGAAGGTGATGAGCTACTATCGTGACTACAGAAAGGGGGGTTGGGTTGCGCCGGTCACCGAGACAACGGCGCATGTCGCCCCGCTGCAAAGCTTCTGAAGGGAAACTCGAACGAATATTGCGGCATCGGACCTGTCAAACGGGCTTCTCTCCGATATACTCCAAATACTTCCAGAGTTCTTTTGCTTCATTCTCTCCGAATACCAACGGGGTGTTATGCGCTGATCCGGTGAAATAGACCTTGACCGTCATTTCATCCTGCCACGCCTGGACTTCGCAATAGGCAACGCTGTCGAGATTTAACGCTTTCTTTCCTACACGCACGTAATGCATCAGCGGTTCTTCCTCACGTTCCTTCAGGGCTAAACTATAACATCGCTGAACCGCCGTCCAATGAATCTGGATTCTTATGCGGAAAAGAGCGGGCGGGAACCGTAGCGTTCGGGAGGTACGACTGCGGTATGTGGTGGTTGCGGGGGAAGGATTTGAACCTTCGACCTTTGGGTTATGAGCCCAACGAGCTACCAGGCTGCTCCACCCCGCGCGCGAAATCTAACAAAGCGTTCAACGGCAAGTCAAGCAAAGCGCCGAGCTCGGTTGCATTCTCGGCAGGCCGATGCTAAAGCCAACCTATGCGCATAGTATTCATGGGAACACCGGATTTCGCCGTGCCGTCTCTCGAAGCCTTGCTGAAGTCCGACGACGCGGTTGTCGGTATTGTCACGCAACCCGATCGGCCCAAAGGACGCGGCCAGATCTTGGTACCATCGCCGGTAAAGCAGGTGGCACAGCGAGAACATATTCCCCTCCTCCAGCCCACGAAGATGAAAGATGCAGAATTCCTCCGGATGCTGGCCGATTGGAAACCGGACATCATCGTCGTCGCCGCCTTCGGGCGGATTCTTCCGCCGGCCGTCCTGACCCTTCCTCCAAAAGGCTGTATCAATGTGCATGGTTCCTTGTTGCCGAAATATCGAGGGGCCGGACCGATCCAATGGGCCATCATCAACGGCGAGACGGAAACCGGCATCACCACGATGCTGATGGATGAAGGCATGGATACCGGCGCCATGCTGCTTCAGGAGAAAATCGAAATCAGGAGCGACGATACGGCCGGCTCGCTCTCGGTCAAGTTGGCTGAACTCGGCGGCCGCTTGCTGGTGAAGACGGTGCAGCAATGGAAGGCCGGCACGCTGGTGCCTCACCCACAAGATCATTCTCGAGCGACCCTGGCGCCGCTGCTCAAGAAAGAAGACGGACTGATCGACTGGACCATGCCGGCTGCTGCATTGGCAAACCGTATCCGCGGTCTGACGCCATGGCCGGGCGCCTATACCTTTTATGGATCGGACCGGTGGACTGTTCTGAAAGCAGAAGCGCTTCCTGAATCGCTCACGGGCGTGCCGGGCATGGTTGCCGCGGTCACGAAGCAGGCGATTCATGTGGAAACAGGTCGGGGCTTGCTTGTCGTCACAGAATTGCAACCGGCAAACGGCAGAAGAATGAAGGTTGGTGAATATCTGGCCGGGCATCCTATCTCAGTCGGGCAAAGACTCGTTCACGGGCGATCGTGAATCGTTCAATGTGAGACGTGAACCTTCACCGGCAGAAATCTCCCACCAGTCGCCATCAATCCTCACAACGATCCGCGCGTGAAGTCGCACTGGCTGTTCTCGTACGGACCGCCCAGTCCGACGAGGGAGCGGATGTTCTGCTCGATCGAGTCCTCACGGTCGGAGGGCTCGATGCGCGGGATCGTGGATTGGCGGTTGAGCTGGCCTATGGAGTTCTCCGCCGGCTCTCCACGCTCGATTGGAGACTTCAACCGGTCGCCGACAAGGCGCTTCCCCGGCTGCCGATCGTGGTGCAGATGATTCTTCGCCTTGGCGCCTACCAATGTTTGTTCCTCGATCGCATTCCCGCCTCGGCTGCAGTCGACGAATCGGTTCGTCTCGCGAAGCTTTATCGACACACACTCAAGAGAGATTGGAGCGGCTTCGTCAATGCCGTTCTTCGCTCCTTGCTGCGTGAGCCGGCTCCCCCATTGCCGGAGAGTGATCGCGAGCCGGCGAAGGCCCTCGCTATCCGGCATGCGGTGCCGGAATGGCTCGCCGCGCGATGGACTGAGCGGCTGGGTATTTCGGCGGCCGCATGGTTGTGTGAGCGGTCCAGCACGGTGCCCCCCGTGAGCCTCCGCGCCAACCGGTTGAAGACAACGCAAGAGGACCTACTTCAGAGGTTTACCCAAGAAGGGCTTGGTGCTAAGCCGTCTTCGGTGAGCCCGGTCGGCGTCATCCTGCAGGACGCCGGGACCATTCCGTCTCTCCCTGGCTTTGAAGAAGGAACCTTCTATGTCGAGGATGAAGCGGCTCAACTCATCCCTCCCTTGTTGGACCCGCGACCCGGTGACGCGGTGCTGGACGCCTGCGCCGCTCCAGGAGGGAAGACGACTCACCTCGCGGAGTTAATGCAGAATCGCGGCACCATTACGGCGGTTGATCGAAAAGAGGTCCGTCTGGGGCAGTTGAAGAAGAACTGTATGCGACTCGGCATCAGTATCGTGGACACTATCGCCGGCGATGTTCGACAACTGTCTCGGGGACTGCTCGATGGGAAGCATGCAAAGGATGGAAAGCATCCGATCTTCGATCGTATCTTGGTTGATGCTCCCTGCAGCGGGCTCGGTGTCCTCCGCCGGCATCCTGAAGCGAAATGGCGCAAAGAGCCGGAAGCCTTTTTGCGCCATCAAGCTCTGCAACTCCAACTCCTTGATGCGGTGGCGCCGTGCTTGCGACCCGGAGGCGTGCTGGTCTATAGTACATGCTCGACCGAGTGTGAAGAAAACGAGGACGTTGTCGATCAGTTCTGCAGGACCCACGCGGGGTTCCGTCGCGAGTCCGTCTCCCCCTGGCTTCCAGTTGCTGCCCGGAGATTCCTCACCGAGCAAGGAGATCTCTCGACGAGAGACAACCGGGAATCGATGGACGGTTTCTACGCAGCGCGACTCAAAAAGGACGAATAATGGCTCGGCCTGTCTTGATTGCTCCGTCGATTTTGTCCGCTGATTTCGCGCGTCTGGCGGAAGAAGTCGCCCTGGTTGAACAGGGCGGCGCCGATCTGCTGCATGTCGATGTCATGGACGGACATTTCGTGCCCAACCTTACCGTTGGTCCACCGATTGTCGAAGCGCTCAGGAAAGCGACGAGGTTGCCGCTCGACTGCCATTTGATGATGACGAATCCGGATGCCTTTATTAAAGAGTTCGCCGACGCCGGCGCGGATTACCTGACCGTGCATGTGGAAGCCTGTCCTCACCTGCATCGGACAGTGCAGACCATCAAAGAATGTGGCGTGAAAGCGGGCGTCACCTTGAACCCCGCGACGTCGCTGCACGCCCTCGACGAGATCCTTCCCGATGCCGATTTGATTTTGGTCATGTCGGTGAATCCCGGTTTTGGCGGCCAGACCTTCATTTCGACCTGTCTTCAGAAAATTGCGCATGTCCGGCAAATGATCGATCGATGCGGAAGCCGCGCGCTGCTCGAAGTGGATGGAGGCATCAAAGTGGATAATGCGGCGCAAATCGTCGCCGCAGGCGCCGAAATTTTGGTTGCCGGCTCGGCAATCTTCTGCAGCCGTGACTACGCAGCGACCATCGCAGCGCTTCGAGCCGCGGGACAGCCGACATCGTCTCATCGATAGGCCGTTCGGGTGAATATCTCTTCCCTCATCGACAGCCTCCATCCCCTGGAAATCAAAGTTTTGTCGGCCTTTGCATCGAGCGATGTCGTGCTCGATACAGGACAACTGTCACAATCCGCCGGACTGGAACCGTCCCAGATCAGCATGGCAGTCGAATGGCTTCTTGCTAAATCGCTGCTGATCATCGACAAAGAAATTGTCACGCCGATCGCCTCGTTGACGAAAATCGGCGAACAGTATTTCGAAAAGTCTTCGCCTATCGAACGGGTTTTGTCGGCAGCCCGTGAAGCCGCCACGACCGGCAAGCGCCTGACCATTGAGGACATCCGATCGCGTGAAGGACTGGATCCTTCCGATGTGAGCGGGGCCATCGGCTGCCTGAAGAAAGAGGGCGCGCTCCTGATCATCCAAGGGGGTTGTCTGGAATCAACAGGACGGCAGAGCCGCACGGCTGAAACGATCCGAGGTCTGTTGCAGCAGCTTCACGACGGTCCCCGCGATCTGTCTACTTTTTCCGATGCGCAGCAGCGGGTGATCCACACCTATGCCGTCAAACGCGGTAACACCAAGGAGCCGTTCCGGGTGGATGATCGCGTGATAAGGCTTCTGAAGCTCACAGAGGCTGGGGCCGATGCTGTTCGGCAACTCTCTCGCGCAGGCGGCGTGGAGGAAGTGTCCCAACTGACGCCGGAGTTGCTGAAAGACGGGACATGGAGGACCAAACATTTCCGGAAGTACACCATCAGTTTGCGGGCCCCGCGCATTGCGCCGGGGAGACGCCATCCCTATCGGGAATTTCTGGACACCGTCAAGACGAAACTCGTGAGCATGGGCTTTCAAGAGATGCGCGGTCCGCTCATCGAGACCGAATTCTGGGACATGGACGCGCTGTTCATGCCGCAGTTTCACCCGGCCCGCGATATTCATGATGTATATTTTGTGAAAGAACCGAAGCAGGCGGCGCGCATCGCGGAGCCGTTTCTTTCGCGTGTCAGGCAGGTACACGAGCATGGCGGTGAAACAGGGTCCACCGGATGGGGTTACCGTTTTGATGTCGAGCGGGCGAGCCGGCTGATTCTCAGGAGTCAGGGGACAGCGGTGTCCGCCCATACTCTCGCGTCGAACCCGTCCATTCCCGGAAAATACTTTTCGATCGCCCGGTGTTTCCGATATGACCAGGTCGATGCCACCCACGCGACCGATTTCTTTCAGGTCGAGGGAATCGTACTCGGTGACGACATCAACTTCCGTACGCTGCTGGGATTGCTGAATCTCTTTGCGCGTGAAGTCGCGCAGGCCAAGGAAGTGAAGTTTCTGCCGGCGTATTTCCCGTTTACGGAGCCGTCCGTGGAACTGCACGTACGACACCCGCGCCTTGGCTGGATGGAACTGGGCGGCGCCGGTCTGTTCCGGCCGGAAGTCACTCTTCCGCTCGGAGTCACCGTGCCCGTCATTGCATGGGGGTTGGGGCTCGACCGCATGGCGATGGTCGCACTCGGTATCCATGACATCCGCGAACTCTTTACCGACAATCTGGAACTGGTCCGATCGACGAAGGGCTCCGTCTGATCCCATGCCGACCATCACGATCTATAAGCAGGATCTCGAGGCGCTCCTGGCGGGTCCCGACAGGAAGATTTCCGCCGTGTCGCTTGGGCAATTGGAAGAGTGGTTCATGCTGGTCAAAGGTGAACTGAAAGGACACAATCAGGAAACCGGAGAGATGCGGATCGAGCTGCAAGACAGCAACCGCCCCGACCTCTGGTGTTGCGAGGGTATTGCACGGCAGATCCGCATCAAACGAACAGGCGTCCCCGCCTCGTATGGGTTCCAATCCTTCCCCAAGCCTCCGACGAAACAAGTCACGGTCGCCCCTGGTCTCGAAACGGTCCGCCCCTATGTCGCGGCCTGCGCCGCGACCGGCTATCGTGTGACTGAAGAAGGCCTGACTCAGTTGATTCAAACGCAAGAAAAGCTCGCCGACATTTTCGGCCGCAAGCGCCGGACCGTGTCGATAGGACTCTACCGGCTTTCGGAGATCGCGTTCCCCGTCGCGTACGAAGCCGTGAAGGCGGACAGCGCAAAATTCACTCCGCTGGGGATGAATACGGTGATGACCTTGAGCGAGATTTTGCTCGTCCACCCGAAAGGACTCGAGTTCGGCGGGATTCTGACCGGTCACAGCCGGGTTCCCTTCCTACGGGATGCCAAAGGACGGGTCCTTTCTTTTCCCCCGATCATCAACAGTCGCGACGTCGGCGAAGTGCGGATCGGGGATGATGCGCTCTTTGTCGAAGTGACGGGCACCGATCTGTCGATGGTCATCCTCACGCTCAACATTCTGGCGGCCAATCTTGCCGATCGAGGCGCCGCCATCGAGCCGGTTCAAGTAGTCTATCCCACGAAGACCGCCTTGGGGCAGACCGTCGTCACCCCTCAGGATCTGGGAAAGGATCGAACCGTACCACTTGCGACAATCGAGCGGGCGCTCGGCCAAGAACTGGATAGCGGACAGGTCAGTCAGGCACTGACGGCGTACGGTTATGTTGTCAATGCCACGAAGAACAACATCACCGTACGCCTTCCGCTCTACCGCCAGGATTTCATGCATGCCATGGATATCGTCGAGGATGTCGCCATCAGCCGCGGATTTTCGGAATTTCGTCCGGTGATGCCGTCTCAATTTACCGTGGGCGGGCTGTCCGGCGTTGAAACGTTCTCCGACCGGGTGCGGGATTTGTTGGTCGGCATGGGGTTTCAGGAAATCATCTCGAATATCCTCAGTTCTCCGCAATTGTTATGCGAAGCCATGCGGCTCGACGGAACCGAGTGGGGACGCGTCGTCGAAGTGGACAATGTCATGTCCCAGCACTTCTCGGCGCTCCGGCAATGGCTGTTGCCCTCGTTGCTTCGTGTCGAGACTGCTTCCAGCCGCGCCTTCTATCCCCACCGGCTCTTCGAGGCCGGCGAAGTGGCACGGCCCGATCCTGCGCATGAACTCGGCTCACGGACGGCCATGGTTGCGGCCGCGATGATCGCCCACGCCGATGCTCATTTTTCGGAAGTCCATTCCTGTCTGGATGCGTTGTTCTACTATCTCGACCGGACGTACAGCATGGAGCCAGTCCAGCACCCCAGCTTTCTGGAAGGACGGGCGGGTCGGATTATCATGGAAAGCGGCGCCGAAGTGGGAGTGATTGGGGAAGTTCACCCCGAGGTGTTAGAGCGCTGGCAGATCACCGTGCCGATTGCGGCGTTCGAAGTGAATCTGACGGCTTTCGCTGAATAAATCGGACAGTCCGACAGCCCGACTGTCCGATCCCTATGACATACAGATAGGAAGAGCTAAGACGCTGGTCAGGCACTGGCCGGTGCGGCATGCTGCTTCACGAGGCCGACCAATTGCTCGAATCCTGCCGTATCTCTAATGGCCATGTCGGACAGGATTTTCCGGTCCAACAAGACATTGACTTTTTTGAGTCCGTTGATGAACCGGGCGTAGGACAAGCCATGCGCTCTGACCGCGGCGCTGATCCGTGCGATCCAGAGCTGCCGGAAGTCCCGCTTCCGATTTTTCCGTCCGGTATAGGCGTACTGCTGGCCCTTGTCGACGGATTCCGTTGCGGAACGAAACAAGCGGCTCTTGGCCCCGTACTGTCCCTTCGCGAGTTTCAGCCGTTTTTTCCTTCTCGCTCTGGTCTTCGGTCCGCCCTTCACGCGTGGCATGGCACTGTTCTCCTTTCCTCGTATCTCGTCGTTCGTATCTCGTATCTCGCGAGCGAACGACGCTTCACGAGATACGCTCCACTCTCTATTTATAGGGCAGCAGTCTTCCCAATGCGGCTTCCTTCGTCCGATCCACGACCACCATACCGCTCAATCGACGCTTGCGCTCCCGATTCTTGCTGGTCAGAATATGCCGTTTCCCGGCTTTTTTTCTGACGAACTTGCCGGTCCCCGTCTTCTTAAATCGCTTGCTGGCCCCGCTGTGTGACTTCGCTTTCATGATGCTGCATCCTCTGGTTGGTTGGACGATTAGTTCTTCGGCGCGACGATCATAATAAGACTGCGGCCTTCCATGCGCGGGGCGTATTCGATCGTGCCGCTCTCGGACAATTGTTCGATAACCGAATTCATCACTGTCCGGCCCATCTCCTGATTCGCCATCTCTCTGCCGCGATAGGTCAGAGTCACCTTTGTCTTGTTCCCCTCTTGCAAGAACGATTTGATCTGCCGGACCTTGATTTCGAGATCGTGCTTGTCGGTCCGGGGTCGGAGCTTGATCTCCTTGACCTGTGTCGATTTTTGGTGACGGCGGTTTTGATGGTCCTTCTTGCTCAATTCATATTTGTATTTCCCGTAGTCCATGATGCGGCAAACGGGAGGGACCGATGTGGGCGCCACTTCGACGAGGTCATACCCGCTGTCCTGAGCCTGGCGGAACGCCTCCGGGGTGGGAAGGATACCGAGCTGCTCGCCCTCCGGACCGATGACTCTGACTTCGCGGACTCTGATTTCGCGGTTCACGCGCAATTTGGGAACGATAAGCCACCTCTCATGATGTGGGTGATAATGGCTGCCTGGCGCGAGCGACCTCGGTCTTCAGCAAATCGACCGCCCCTGCGACGGTCATGCTTCCGAGATTGGCTCCGCTCCGCCCTCTGACCGACAACGTGTTGCTCTGTACTTCTCTTTCTCCGGCCACGAACATAAAAGGCGTCTTGGCCTTTTCCGCTTCGCGGATCTTGAAACCGATTTTTTCGTTACGGAGGTCCGCTTCAATGCGGAAGCCCGCGGCCTTCATCTCTTGGGAGACGTTCGCCACATAGTCACGCTGCTTGTCCGTAATGGCCATCACGACCGCTTGGACGGGAGCGAGCCAGACGGGGAAGGCGCCGCCGTAGTGTTCGATCAAAATGCCGAAGAACCGTTCGATGGACCCCAACAAGGCCCGGTGAATCATGATCGGCTGATGGGCCTTGCCGTCTTCCTCGATATAGGTCAGATCGAATCGCTCCGGATTATTGAAATCGATTTGTACCGTGGAACATTGCCATGAACGGCCCAAGGCATCCCTGATCTTGATATCGATCTTGGGCCCGTAAAAGGCTCCCCCGCCCGGATCCAACCGATAGGCAATGTTTCGGTTCTTGAGCGCCGCTTCCAATGCGCTCGTCGCAAGGGTCCAATGCTCCTCTGCCCCGACGGATTCCTTGGGTCTGGTGGAGAGAAAGACCTCGAATTCCTCGAAGCCGAAGGTCCGTAACATGAAAAACGTGAAGTCCAGAACGCGGCTGACTTCGGTCTCTATCTGATCGGGACGACAGAACAAGTGCGCGTCGTCCTGCGTGAATCCCCGCACCCGTAATAAGCCGTGCAGCACACCCGTTCGCTCGTAGCGATACACCGTCCCCAGTTCGCCGTACCGGATGGGCAGGTCTCGATAGCTGCGCAAGTGCGATTTGTAAATCATGATGTGGTAGGGACAGTTCATGGGCTTCAATTGATACTCGCTGCCCTCCACCTTCATCGGGGCAAACATGTTGTCGCGGTAGTAATCTACATGGCCGCTGGTTTTCCAGAGATCGAGACGGGCTACGTGCGGCGAATAGACCAGTTCGTAGCCGTCCTTGATATGCTGCTCGCGCCAGAAATTTTCGATCAGCAGCCGGATGGCGGCGCCCTTGGGATGCCAGAGGACCAGACCGGGGCCGATTTCATCCTGAATGGTGATCAGATCGAGTTCCTTCCCAACTTTGCGATGGTCCCGCCGCTTGATCTCATCGAGCCGGGCGAGATGCTTGTCCAATTCCGACTGGGTCGGAAACGAGGTTCCGTAGATCCGTTGCAGCATGGGATTGCGTTCGTCACCGCGCCAGTAAGCTCCGGCTGTCGTCAGCAACTTGAGCGCCCCGACCTGCCCGGTACGGGGAAGATGAGGACCACGGCAGAGGTCGACAAAGTCGCCTTGGGCGTAGACTGAAATCGACTCTTCTTCCGGAAATCCTTGAATGAGTTCGACCTTATAGTCTTCTCCGCGCATTTTAAAGAAGTCGATCGCTTCCTGTTTCGACAATTCTCTTCTGCTGATCGGCAGATCGCGCTTGATGATGTCATGAGCTCGGGTCTCGATCTTTTCAAGATCTTCGGGTGTGAAGGTTCGCTCGAATGCGAAGTCATAATAGAAACTGTCTTCGAGCGCAGGGCCGATGGTGAGTTGGGCGGAGGGAAAGAGTTCCTTCACCGCCTGCGCCATAATATGGGTGCTGCTATGGCGGTAGACGTCCCGACCTTCGGCGCTGTCAAACCGGAGGGGTTCTATCGTGGCGTCTTCGGAAAGCGGTTTGGAAAGGTCCACGACCTGACCGTTGACCTTTGCCGCCAAGACCAGCCTATCCTGTACGCCGAGTGCGGCGAGCGCGTTGCCGGCTGTTTCGCCGGTATCCAAATCCCGGCTGGCCCCATCTTTCAGTGTGATTTTCATTATTTGCGTAAGAATTCCATCTCCTCAAAATAACAAAGGCACCCGCCTCCAAGAGGCAAACGGATGCCCTCCGCCGGGTGGTAGGCGCGGACGGTCTTGAACCGTCGACCTCTACCGTGTCAAGGTAGCGCTCTCCCCCTGAGCTACGCGCCTATCGTCCGGATGGGCATGCTAATATAGCGCCAAGTTACGTGTCAAGAAATGCAAAAGGAGAAGGGGCTCCGCTGCCCCTTCTCCTTTTGCATTGAGGTGGGACTGAAGGCTCGGCTTATCGCACCGCCGACTTCAATACCTTCCCGGCTGAAAACTTGGGTACTTTTGCGGCCGGGATACGGAGGGTTTCACCCGTCCTTGGATTGCGCCCGAGGCGAGCCTTTCGCCGGGAAATGGTAAATGTGCCGAAATTCACCAATGAAACACGCTGTCCTTTCTTCAAGGACGACGTCACAGCACCGGTGAAGGCTTGGAGCGCGTTTCCCGCTGCTACCTTGGTAATGCCCGCGGACGCTGCCATCTTTGCAATCAGTTCTTCCTTGGTCATCGTGTCCCTCCTGTCCGTTAAAGTGATTGGTTTGAAATCCATTCCCGAACTGCGCCCACTCTCAAAGAACCGTCAGGCATCCCGCACGGAAGCGCTGCGCCCGCGTTTGATCGGAATGTGAAGCTGGTGGATTTTTTTCCGCAGCGTGTTGCGATTCAATCCGAGCAGTTCAGCCGCTTGGATCTGATTCCCCTTCGTTTCCTGAAGCGCCCGAGTAATGAGCGGGCGTTCGATTGCGGAAATGAGCATAGGATGGAGGTTGCGCCCCGCTCCGTTTCGCATGCCTTTCACGAAATCACCCATTTTCCATTCAAGAAAGTCCTCCAGGGAGGGGGCCGGTTGCCCGTTCCCAACGTGCCGGATACGATTCAGCGTCTGCATGAACTTCGAAGCCCGGCGCAGGACGGTTCTGGAGCCGATGATAAGGACCGAATGGTTGACATCGATGTGACCGGGTAAGCCGACACCCGTTTCATGCGAACCGGCTTTCGATTCCACGATGATCGCGTCGAAGGACCGTTTTGCGGTTTCTCTGGGAAGGGAAGATACGTCTCTCGCGGTCGTCAGCGACGCATCTTTGAAGAGTTGCTTGAACTGGGTTTGGATGTCTGTATCGCCGCTAATCAACAATACACTGAATACGGATGAAGAGAGCGTCATGAGGGTACCAAGACGAAGAGGGCCGGATTATTGCCCAGAGCCGATTTTATGTCAACGGAGAAATCTCGTTCATGTGGATCATGGATTGTGCGGCAAACGAGATCATTTGTGAGTTGCACATTTCAACCGAGGAGTTTGGAACATTGGTTTCCCAATTTTCAGCCTGCGTGGGGAAAGCGGCATCCCTTTCGATTTCTATTTTCTGTTCCAGGAATCACGACATCACTCATCGTTCTCACTGAGAACCGATGGCGTTCCATCATCCATGAAAAAGTGATGATGTCGACGTACTTTTGTCATCGACTTTCTTTAAGGCGTTTAATGGTCCTACAAGGGCTTGACAGTCGGCTCTTATAGAGGGTACAAAGTGGATGTTTAATTCCGACCGGAATACTCATATATGAAGGTATCTCAACGCTCTACCTATGGAATTATGGCGGCCGTGGATCTTGCCATGCAGAGCGGTACTTCTCCAATCCAAGCCAAAGCCATTGCGCGACGCCAAGGAATTCCTGCGAGATTCCTGGAACAGGTCCTTCACGCCATGAAGAATGCGGGTCTCGTGTCGAGCTTGCGAGGTGCTCAAGGTGGCTACGTCCTTGCCAAGGAGGCCTCCGAGATTTCCGTCGCGGACATTCTTGAGGCGCTCGATAGCCCCTTTCTGTTCCGGAGCATGAATGGACACTCTCCATTCGGACGAAAAAGCAAAGCGCAACTGCTGCTGGAAACGGTCTGGGAACGTGTCCACGAAGCCGAACGTCGAGTGTTGGAAGCCATCACGATCGAAACGTTGGCTGAGCAGTTGCGCCTTATCGAACAAAAAAGCGTCCTGATGTATCACATTTGAGGTTACCCATGAGTCCGAAAACGTTGAGTCCCATCCCGATCGAAACGCAACCCATTCCTCCGGCCGTCGCCGAGGAAATTGAGACGTTCGAGCACGAAGCCGGGCGGATGCTGTCCGGCGAGATCGTGAGCGATTTGTTCAAACCTTTTCGCCTGCAGTACGGCATCTATGGACAACGCCAGGCCGGCGTGCAGATGGTGCGTATCAAGATTCCATTCGGCGGCCTGACGGCCAATCAATTGCGCCGTATTGGCGAGTTGGCAGAGCGCTATGCGACGGGAGTAGGGCATGTGACGACGCGTCAGGACATCCAATTGCATTTTGTCGAGCTGAAAAATGTCCCAACCATTATGCGCGGATTGGCAGAGGTCGGATTGACGACGCGCGAGGCGTGCGCCAACACCGTCCGCAATGTGACCGGATGCCACCTGGCCGGCGTCTGCCGGGGGGAAGTCTTTGACATCACGCCGTATGCAAAGACAGTGGCGTACCATCTTTTGCGCAACCCGCTGAATCAAAGTCTTCCTCGGAAGTTCAAGATCGCCTTTTCCGGTTGCCAGCGGGATTGCGCGCTGACGCCGATTCATGACATCGGCCTGCTTGCCGCCAAAAAAGAGGACGGGACGATCGGCTTCCGCATGGTAGCCGGCGGCGGATTGGGATCGGCCCCCCGGATCGCTCAAGTGTTGCGCGAGTTCACGCCCATGGATGAACTCATTCCGAGCATCGAAGCCGTCATCAAAGTGTTCGATACGCTTGGCAATCGTAAGAATCGAAACAAGGCCCGCATGAAATTCGTCATCGAAAAACTCGGCTTTGCCGAATTCAAGCGGCGGTGGGAAGAAGCCTATGGCGCAATGGGGTATGCGCGGCCCTCACAGGAGCCGGTAAAATTACTTCGTCACGAAGACGAGCCGACTCCATTGATCATGCCGACTCGGAACGGTTCGAGTGGAAACGGGACGGAAGAGAGCGGACGGCTGAACGGGCATCAAGAAACGCCGTTCGAAATGTGGAAGCGCACGAACGTCGTCCGTCAGAAACAAGAAGGATATGTGGCGGCGGTCGTGAAGTTGTTCATGGGCGATCTGACCTCCGAGCAGATGTGGTTCGTCGCCGGTCTCGCCGAACGTTATTCGAACGGAAACATCCGCACGACGATCAATCAGAACATGATCGTCCGATGGATCCCCGAATCCAAGATCGCCGACCTGTATGAGGAACTTGCCGCTCACGGGCTCTCCGACCCGGGGGCCGAACTCGTGGAAGATATCATCGCCTGCCCGGGAACCGATACCTGCGGGTTGGGCATTACCTCATCGAAAGGGCTGGCCCGTGCATTGGCGGAAGTATTTCCTGCCGGACGAGTTCCGGACGATTTGAGCGACGTCAGCGTCAAAATCAGTGGATGCCATAACTCCTGCGCCCAACATCACATCGCGACCATCGGCCTGCATGGAGTCGGCAAGCGGTTCGGCCAACATACCGCGCCGTTCTACGAGTTGCACCTGGGCGGCACGGTCAATGGGACGGCAAAAATCGGGCAAATGACCGTCAAGTTGCCGGCCAAGGCGGTGCCGGCGGCGATTACCCATTTGATTGACGTGTATCGGCGTGATCGCAAGATCGGTGAAAAGCTTCCATCTTTTATTGACCGTGTGGGCAAGAACGTGCTCAAAGACGAATTGATTCCCTACACCATCGCTCCCTCGTTTGCCGACGATCCGACGTTCTATTATGACTGGGAAGGAGAGGAGGAATTCGTGCTTGAGGATCTCGGGCCCGGCGAGTGCGCCGGCGGAGCGCTGGAGATGATCGAGAACGGGATTCTCGAAGCCGATCAGGAGCTCTATCAGGCCAAGCTCTTGTTGGACAAACACCAGTATGCCGTGTCGGTGAATAAGTCCTACCGGGCCGTGCTCGCCGCCGCCAAGGCGTTGCTCGTCACGGAAGGCGTCGAGCCGTCCACCGATGCCGATACGTTCCTGGAGTTCGAAAATCGAATTGCGAGAAAGGGCACCGTTCCATCGGCTTACCGTGAACTTGGGAAGCGAGTGGGCGATTTGGGACCGAAGGAGACGACGGCGGAGTTTGCGTGCGAGAAGATGGGCTTCGCCAAAGGATTCGTGGACGCCTGCCGCGCCGCAACGGATCACATGGGAAAGGATCTCAGGCTTGCGGCGATTGCCGAGAAGGAGGCGGAGAAGCCTCCTGCCGCTTCTGTGCCCGATATTCCACCGATCGATGTTCCCGTCTATGACCTGCGCGGCGTGGCCTGTCCGATGAATTATGTGAAGACGAAGCTCAAATTGGAAATGATGGATGCGGGCGACAAGCTGGAAGTGTGGCTGGATGCCGGTGAGCCGATCAAGAACGTGCCGATGAGCCTCAAGAACGACGGTCATCTCGTGCATGCACAGGAACCGCTGGGGCCTGAAGCGGCGCATTTTCGGATCCTCGTCGAAAAAGTGGAATGACGCGAAGGCCGTCAAGGATGCATGCCGGGTAGAAGATGACGAAGCGTTCTACAGACGAAATCCAGTCCTGGGCCGAGTCGCTCGAGACAAAGCCACCTCAAGAGATTCTGACTGCCGCGATCGAGCGCTACGCTCCGAAGGTCGTATTGGCTTGCAGTTTCGGCGCGGAAGACGTGGTGCTGGTGGACATGGTCCATCGAATCGATCCCTCCGTTCCCCTGCTGTACCTGGACACTGATTTTTTATTTCCTGAAACGTATACGACCAGGGATCGCATCGTCCAACAGTATGGGTTGAAGCCGGCGCAGGTGCTTCAGGTGAAATCCCTGTTGACTCCGCAGAAGCAGGCGCAGCAATTTGGAGAGGCGTTGTGGGCGAGAGACCCCGACCGCTGCTGCGAGCTGCGCAAGTTGGAACCGCTGACCCGCGCGCTGAAGGACTACGATGCCTGGATCACCGGCATCAGGCGTGAGCAGTCGCCGACGCGGGCCCACGCCAAGGTTGTCGAGTGGGACGCTCGCTTTCAATTGGTGAAGCTCAATCCGCTGGCGCGATGGACCTGGTCGGATGTCTGGACGTACATCAAAGTTTACGAAGTGCCCTACAACGAGTTACACGATCGCAACTATCCGAGCATCGGTTGTACGCATTGCACAAGCTCTGTGGCCCCAGGGGAAGATCCCCGTGCCGGCCGCTGGAAGAATCAAGCGAAAACCGAATGCGGGCTTCATAAGCCTTGAGGATGCCTGTGCAGGAGCTCATCGCAAAAGTCGCAAAAGGACAGAAAGCCTCAAAAGATCTCACCTGGGATGAGGCCAAACGCGCGATGAAGTTTCTCGTCGAAGGCGAAGCCACTCCCGCGCAAGTCGGCGCCTTCCTTGTCGCGATCCGCATCAAGATGGAATCGGTGACCGAACTTGCCGCTTTCACGGCCGCGGTGCGTTCGTACGTCGCGCCGCTTCCCATTCCTCGCGAGCTTCACGTGGTCGATCTGCCGAGTTATGCGGGCAAACAGGATACGTTCCACGCGCTGGCTGCGGCAGCCATCGTGGCCGCCGCAGCAGGTGCGTCGGTGCTCATGCACGGGTACGACGGGATCCCGGGTCGGCCGGGCAATGCGGGGGTTTTGAAGTCACTCGGAGTGCCGGTCGATCTGGAGCCCAAAGCCGTGGCCGCCGAGGTCGCCACTCACGGGTTTGCCTACCTCGATATTGGGCTCTACCATCCGCCGCTGTATCGTTTTCTGGAGATGCGCCAGGAACTCGGCGTCCGAAACGTCTTTCATCCGATCGCCAGACTGCTGAACCCGGCTCGGGCCCTTTCTCAATTGGTCGGGCTGACACATCCTCCGCATTTTGAGAAAACAGCCGAGGCGCTGCGGATGCTTGGAACGCCCAGGGCATTGGTTGTTCGGGGTGTCGAGGGGGATCCCGAACTCTCGAGCGCGATGCTCACCAAGGTCCTGGAAGTGCGGGATGACCGCATCACCCCGTTGACGTTGGGCCCGAAGGATGCGGGACTGGCAATGGGAGCCTCGCGGGACATGGCCGGCTTCGCACCGGATCAGCGGGAAAAAGAAGCGGATCTGCTCCGGCGCATTTTACACCATCGTCTACAAGGAGGGCCGTGCGACTGGGTGTTGCTGAATGCCGCGATGCTGCTCTATGCGGCAGGCAAGGCGGCGTCGCTTGCCGACGGCCTTCCGCTGGCGAGAAAAGCGATTGAAGACGGAAAAGCGGCGCGGAAGCTCGAAGAGCTGAGCCGGCAACCGGAGACGGTCGGGTCGGCAAGCCAACGCGATTCGTCATCGGGACATGCAAAGGGACTCCGTCCGTGAAACATTTACGACAGCTCGAAGATCAAAGCGTTTACATTCTCCGCGAAGCCTATAAGCATTTCGACCATCTCGCCATGCTGTGGTCGATGGGAAAGGATTCGACGGTGCTCTTGTGGCTCGCCCGGAAGGCGTTCTTCGGCCATGTGCCGTTCCCGCTGCTCCATGTCGACACCAGCTATAAAATTCCCGCCATGATCGAATACCGTGATCGCCTGGCTCGCGAATGGCACCTGAATTTGGTCGTGGGGCAGAACAAGGAGGCCTTGGCCGCCGGCATGAATCACACCATGGGACGTGTGGCTTGCTGTACGGCCCTGAAGACCAACGGCTTGAAACAATTGCTCGAACAGAAGGGCTATACGGGGGTGATCCTCGGCGTTCGGGCGGACGAGGAAGGTACGAGAGCGAAGGAGCGGTATTTTTCGCCGCGCGACAAACATGGAGATTGGGATTTCCGCGACCAGCCGCCGGAGCTCTGGGACCAGTTCAAGACGACGTTCCCTCCCGGAACGCATATCCGGATCCATCCCTTGCTGGACTGGACGGAGATCAATATTTGGGAGTACATCAAGCTCGAAAATATTCCGTTCATCGATCTGTATCTCGACCGGGGCGACGGCACCAGATATCGCAGTCTTGGCTGCGCGCCCTGTACGTCACCCATCAAATCCGGCGCGAAGAGTGTGGACGACATCATTGAAGAACTGCGGCATACGACCGTCGCAGAACGGTCAGGGCGGGCGCAGGACGAAGGAAGAGGTATGGAGTTGTTGAGAAAGGACGGGTACATGTAACCCGCCTCGCGGGTCTCGCTCCCTGCGGCCTCGGTGGACGATCATTTGAGTGTCGGTAAAGACTGCTTGCGTCAGTCGTGCAGGAAGAGAGTCCAATACACTTATGGCGACCAAAATCGAACCGGCAACCGCCACGAAACCGAACGAGACGCTCAACATCGTCATCGTAGGGCATGTCGATCACGGCAAGTCTACCTTGCTGGGAAGGCTGTATGCGGACACGGGGTCCTTGCCGGACGGCAAGCTCGAGAAAGTGCAGGCGATCTGTCGTCAGCAAGGCAAGGAGTTCGAGTACGCCTTTCTCTTCGACGCCTTCCTGGAAGAGCAGGAACAAGGCATCACGATCGATACGGCCCGGACGTTTTTTATCTGGAAAGGTCGACAGTACATCATCATCGACGCCCCCGGTCATAAGGAATTCTTGAAGAACATGATTTCCGGCGCCGCCCGCGCGGAAGCGGCGCTCCTTCTGATCGATGCGCTGGAGGGAGTGAAAGAGCAATCGAAGAAGCACGGTTATCTCCTGTCCCTCCTCGGAGTCCGGCAATTCGCCGTGGTCGTGAATAAAATGGACTTGGTCGGCTACCGGCAGGACGTGTTCGAGGGGATCGAAAAGGAGTATCGCGAGTTCTTGGGCCGGTTCGGGTCGGTGCCGGAGCACATGATTCCTGTCAGCGCCAAACTGGGCGACAACATTGCCAATCGCAGCCGGACAATGACCTGGTATAGCGGCCCCACGGTGCTGGAGGCCTTGAACCTCTTCAAGAAGGAAACGGCTCGAAGCGAGCAGCCGCTCCGCTTTCCGGTGCAGGACGTCTATAAATTCGACGCCCGACGTATCCTTGCCGGACGAATCACGGCGGGTCGACTGAAGATCGGCGACCATCTCGTCTTCTCCCCTTCCAACAAGCGCGCCAACGTCCGGTCGGTGGAAGCCTTCAACATCGAGCCGGTGCCCACCGGAGCGGAAGCGGGCCAGTCCACCGGGATCACGCTCGATGAGCAAATCTTCGTCGAGCGGGGCGAGATCGCCACGCATCAGGAACATTTGCCTCTGGTCTCCACGGCGTTTCGCGCGAATCTTTTTTGGCTCGGGCGGCGTGCGATGGGAAAAGGCCGCAAGTATGTGCTCCGCATCGCCACGAAGGAGATCGAGTGCCAGGTCGCGGCGATCCATCGGATCATCGATACGATGGACCTCAGCCAACAGCAAGGCAGCGCGTCGGTGGCAAGGAATCAAGTCGCCGAACTGACGATCCGAACGAAATCCCCGGTGGCCTTCGATCTCTCATCGTCCTTCGAGGCCACAGGCCGCTTCGTCGTGGTCGATGAGTTCGATATTGCCGGCGGGGGAATCATTACCGAGCTGATTCACGATGAACAGGAAGGGTTGCGGGAAGAAGCCCGGCGCCGGGACTTTGCGTGGGTCAAGGGTGAGGTGGGCATTGAGGAACGGGCCCAACAATACGGGCATCGGCCCGCCATCGTGTTGGTGACCGGTGGACGGCATACGGGGAAGTCATTGCTTGCCAAGAGGCTCGAAGCCAGGCTTGTCGCCGACGGCCGCCATGCCTACCTGCTGGACGGAGAAAATCTCCGACGAGGCTTAGACGCGGATTTATCGGAGGGAGAGCGGGGTCAGGTGACCGAGATGGCACGGCGCTACGGGGAGGTGGCGAGATTGCTCGTGGACACAGGCCTGATCGTCGTATCGACCACCAATCCGTTCGGCATGGATTATCTCGAAGCCGCGCAGGCCATCAGGACCCTGGTCCACCCAACGGCGGTCATCGCCGTCCACATGTGTAAGGCGCCCGAAGAAGTGCCGCCGAATATCGATATCGTCCTGTCCGGTCCCTTGGACCTCGAAGCCTCGACGAAACGTATCTTGGATGAGTTGAAAAATCGCGGAGTCTTAGCCCAAGCCATCGGCGCAAAGCCGACGTTTCAATATTCCATCTGAGACTGGCTTGATGGGGGACTGGCTCGGCGTAGCCGTGCCTGTCCCGTTTTTCGGATCCACATGCGGGTGTCCGTTCCTGAAGTCCCAATCGGGTCACTGCCCGATCTGGCGAAACGGGCAGCCAATCGATCCGAAGGGTGGCAGTTCGCTTCGTTTGACTCTCAAGAAATCGCTGTGTTACCGTGTTTTCTCTTCAATTGAGGAAAATGGAGAGGGTCTGCATGCCGCCTGATAAAGACCTCAGATCGATTCTCGGCAAGCTCCGGTATTCGGATGACGCCAAGGTCGTTGAGCAAATCACGGACCAAGTGCGGCAGGTTCAGGCCCGCATGGCCGGCATCAAGCATAAGCTGGTCGTGATGAGCGGCAAAGGCGGCGTCGGCAAGAGCATGACAACCGTAAATCTGGCTCTCGCCTTTGCACGGCAACATGCGCGGGTCGGCTTACTGGACGTGGACTTAAACGGTCCTTGCGTCCCGCGTATGCTCGGTCTACACGGTCGGTCGCTGACGATGACGCAGGAAGGAGCCATTCCTCCTACTGGACCGTTAGGCATCAAAGTCGCCTCGATGGATTTCTTTTTAGATGCGGCCTCACCGGTCAGATGGAAAGGCCCCATGGATGTCAGCCCGGTATGGCTTGGGCTGATGGAAATGAACGTCATCAGAGAATTTTTGGCCGACGTGGCATGGGGCGAGCTGGACTATCTACTGGCCGATCTGCCTCCGGGCGCAGCAGCCGACAAACCTCCCGTGATCGCCGGCTTCATTCCGGACCTTGCCGGCGCCATCGTGGTGACCACGCCGTCGGAAGTGGCTTCCGATGTGGTGCAGAAGTCCGTCACCTATGCCCGTGACATGGGAATCAAAGTGCTCGGAATCGTCGAGAACATGAGCGAATACCGGTGCCCGTCCTGTGGCGAGCAAAACGAGTTGTTCGAGGGCAATACGGAAGCGATGTGCGAGGCGCTGGACCTGCCGTTGTTGGGGCGTATCCCCTTCGACCGAAAGTTGGCGCGCACGTTCGACAAGGGAGAACCGCTGCTCGACGAACAATACCCCACGATTCAGCGCTATCAGGAAATCGCGGGACGGATCCGAACATTACTGGACTACAAGAAAGTCCTTGCCGCCAAGTTGTAAGCCGACCCGAGAGGAGCTGCCATGAAATTCGTGTGTCTCAACTGCGAAACCTACATGAACTTTGAGAAGGTCGAGAAGCCTGGAGAAGGGTCGCTCGGCGTCTTCTTCGGCTGTCCTTCTTGCGGCGCCAAATTTTCCATGGTGACCAATCCGGGGGAAACGCAGATGGTCAGCTCCCTCGGCGTCAAGCTGGGCGGGAGAACCGCCGCAGCGGAACCGTTTGAAATGACCAGAGGCACGCTGAAGGAAGAGGCCCAAGCCGGTTCCGGCCAGATGGCGGCCTATCTCAATGAAAAAATCCAAGGTGGTCAACCGGCGACGGCCTCGTCAGGTCCCAAACCCGGTGAGAAGTCGAGCAGCGGCTGCCCCTTCTCGGCCATGGTCGCTGAAATGGGTCTCACGTCGAGCGGCAAGCCGGCGAACGGGGGTCAGGCGGCATCCGAGTTTACCTGGTCGGCCGATGCCAAGGACAAGTTGGATCGTCTCCCCGCGTTCGTCAAACCCATGGTGCAGAGTAGCGTCGAAGCGTATGCGAGGAAGCATGGATATCGCACCATCACATTGCAGGTGATGGATGACTCGAAAAACGAGTCGCCCAATGGCATGACGTGGACACGCGAAGCGGAGCAGCGGCTTGAAAACATTCCCGATTTCATTCGCCCCATGGCTCGAAAGGAAATTGAGCGCGTGGCGAAGGAACGCGGCGTCGCAACGATTACGGCTCAAGTGATGGACGAGGCCAAAGAAAAATTCATGAAGTTCATGTAGGTCCGCGACGCGAAGAATAATGAGCGTCACGTTTGCGGACGGGCGCGAGGCGGTGAGCGCCCAGTTCTGAGTGTGAAAGGCCTGTCCGGACAGCCGGACGGGCCTTTTTTCGGAAAGATCCGGGATTAGCCAAGCCTATGGGTAGTTGTGTCCGGAGCGGCATCTTCCTGCTGATTGTGGTTTGTGGGGTTCCCCTCGCTGCGATGGCTCAACATGAGACCGTGAGCCATGGAGAATCTCATCATGCCGCGCAGCGAAAAGCTCAAGGAGCCATCCACGCGCCGGAATCCCATGGCCATCAGTCCTCGAGCGGCTGGGAAGGGTCGGCCGCCGGCATCGCCTACTCGGAGCGCAACCATCACATTGCCGGTTTGCTGGTGTTCATGATGGGGCTGGCCGAACTCGGGCATGCCTTGCGGCTGACTTGGTCTCACTGGAGCAAGTATTTACTACCCGGGGCTATGCTCGGGACGGGCCTCTTTCTACTGGGCTGGAGCGATCACGAGGCTTGGCCGATCGGGTCTTTGAGTTTTATGCAAACGTTTTTCGGGGAAGACCAGGAAATTCTCCAACACAAGATCTATGGAGTTTTGGCTCTGGGCGTCGGGACGATCGAATTGATCAGACGGGTGGGCTTGATGCGCCATGCCGGCTGGTCCGCCCCGCTTCCTTTCATGGCGCTCGTCGGAGGGTGGATGTTGTTCGGCCATTCGCACGGCGACCATCCATCGGCGCACAAGATTGCACTTCACCATGCGGTCATGGGAACGGTCGCGTTGACGGCCGGATCATCGAAACTGATTGCCGGATGGCTCGGCAAGAATGAGCATGCAACTCCATCTCGTTGGGAAGTCCTGTGGGCCTGCCTCATCCTCGTCATCGGCGCACAGTTGCTGATCTATTCAGAATAGAATCGGCAGCAGCCCGCGCCATCTCGTAATTGACAGCTTTCTGAACCCTGTGTTACGAGTACCCAATTGAGAAGCAGTTCGTACAAAAGCTGACCGGAATCGGCCGAGGAGTATGTGTCATGGGCGGACATAGCCACTGGGCGACGATCAAGCGTCATAAGTCGGCTCAGGATGCCAAACGCGGAAAAGTTTTCACGAGAGTCATTCGCGAGTTGACCATCGCAGCCCGTTCCGGCGGCGATCCGGACGGCAATCCCCGTCTCCGGCTGGCTATTGCCAAGGCGAAAGAAGCCAACATGCCCGGGGACACGATGAAGAAGGCGATTCAGCGGGGGACCGGGGAATTGCCGGGCGTCTCCTACGAAGAATTCACGCTCGAAGGCTATGGACCTGGTGGGACAGCTTTGCTCCTGGAAATCACCAGCGACAACCGGAATCGCACCGTCGCGGAGATCCGCAGCCTTTTTACCAAGAACAACGGCAACATGGCGGAAGCCGGCGCCGTCGCGTGGCAATTCCACAAAAAGGGGTTGCTCGCGATCGACAAGGGCAAAGTCGACGAGGACACGCTGCTCTCGCTGGCTCTTGACGCAGGCGCGGAAGATGTCAAAGTCGGGGACAAAGGCTTTGAAGTCGTGACCAGCCCTCAGGATTTTGAAACGGTGAAAAAAGCCCTTGCCGATGCGAAAGTGGAGCCGTCGCTTGCTGAGATCACGTTCATTGCGCAGAACACGGTCAGACTGGAAGAGAAAAATGCCGAGCAAATGCTTAAACTGATGGAAATTCTGGACGAGCATGACGACGTACAGAAGGTGCACGCCAACTTCGACATCTCCGACGAAGTCATGGAAAAGGTCGCCGCCGCTGCGGGGTGAGCCTTCGTTTTCTGTCGCCCATGGGAGTTCTGTGCACGACTGATTCATGATCGCCTTACTGACCGGCCGTCTGGCCTTCAAGGCGCCGACCTATCTGACCCTCGACGTGCAGGGGGTCGGATATGAAGTCTTCATTCCTCTCAGCACCTACTACAGTCTGCCGAATCTCAACGAGACCCTTTCGCTCAATATCCATACCCACGTTCGGGAAGACGCCATCCATTTGTTCGGCTTCATGACGCTGGAGGAAAAGGACGCCTTTCTTCTCCTCACGACGGTTTCCGGAATCGGGCCGAAGACCGCGTTGGGTATTTTGTCCGCGCTCCCGGTTTCTGATCTGGTCTCAGCCATCCAGGCCGCCGACGTCGACAAACTCGAAGCCGTCCCCGGGATTGGTAAGAAGTCGGCCGGTCGAATCGTGCTGGAACTGAAGGACAAGCTGATCAAATTGCACCCGGGTCTCGCCGGCTCCGCCGGATCGCACGGACAGGACCGCATGTTCGATGACGCGCTGTCCGCTCTGGTCAATCTCGGTTATCGAGCGCAAGCCGCCAAGGACGTCCTGCAACGGGTGAGGAAATCGATGATTGGACCGGGAAACTTACAGGACTTCATCCGTGAGGCCTTGAAAGATTTGGCCAGGGGGTAACGTATGTCGCGAGTATGGCGCAATGTCGCCTGTCGGTTCAGTCTGTTCATGATCCTGATCAGCACAGGCTTGGGCGCTTTCCCGCTGATTGAAGTCGGAGCCGACGAAGCCTCAACGGAGCCCAAGAGTATCCGGAAGACCTGTGGGAAGTGCCCGGACGGGTACGCCACGGTCGGGGTGACGGACGCACCGGCCATCTGCAAAGACGGCGATTCGACTCTTGTCCAATGCGTCCCCCTGGGTGCGAATCTGCTGTCTGTCTGTGGCGTCTGTCCGGATGGCTATCGTGAAGTGGGCAGTTCAGCCGTTCCGGCCCGGTGCGGCAATCACGATGGCGGCAGGCTGAGTCAATGTCAGTTGGAGAAAATGGAACTGAATCTCCCGGATCCGACCCAAGGGGGCAGAGTCTGTCCGCCGGACTGCGGCAGTACGGCGACACCGGGTCAGGGCGCGCTGCCGCCGCCGCCCAAATATCTTCCGACCCCGGAAAAAAAATAGCGGCAACCCAGAGCCATCCATGGCGCCACGAATGGTGAGTCCTCAACTGACCGACGAAGAACGGAACCTGGAGAATATTCTCCGGCCCCAGACGTTGGATGCCTACGTCGGTCAAGACCGCATGAAGAATTCGTTGCGCGTCTGCATCGAAGCGGCGAAACGGCGGCAGGAAACCCTGGATCATACGATTTTCTACGGCCCTCCCGGCTTGGGCAAGACGACGATTGCGCACATCATTGCGCGCGAAATGGGAGGAACCCTCCGTGCGACGTCCGGGTTGGTTCTATCGCATGCGGGAGACTTGGCCGCGATCTTGACGAATCTGGAGGAACGAGACGTCCTCTTCATCGATGAGATTCATCGCCTCCCGGCTTCGGTGGAAGAAGCGCTCTACCCTGCCATGGAAGATTTCCAATTGGACTTGGTTGTCGGACAGGGCCCCGCCGCAAGGACAGTCAAGCTGGATTTGCCTCGGTTTACGCTCGTCGGAGCCACGACGAGGGCGGGTGCGTTGACTTCGCCATTGCGCGACCGCTTCGGTCTGGTCTACCGGCTGGAATTCTATACTCCTCCCGAGCTTCAAATCATCGTCACGAGGTCTGCTTCTCTCCTGCAAATTGCCATCGAGCCGGCCGGGGCGGAAGAAATCGCCCGCCGTGCTCGGGGGACACCGAGAATCGTAAATCGACTTGTGAAGCGCGTGAGGGACTATGCGCAGGTCAAAGCGCAAGGCAAGATCACACAATCGGTCGCTCAGGATGCCTTGGCTTGGCTCGGAGTGGATGAAGCGGGGTTGGATGAGATGGACCGCAAGATCCTGCTGACGATCATCGAAAGGTTCGGGGGTGGGCCGGTTGGCGTCGAATCGCTTGCCGCGGCGGTTCAAGAAGATAAAGGGACTCTCGAAGACGTGCATGAGCCGTATCTGATCCAGGCCGGATACCTGGAACGAACGGGGCGGGGCCGTCAGGTCACACGGGAGGCTTCGCAGCATTTCAAGCGTCCGCACGGGCTCCTCTATTGACCGTTCTCAATTACGAGGTTTGTACGGCTCCGGTCCTCGGCGGAACTCATACAAGCTCCTGAAAGTCCAAGCGTCTCCTTGATTTCCTGGAAATGCTTCCTGTATCATTCTTCTCTTGCTCACGCTCGACCTGCCTCTGGACGCTCGTCCAACTCATGAGGCGCGGGCGGAGAGGGGGCCGTTCATGCCCGGAGAGCTCTCCGACTACCGGAAGGAAATCGACCGAATCGACGATGAGATTCTTCAGCTTCTCAATGAGCGTTCCAAAAGCGTCATTGAGATTGGGAAGCTGAAGAAACAGAAGGACGCCGAGGCCAATCTGCACACGCCGGCCCGGGAGGCGGCCATCATCGAACGGTTGGTGAAGCAGAATTCCGGCCCCTTTCCCTCGGAAGCGATTCGCCCCGTCTATCGGGAAATCATGTCGGCGTCGCTCTCGCTGGAAGGTCCTCAACGGGTGGCCTACCTCGGACCGAGAGCCACCTTTACCCACATGGCCTGCATGCAAAAATTCGGCTCATCGGCCCACTATGTCCCGGTCAACAGCATTAAGGAGGTCTTCAGCGAAGTAGAGCGGGGGGGGGCGAACTTCGGCGTCGTGCCGATCGAGAATACGACGGAGGGGGTCGTCAACCATACATTGGATATGTTTATCGATTCGAATCTTCTGATTTACGGAGAGGTATTGCAGGAGGTTTCTCATCACCTCTTGTCGAAGTCGGGCATTGTTGAAGAGGTGAAGAAAATCTGTTCGCATCCCCATGCGATCGCCCAGTGCCGCAATTGGCTCGAGAACAATATGCCTCATGTCCTGGTATCCGAAGTCGCAAGTACGGCTCGCGCCGCCGAACTCTGCCTTGACGATCCCTCGATCGCCGCCATTGCGTCGGAAGTTGCGGCACAGCTCTACGGACTCAAAGTCATCAAGTCCAGGATTGAGGACAATCTCAATAACTACACCCGGTTCCTTGTCCTGTCACAGAAGCCGCCGGAGCGGACGGGAAAGGATAAGACGTCTCTCATGCTGTCGATCAAAGACAAGGTCGGCGCATTGTACGAGTTGCTTCGGCCCTTTGCCTCGCATGGCCTGAGCATGACGAAGATCGAGTCCCGCCCGTCGCGGCGGAAGGCCTGGGAATACATTTTCTTCGTCGATATCGAAGGCCATATCGAAGAAGAACGGGTGAAGAAAGCGCTTGAAGAAATTTCCAGCCGTTGTCTCTTCATGAAGGTCCTCGGTTCCTACCCGGCCCACAGTTAATGCCATGACACTTCACGTCCATCCCGATATCGCTTCGCTGAGTCCTTACGTCCCCGGAAAGCCCATTGAAGAATTGCAGCGAGAGCTCGGTCTGTCGCAGGTCATCAAGTTGGCATCCAACGAAAACGCTCTGGGGCCTTCTCCCAAAGCTCTGGCCGTGCTGCACGAGGTGGCAGCCACGTTGCATCGGTATCCCGACGGCGGCGCATCCCGGCTGCGCGAGGCCTTGGCGGACCGGTGGAAAGTCACGCCCGACCATATCGTCCTCGGAAACGGCTCCGACGAGATTCTGGGACTGCTGGCGCGCACGTTTCTGGCCCCGGGCGACGAAGCGGTCATGGCGGACCACACCTTTGTCATTTACAAGATGGAAGTGACGGCGGCGCATGGAAAAGCCGTCACGGTGCCGTTGACGCAGTGGCGTCACGATGTGCCGGCGATGGCTGAGGCGATCACCGATCGCACCAGGCTCGTGTTTCTCTGCAACCCGAACAATCCCACCGGAACGATGGTCTCGGCGGAGGAGGTGGACAGGCTGCTGGCACGAGTGCCCGAGCATGTCCTCGTCGTCTTCGACGAAGCCTATTTCGAGTATGTGAGAAGTGCGGACTTTCCTGATTCGCTCGCCTACGTTCGGCAAGGACGTCCGGTCATCGTGTTGCGGACGTTCTCGAAGATTTACGGCTTGGCCGGACTGCGCATCGGATACGGCGTGACGACGCCCGAGATTGTCAATTTCTTGAATCGTGTGAGGCCTCCATTCAACGCCAACAGCATGGCGCAGCGGGCGGCTCTCGCCGCGATGCACGACGACGAGCATGTGGCGAGGAGCCGGGCCGTCAACCAGGCCGGGATGGAACAAATGATCGGAGGATTGAAGAAATTGGGATTCATGCCGATTCCGAGCGAAGCCAATTTCGTGTATCTGGATATCGGGCGCGACGGTCGATTCGTGTTCGAAGCGCTGCTTCGTCACGGCGTCATCGTCCGTCACATCGAAGGACGGATGGTGCGTGTGACGATCGGACAGCGAGAGGAAAACGAGGCATTCCTGGCCGCGCTCGGACGGGTTCTGCAGGCAGGTTGATGAACAGATGAGGGAATTATGATCATCGTGTTGAGACCGGATGCCACCGAACGGGAGGTCGATCACATCGTTGATCGGTTGCGCGAATTGGGGCTGAAATCGCAACTGTCGACCGGCCAGGAGCGCACGATCATCGGCGTGATCGGAGACGACCGGATCCTTCAGAATCAGCCGCTGACGGCCTTGCCTGGTGTCGAAAGCGTTCTCCCCATTCTGGCTCCCTGGAAGCTGGTCAGCCGAGAGTTCAAGAAAGAAGGAACCATCATCGACGTCGGAGGAGTGAAGATCGGCGGCAATAAGCTGGCCATCATGGCCGGACCTTGCGCCGTCGAACGGCTGGAACTGACCGTCGGCATTGCTCATGAAGTCAAAGCCGCGGGGGCCAGCGTGTTGCGAGGCGGCGCCTATAAGCCCCGTACATCGCCGTATTCCTTCCAGGGACTCGGACGTGAAGGACTCGATTATCTCATCGAAGCGAAAAAGCAGACCGGGCTGCCCGTGGTGAGCGAGATTCTCGACACGCGCGACATCGAGCTCTTTCTCGAAAAGGCCGACATCATTCAGATCGGCGCGCGGAACATGCAGAACTTCGAGTTGCTCAAGGAAGTGGGCGCTTACGATAAGCCGGTCCTGTTGAAGCGCGGATTGTCGGCGACGATCAAGGAGTTTCTCCTGTCCGCGGAGTACATCATGTCCCGCGGGAATCGCAACGTGATGCTGTGCGAGCGGGGCATTCGGACATTCGAAACGCAGTACCGCAACACGCTCGACTTGGCGGCCATCCCGACGCTGAAGGAATTGTCGCACCTGCCGGTAATCGTGGATCCCAGCCATGCCACGGGGAAATGGAACCTCGTCGCCCCCATGTCCAAGGCGGCCGTGGCCGCCGGCGCGGACGGCATTTTGATCGAGGTCCATTCGAATCCCGAATGCGCCTTGTGTGACGGGGAAGAATCGATCAAGCCGACCAAGTTCAAGGAACTCATGCACGACATGCGAAAGATCGCCGTGGCCGTGGGGAGAGAAATCTAATGCGATGTGGAGATTCCCGGCTCTCCTGTTGATCCACCATGGCCACACGCTTCTCTCAGGTCGCTATTATCGGCGTTGGGTTGATCGGCGGATCGCTCGGCATGATTCTCCGGCGAAAGGGCCTGGCCGCCAGCGTCGTCGGCGTCGGGCGACGCATTGAGAATCTGAGGACTGCGGTCGAGCTCGGTGCGATCGACCGGTACGTGTCCGATCCCCGGGAAGGAGTTCAGGATGCCGACCTTATTGTGTTGGCAACGCCGGTGGATACTTACGAGCGGCATCTCAAGGCCTGGGCGTCCTCTCTTAAACCGGGGACCATTGTGACCGACGTCGGGAGCGTGAAGGGACGGCTCGTGGAGCAGGCTGAAGCCGCCATGCCGCCCGGGGTGCACTTCGTCGGAGCCCATCCCATCGCCGGCAAGGAAAAAACCGGCGTAGCCGCGGGGTCCGATCAACTCTTTGTCGGGGCGCGCTGCATCATCACGCCGACCGCCAAGACCGATCGTCGGGCGCTCGAGCACGTGACCGTCATGTGGCAGGAGACGGGATCGGTGGTTCTCGAAATGGAGCCGTATCTGCACGACAAGATCCTGGGGGCAGTGAGTCATTTGCCTCACGTGGTCGCCTTTACGCTGATCAACGCGCTCATGGACATCAAACGCGAGGTGCCTTCGTTGGACCTTCCCGGCCATTCGGGCGGAGGCTTGCGTGATACGACAAGAATTGCCGCCAGTTCGCCGGAAATGTGGCGCGACATTTTTTTGTGGAATCGTGACAACATCGTGCGCTTCATCGAAGCGTACGAACGCTCGCTTGGAAACATGAAGAAGTTGATCCTGGCGGGTGATGCAGCGGGAATCGAAAAGGAATTGGAGCGAGCGAAGCAGGAACGGGAACAGTTTCCCTCCCGCTCAGGATCGGCATGACGCATGGCCTCGCTCACGATTAAACCGGGAAACCCGTTGCGCGGAACGCTCTCCGTGCCGGGCGACAAATCGATGACCCATCGGGTCATCATCATGACATCCCTGAGCGAGGGGATCGGGACTGTTCGCGGCTATTGTCGCGGAGAAGATTGTCTCAATACGATGCGGGCGCTTCGCTCGCTGGGGGTGACGATCGATGAAACGGAACACGAGTTGCGGATACATGGAAAGGGGCTGTGGGGCTTAACCGAACCGAACGGGGTCATCGATTGTGGGAATTCCGGGACGGGCATTCGCCTGTTGACCGGTCTGCTGGCCGGGCAGGATTATTTTACGGTGTTGACCGGCGATGGGTCCATTCGTCGCCGTCCAATGGGAAGAATCGTGAAGCCGCTGCGCGAGATGGGCGCGGCGATTTCCGGTCGGAAGGGAGGCGAGTTGGCTCCGCTGGCCGTCACCGGGACGATGTTGCGTGGGATCGACTACGCGTCGCCTGTGGCAAGCGCGCAGGTCAAATCTGCGCTCTTGTTCGCCGCCTTGTTTGCGAACGGCACGACCAGAATCTCGGAACCGAGGCTGTCACGAGACCACACGGAGCGGCTCTTTCAATCTTACGGCTTACCGCTGAAGCGGGAAGGCGCAATTCTGTCCATGGAAGGGAGGCCTTCGATCGGCTGGACGGCGAAGCCGCTGTTGACTGTGCCGGGAGATCTGTCGGCCGCCGCCTTTTTCATCGTGGGCGCCAGCATCATTCCGGAATCGGACGTCACGATTCAAGGAGTCGGGATCAATCCCACGAGAACCGGGCTTGTTGAGGTGATGAATCGGATGGGAGCCGACATCCAATTGCTCAACCGGCGCGAAGAGGGGGGAGAGCCGGTCGCCGACATCAGAGTGAAATCGGCTCCGCTGCGAGGCGTGACGATCGGAGCGGATCTCATCCCGCAAACGATCGATGAGTTTCCGGTTCTGTGCGTGGCGGCGGCGGTGGCGAACGGTGAGACTGTGATTTCAGGGGCCGAGGAATTGCGCGTCAAGGAGAGCGATCGTATCGCCACGATGGCCACGGAGCTGCGGCGGATGGGAGCACGGATTACGGAGAACCTCGACGGTCTGCTCATTCACGGTCTCGGCCGGCCGGACCAGAATGGGCAATTGACTGGAACTCGTTCGCAAAGCCATGGTGATCACCGAGTGGCGATGTCGGTGGCCATTGCCGGATTGACGTGCGCCGATGAGACGGTGATCGACGACGTGAATTGTATCGACACGTCGTTTCCCGGCTTCAGCGACAGGCTGGCTAACCTCGTCGCCTAGTCGGAATGTGGGGGAACGGATCAGGATGATCGTGGCAATCGATGGGCCGGCGGGAGTCGGCAAGAGTACGGTGGCCAGACTGCTGGCTTCCCGACTGAAGTTTCTGTACCTCGATACAGGCGCCCTCTATCGGGCCGTGGCCTTGGCAGTGCTCCAAAGCGGTCTCGATCCGACAGAGGCGGATGCGGTTGCCGAGTTGCTTCACAAGCTCTCAATCGAAATGGACTTCAACAATGATGCGGTGGCCGTCCGATTGAACGGAAACGACGTCACCGGAGAGCTGCGGACTCCGGCCGTCTCATCAGCCGCGTCCGTGGTGTCTGCAATCCCGGCCGTGCGGGCCTGGTTGTTGCCGATTCAGCGGCAGATCGGACAGAGGGGATCCGTGGTGGCGGAGGGACGCGATATCGGAACCAAGGTATTCCCGGCAGCAGAGGTGAAGTTTTTCCTGGAGGCCGATGCGACGGTGCGGGCGGAACGGCGTCATCGCGAGCTTGTGGCGGCCGGGCATTCACGGGCTATCGAACAGACTGAAACCGAAATGGCCGGCCGTGACAACCGGGACCGGTCTCGCGCCGTCGCCCCGTTGGTGGCGGCCGAAGACGCGCTTCACATCGATACGTCCCGGCTTTCTGTGGCCCAAGTGGTCGACCGAATGATGGCCGCCGTCGCCGCGAAATTGTGAGTTCGGTCGCGTATTGGTTTCTGTGGGTCCTGACGCGGATCATCGGCCTGATGTGTTTTCGCTATCGCGTTGTGGGTTCGGTTCCGGAACGCGGCGGTGTACTGATCGCGGCCAACCATGCGAGCTATCTGGACATCCCGCTGCTCGGGTGCGGGATGAAAAGGCGGGCTTGGTATGTGGGGCGCAGCGACTTGTTCAAGATTCCGGGGATGAAAGGCATCCTCCGGTGGCTGGGATGGATTCCGTTGAAATTGGGCCGGTTGGATCGCCAGGCGTTCCATAGGGCTGTTGCGCTGATCAAAGAAGGGAAGGTTGTCGTCATTTTTCCAGAGGGCGGACGAACGCTGAGCGGACGCTTACGGGAAGCGAAGCCGGGATTGGGAATGATCGTCGCGCAAACCGGTTGTCCGGTCGTGCCGGCCTATTTGGAAGGGACGTTCGAGGTCTTGCCAAGCGGTTCGACATGGCCGAAGTTCCGTCCAGTGACCGTACGGTTTGGCGAACCCTTATTGTTTCCCCAACCCGAGGACGAGCGCGGGACGAAGAAATTTTATCAATACGTCAGTCGAACGGTCATGGAGCGGATTGCCGCCCTCGGGGCTGTCGAACCCCCGGGCCATCGTGCATCAGCCGGAACACGCAACGCTGAGTGAGTTCCGGTGTCATTCACATCAGCACCCGACAGCCGTCGGAAGAGTAGGATAGACCCATGAACATGGTTTCGAAGTCGAGTGATCAACACATGGACCGGGCCGCCTTGGCGGCTCTGTACGAGGAAACTTTCAAGAATCTCGAGGAAGGCACCATCACCGAGGGTCGCGTCGTGGCGTTGACCAAGGACAAGGTCGTGGTGGACATCGGCTACAAGTCCGAGGGATTGATTCCGAGCGACCAATTCAGCCCTGAAGAGCTGCAGCAGGTCAAGATCGGCGACAAGCTGCAAGTGTATATTGAAGAGTGCGAGGACGCCGACGGCAATCTGATTCTTTCCAAAGAAAAAGCCGACAAGATGAAAATTTGGGAAGAATTGGAAAAACTCTACAAGGAAGAAAAAAGCATCGACGGGAAAGTGGTGTCGCGCATCAAAGGCGGCATGATGGTGGATATCGGGGTGAAGGCCTTCCTACCCGGTTCGCAGATCGATTTGCATCCCGTGCGCGACCTGGACGGGTTGGTCGGACGGACCTTTCCGATGAAGATCATCAAGATCAATCACCGGCGGGGCAATGTCGTCGTCTCCCGGCGCGTGCTTCTGGAGGAGACAAGGGATAAGAAGCGGCAGACGACGCTGGCCACCCTCAAGGAAGGTCAGCTCATCCAGGGTACGGTGAAGAACATCACCGACTACGGCGCCTTCATCGACCTGGGCGGCATCGACGGTCTTCTTCATATCACCGACATGTCGTGGGGACGGGTGGGTCATCCGTCTGAAATGTTCAACGTGGGGGATCGAGTCGAAGTCACGGTGCTGAAATACGATCAGCAGACCGGCCGAATTTCTCTCGGGCTCAAACAAAAATCAGCCGATCCCTGGACGAACGTCGCGGGCAAGTATCCGATCGGTACGCGGGTGCGCGGAAAGGTTGTGAGTCTGACCGATTACGGCGCCTTCGTGGAATTGGAGCCGGGTGTCGAAGGCTTGGTCCATGTCTCGGAAATGTCCTGGACGCACGAGGTGCGCCACCCGTCCCGTGTCGTGGCGATCGGCGATCAGGTGGAGGCGGCGGTGCTGAACGTGGATCCGGCCAGCCGGAAGATTTCGCTCGGCATGAAACAGACCGCACCCAATCCCTGGGATATGGTGGAAGGCAAGTATCCGATCGGAACCCGCATCGAAGGCAAGGTGAAGAGCCTGACCGACTTCGGTGCCTTCATCGGATTGGATGAGGGCATCGACGGCTTGATCCATATCTCCGACATGTCATGGACCAAGCACATCAAGCACCCCTCGGAGCTTTTCAAGAAGGGGCAGAAGGTCGAAGCGGTCGTCTTACGCATCGACAAAGAAAAGGAACGGTTGTCCCTGGGATATAAGCAGCTCACTCGCGATCCCTGGGATGATGAGATCCCGAGTCGCTATCGAGTCGGCGATTCCGTCGCCGGTAAAGTCACGAAAGTGGCTGATTTCGGCATTTTTGTCGAATTGGACGGCGGCCTCGAGGGATTGATCCACATCAGCGAGGCGGGGCTGGATTCCAACGCCAAGCTCGAGGAGAAGTTCAAACCGCAGGATGAGGTCGCAGCGAAGATCATCAAAGTCGATCGTGAAGAACGGAAGATTGCCTTGAGCCTTCGCGATCACCAGCTCGATTCCGAGCGCCGCCATGTGGACGAATACCATGCGGCACAGGGAGGGCCGGACCAGAGTTTGGGTCGGGCAGCCAAGCATAGCCGGAAGCGTGGCGCTTCGGACGACGAAAAGTAGTATGTGGGGAAGCGGCCGGACTGTGATGGACGATGAGACGACAAAGAAACCGACCAAGTGGCCCCTGAAGCGCAAGGTGTTCTGGTTGATCGTGGGGGCGCTCGGGCTGCTGTTTCTGCTGAATGTGCTCTTTCCCGATCTCGATCTTTCCACCGAAGATCGCATCGCCTTGGTGCGGGTGGAAGGCGTGATTCTGGACGCACAATCCACCGTGACGGAACTCAAGCGTTTCGGGGAGAATCCGACGATCAAAGCGATTGTGTTGCGCATCGACAGCCCGGGAGGCGGAGTGGTGCCTTCGCAGGAAATCTACGACGCGGTGCAGCGGGTGCGGAATAGGAACAGCAAAGCGGTCATCGCCTCTATGGGAACCGTCGCGGCCTCCGGCGGATACTACATTGCCGCGGCGACGGATCGGATCATCGCCAACCCAGGGACATTGACCGGCAGCATCGGCGTCATCATGGAGACGGCAAACGTCGAGGGGCTTCTGAAAAAGATCGGTGTCGAGGGCATCGTCGTCAAAAGCGGAAAGTTCAAAGATGTCGGTTCGCCGCTCCGCAAAATGAGCGACGAGGAACATGCGCTGCTGCAGTCTGTCATGGACGACGTCCACAAGCAATTCATCGATGCCGTGGCGGAAGGTCGTGCCATGGAGGTGTCCGCCGTTCAGGCTCTGGCCGACGGACGTATTTTCACAGGCCGGCAGGCCAAGGAAATGAAACTGGTCGATGAGTTGGGCAATTTGGAGGATGCGATTCAACTGGCGGCCGATCTGGCCGGCATCGAGGGAGAACCGAAGGTGGTGGAACCGCGCCGCCGTTTTTCGATCAGGGAGCTGATTGAATCACGGCTGCCGGCGCTGTTCCCCAAACTGGACTTCAATTCGGGCGTCAGCCTGAAGTATCTCATGGCGTTTTAGGACGCTGGCGAAGCGGGCGCCGGTTCATTCGTAGGGAAAGGGGAGATGGATATGACGAAGGCCCAGATCATTGAGCGAGTCTCGGAACAGGTGACGACCTTGACGAAACGGCAGGCCGAAATTGTGGTCAACACGATCTTCGACTGCGTCCGGGACTCTCTGAAGAACGGGGATAAGACCGAGATTCGCGGCTTTGGCAGTTTCCGGCTGCGGTCGCGCCGGATGAAGGAAGGGCGTAATCCCAAGACGGGCGCCACAGTCGCGGTTCCGGCCAAGAAAGTTCCGTTCTTCAAGGCCGGAAAGGAACTGAAGGAATTGCTCAACCAGTAGTGTGTAAATAGGACACGTATGAATCACGATGCCGACCATACGGTTGCTGCGGAAGTCCGTTGGACCGAGGGAGCTCTCAAGCGCATGGAACGGGCGCCGATGTTTCTGCGCGGAATGGTCCGCCGGCTCGCCGAGAAAAAAGCCAGGGAATTGGGTCTGTCGGAAATCACCGAGACGGTGCTCGACCAGTTCAAGAGTCAGATGATGGGAGGGATGGGCGGCGCGTCCGGCATGGCGGAGGCGGCGGAAGCCATGGCACAAGGGCGCTTGCCCTGGACCGCCGCGGCGAAAGAGCGGCTGAACGGCGTTCCCGAGTTCATGCGGGGTATCATCAGGCAGATCGCCGAAGAGGTCGCGAAAGAAGGCGGCCATATGGAAGTCAACGTCGATCTCTTCGAGAAAGTCGAAGCGATGGGAGAAGTGCGTGAGGCCAGTGCGCCGCCGCTTCCCTGGACCGAGGGGGCGATGGCCCGGTTACAGGACAAGCTGAAGCAGTCTCCCCCGATTGCCGTTGAATTCGTGACCGACATGTTGAAGCGTGATACGGAGGAACTTGCCCGAGAGAGAGGCATTGCTGAAATCGACGAGCAGGTTCTCAGACAGTTGTGGGATGCGCCGCAAGAACGAATCGCCTGGACCGACGAGGCCTGGAAGCGATTGCAGACCTCGCCGGATTTCGTGCGAAGCGGGATTCGAAAAGCCGCCGAACGACGCGCCAGGAAATTAGGATTGAAGGAAATCGACTCCGATCACCTGACCGAATTTCGCAATCAGGCGATGATGAAGGCCGTCAAGCGGATCCGCTCTTTCGGGTACAAGGAACTCACGTTCGACGCGTTCGATACGGCCCTGGAAAAGACCAGGCGGTTACAGGGCAATGAGCAGGCCGAGAGGCGGTTGAAAGAAATCAGAGGACACTTCGCCGATCCGGAAACCAAGAAGCCGGAAGGTGGAACGCTAGGGGCCGAATTGATGGACCGGTTCCGGCGCTATTTGAAAGGAGAAGGAACGCTCTAGCGCCTGACCTGCTTCCATACCAGCCGGCCGGATACCCGACTGGAGAAGCAGGTCATCCGGTGCGGGCCTCAATGCGTCGCTGCTTGGTGCGGCCAAAACTTGTGGCGGATCTGCGGAAGCGGCTCATTGTCGAAGTTCGGGATATCGTATAAACAGCGATCGATGGTGGCCACTTCTTCTTCGGTCAATTCCAGCGTGACTTTTTTCTTCCAAAACTGGTCGAGCGTGAAATAGTCTCCAGACTGAGGTTTTTCCGCCAGCAACGCCTTCATCTTTTCAAATCCCGCCGTATCGACACCCGGGACGCGGCCTTTATTGCGATCGTGGCACCAATGCAGCACTTCGGCGATGCCGTACATGGTCAGGTCAATTCTCACGCTCTTGCTCATGGACTCCTCCTTACGAAAGACCGCCAGTGTACCTCAGATCGCAGCCGGTTTTCAAAGCCGGTGTTCAAGAAGACCCGGTCGAGATGAGCTTAAGCCTCGTCTTGCCTTCATTGCCGGGGGAAGTCGTTGATGGGTATACTCGCAATGAACGGAACTCGGTGTGCAAAGAACGCTTGACTGAGGCGGCCTCGTGACGACATCCCAAGCAGGCGTATTCATGAGCCGGTTATGGACACACCAGCCCGCCATCTTAGTCAGGCTTGCCGTGATCGGCTGGTCCTTTCTCTGCCTGACCGGTGCGCTCGGTTGTCCAAAGCAGGATCCCTATGTGCCACCGGATCCGCTCTACTACTTTGCCAGTTACAAGGTGGGAAAGAATCCGACGACCATCACACCTTTCGACATTAACCAGGATGGCTTTACCGATCTCGTCACGACAAATATTGCGAGTAATACCCTGTCGATCCTGATTGGCAACGGTGACGGGACGTTCAGCGATCAGATTCAATTGCACGTGTGCCAGGAACCGCGCGCGCTCGGAATGGGTCTCTTCAATGCCGACCCGTACCCCGATATCGTGCTCGCCTGTTCGGGCAGCGATCAAATTGCCGTCCTCTTCGGACAGGCCGACGGAAAATTCCAGGAGGGTCCGCAGTATCCGGTCCATCGGACCCCGGTGGCCGTGGCGAGCGATGACTTGAACGGCGACCATGTCGCGGATCTCGTCGTCGCCTTGCGCAACGACAAGATCAAAATATTTCTGGGGGTCGGCAACGGAGAATTCCGCCATGGCCGGCAGTATGAGTACGGCGATACTCCGACATCGGTCGCCCTGTCTGATTTGAACGGGGATGGCGTGGTGGATCTGGTGGTGACGAACGGCGGGCCGATGTCCAATGCGGTCTCGGTCTGGATCGGAAACGGCGACGGAACGTTTCGGCCTCCGGTCGATTATCGCTCCGGCAAACGACCGCTCGGAGTCAGCTTTGCCGATTTCAACAACGATAAGATTCGCGATCTCCTGGTCATCAATGGAGAACGGGACAGTTTCTCGACATTTCTGGGAAACGGCAACGGGACGTTTCAGGCCGGTCACGATTCCGGTGCGGACGCCGGTCCGAATTTCGGCCTGGCGAGGGATTTCAACGGAGATCAGCGCATGGACGTGGCGATCGTCAATCTCCAAAGCAGCGATTTGTCGATTTTGTTCGGTCGCGGCGACGGAACGTTCGAATATCCTCCCAGGAACTACCGCACCAAAGCCGGTCCCTTCGCGCTTGCGACATTTCGCGTGACCACCAAGGACGTGGAAGAGCCGGGTTTGGTCACCGCGAACAATGGAGACGGAACGGTATCGATCTTTTTGCACCGAGGTCTGAAAGGGACTGTGCCATTGAAAACCGCTACGCCGTGATGCCGACCGTTCCATCGTTGCCGCTCGACCAGATGAATCGACCGTCTTCTTGACAGTGCCGTATCCCTCGGCTACAGTGGCCGACAGGTGCGGATTTTGAGTCGACGCTCCGAGCCTTCGAGGCGGTGGTGAGATCCTTTGCGTGGTGGTTCGGTATCGGAGCGCTCTTGACCCTCTCGGTCCTGATGGTACAGGGCGGTGTGCGCGACTTGGTCGACGGCACTCATCCGGCCGGCAACTCGAGCCCGTATCTGGCTTTTGCCACCACCATCTTCGGGGGGGGCCTGCTGGCGGGATGTCTGGCCCTCGTCATGAACCGTATCCGATGAATGGGACGGACGATGCATTGTCTCAAGTGCAAAGGCTTCATGATGGTCGAGCGGCATTACACGATGGTAAACCGGCGTCTCTATGCCCGCTGTTTGAATTGCGGTTTCTGGATCGACCTCGCCGATCTCCTTCGGTTCTTCCACAAAGTCATCGATAGCGGCTTCCGTGGCGGTAAGGTTCGGGAGTCGTTCACTTTATAAGAGGGACGACAGACGCATGAGGGCGCTGGTCCAAGGTCGGTCTGCGCATGAACCGTGTGAGGCAGCGAGTGTGACCTGCGCCGCTGCGGTTCTGGCGGTTCTATTGTCGGTCTTCATCGTCCCAGGCGTCGCGCAGTCGAAGCAGCCTTCCAGCACGATGAGGAATGTCCCAGGGCTTGAACATGGCGCTTCCGCACTGCCATGGCGGCATGTCCCGGCCCATAGCATTTTACTGAAGGAGCTCAAGAGCGGGCGTATCCTCTATCAACATGAGGCAGGCAAGCGGCTGTCCCCGGCGAGCTTAACCAAAATCATGTCGGCGCTCGTCATTCTGGAGCAGGGACGGCTTGACGATCTCGTGACAGTCAGCCCGACGGCGGCTAAGGCGCACAAGATCCACCTCCGACTCAAAGCGGGTCAAGTGTTTCGGCTTGATGACCTCTTAAAAGGGATGCTGATCGTGTCCGCCAATGACGCCTGTCTTGCCGCTGTCGAACATGTGGGTGGAGATGAAGCACAATTCGTCGGCTTGATGAACGCCAAAGCGAGCGCGCTCGGATTGAGCGATACGCATTTCAGCAATGCGTGCGGGTTCGACCATCCTGATCACTACTCCACCGCCGAAGATCTGGCACGCTTGAGCGTGATTGCCCTCGAGCAGCCGATCTTTCGTCGGCTCGTCCGAGAAGAGCGGGCCATCATCATGCCGGCCAATGGGACCCATGCCTATTCTTTCCACAATACGAACAGACTATTGGGTCGCATCCCCGGTGTGGAGGGCATCAAAACCGGCTTCACGTCCAAAGCGGGCCGATGCCTGATCGCAAAGGTGTCGCATAACGGCAGCGACCTTCTCCTCGTCATCCTCAACTCCAATCGCCGTTGGAATACGGCGTTGAGTCTGATCAACTACGGTCTTCGTTCTTCCGACTCCATTCAATAGCACCAGAGCACTATGCGCCCGCATGGCCCCGGATACAGTATCTAAGATGAGGATGAAGATAGAGGAAGGTAAGCGGCAGCTTCCTAGGCACAGCTCCGCATCAGTGGGGAGACGAAAACTCGATGTTCACATCTTTGCCCAAATAATTGATGACGAACCCTTGTTTGTCATACGCCAGAACGGCGCCCATCACGTTTTCATCCCCATAGTCCTCTTGCCCCAGTAGTTTTCTGACGTCCTCGGGACTCTCGCTATTGAGCACGTTCCGCAATATCCCTCTCATCTTATAGGCAAACCGATTGTTGACGAAGATGAGGTCCACCTTTCCGTCTTGTATGCGAACTCCGGCCATTGGACCCGTGGGCTTCCGCTGATCCAGCAGAAAGATGAACAAGGCCTCCTGCTCCACTTTGACACCGGGGATTTTCTCATTGACGAGCACGTCGAGCGCTTTGGACTCTGAGTCGCCCAGTTTCACACCGAAGAGTGAAATGTCGGGACTCTTGATGCTCTTCGGATCCATCACGTCGTTTTTGCTTAACTCATAGGGATCGGCCAAAACCGAAGGCACTGCGACGCCGGCTTCTATGAGAGAAACACAGGCCAGCAGGACCACTCGTACCATCGCATTCATGAACTCCTCCTTAGGCATAAGCCGGCAGTCGAGATTCGGACGTCGGAGTGTCAAAGGCGGGATCGGATCATCGGAATGCATTTTAACGGAGGGTTAAAGAACTTTCAAGGAAAGGAACAGGCAGCACAGCCTGTCGCCTTCAGCGGCCCTTGCCAATCGCGGTACCTGCAGCGCTTGCGCGGCCCTGGCGGTTCCTGAGGAGGTCTTCCATGACGGACCGGCAAAGGGATCCAAACTCTTGGGCTGCCAGATTTTGATAGCGGTTGTGCTTATAGGCTATCCCTACCCAATGGCGCGGGACCGGATCATAGAGGTCAACCATACGAAGCCTTGTACCGCCCAGGCGACCTCGGACATAAAGTTCGGGCAAGATCGACAGACCCGCTCCATTCTCCACCGCTTCAAGAATGCCTTCAGGAGACGTCATCTCGAGCACCACGTCGGTCTCGACTCGCGCCTTTGCGCATTCGGCTTCAACCATTTTTCTTAAACAATAGTCGGCCGGCATCAAGACAAGCGGCAGCCCACCCAACTCCTGCATCCGGATGCGCGCGCGGGAGACCGGATGGTCGGCCGGTGTCACCAGTACCAACCGTTCTTCGAACAACCGTACTGTGGCAAGCCGATCATGTGAAATGGGAAGCAGACAGAGGCCGAGGTCCAATCGATTGGCGAGCACGCCTTCCACGATGTCTGCGGACGGTTGGGAATGGACCTGAAGATGGATGCCGGGAAACCGTTGCTTGAATTTCGATACGAGCGGAGGGATCAGATAGGAATTGACCGTTGCCAAGGTTCCGACAACCAATTTCCCGCGGTGAGCTCCATGAAGCTCGCGGACGAGCTGAGCTGCCTGTTCCAGTTCCCGCATCGCCCGTTCAGCATGTTCAAGGAATACCGCGCCTGCCTGCGTCAATTCCACGGTACGTCCGAGTCGATCAAACAAGGGCGTTCCTATCTCTTCTTCAAGATCGCGGATCTGAACGGACAATGACGGCTGCGACACATGCAGTGTCTCCGCCGCCCGGGTAAAATTTTTCGCACGGGCGACAGCCATGAAGTATCTGAGATGCCGCAGTTCCATAGTGCCATCTAAAAGATTGATGATAGATATTAACTATACAAAGTATATAAACAATATATTTTACAAATAGACAATAGCAGCCTTAGGATGCCTCGTCAACGGGCCGCCTTTTAGTGTCCCGGACATTCTGAGCGCTCACGCGGCAGGAGCCGCATGACAGGGAGGTTAGCAATGCAAGGACGGGTTCACGTAGGGTGCTGCGTCATCGCAGGTATTCTGCTGCTTACCGCGGTCGGATGCGGGGCTCAGCCCCCGCTGCAGTCCGGGAAACGGCTGTACGATCGGCTTGGCGGCAAGCCCGCCATCACGGCGGTGGTTGATCAATTTGTGGCGAATGTGGCTGCCGACAATCGGATCAATGGTCGGTTTGCGACGACCGATATCCCACGGCTCAAAGGGCATCTCGTCGATCAGATTTGTGCGGCCAGCGGTGGGCCGTGCACGTACAAGGGCCGGGATATGAAAACCACTCATGCGGGGATGAAGATTTCCAATGCCGACTTCTCCGCGCTGGTCGAGGATCTCGTAAAGGCCTTGGATACGTACAAAGTACCGGTTCAGGAAAAGAACGAACTCCTTGGTCTCCTGGCACCGATGAAGAGCGATATTGTCGAAGTGCCGTAGGAGCGTAAAACTCAGCTAGGAAGCGGTCAGCAATAGAGTGCCGAGTTCGTGCAGGCGTTGAAAATAGGGCCGGCATTCTTCCTCGAGATCGGCTTCGAGCATTTCCAGATCTGTCAGGCAATCGCCGACAATGGCACGCCGCTGCTCGTCGAGACCGTCTTGGCTGTCGAGAAAATAGACGACGCAACCGCAGATCACGGTATCGAGCGTCATCAACGGACCTTCGAGCCGGTTGGCCATCCTCGGCCAGCCGGCATTCTTGTGAGCGTCCCACAATCGGACAATGATCTGTCTGTCCATTGGGCAGTTTGCTCTACGGATAGAGGCCGCGATGCAGGTGAGCCTGCGCGACTTTGTCGATTCCACTCATCAACGCCGCCATGCGCATGGACGTCCGTTTTTCTGTCGCAAAATGCAGCGTTCGTTGAAAGGCCGAGGTCATGAGGTCCCTCAGGCGCTCCTGGATATCCGTAGCTTTCCAGAAAAACCGTTGGGCGTCTTGCACCCATTCGAAATAGGAGACGATCACTCCGCCCGAATTCGCCAGAATATCGGGTATCACGAAAACGTTCTTGTCTTGGATGATCTGATCAGCTTCCAGGGTCGTGGGGCCGTTGGCTCCTTCCGCTAAGATCCGGCAGCGGAGTTTGTGCGCATTGTGTTTCGTGATCTGCTCGGAAAGAGCCGCCGGCACGAGGACTGTACAATCAAGCTGGAGCAATTCGTCATTGGAGATCCCCTCGCCCAGTTTGATCGCGTTCAGGGAATGTCCCAAACTTTTATACTGAGTAAGGAGGGCCGGAATATCGAGACCTTTGGGATTGTAGATCCCGCCGGTCACATCGCTTACAGCCACGACGCGGGCGCCGCACTCATGCATGATTCGGGCTGTGTGGGAGCCGACGTTGCCGAACCCTTGGATTGCGACGGTGACATTTTCGACGCGGATGTTGAGATACCGAAGCGCCTCTAGAGTCACATACACGACGCCGCGGCCGGTCGCTTCTTCGCGGCCGAGGCTGCCTCCGATGGAGAGCGGCTTTCCGGTGACGACTCCTGGCACGGAATAGCCGACTTGCTGGCTGTAGGTATCCATGAACCAGGCCATGATTTGCGCGTCCGTTCCGACATCCGGCGCAGGCACGTCCTTGTCCGGTCCGATCAATGGGAAAATTTCTGCGGCATAGCGCCGCGTCAATCGCTGCAGTTCCGCGTGAGAGAGCCGCCGTGGGGCTACGGCGACTCCTCCTTTCGCACCGCCGTAAGGCAAGTCGGCGAGCGCGCATTTCCAGGTCATCCACATGGCCAACGCCGCGACTTCGCCGAGGTTGACCTCGGGATGGTAGCGAATGCCGCCTTTGGACGGCCCACGGGAGAAGTCGTGCTGGACGCGGTAGCCGGTGAAGATCTCAACTCGCCCATCATCCATCCGGACCGGGATGCTGACCACCAATGATCGCTGAGGTAGCTTGAGCCGCTGGCGCAAATTGGGATCGAGATCCATGGCTTCGGCCGCTTGATCGAACTGAGCTACGGCGAGCCGGAATGTCGGTGTGTCGAGTTCACGCATGGAATACCTGCTCGTTGAGAAATTGTTCCATCAGTTGTGGAAAATCTCGATCAGATATGACGTGCCGGAACGGAGTCTCCCATTCCAAGTGAAACAGAGCCCCAAACTGCTCCGCCACTTGTCGCATGATGCTGTTCATCGGTATTGAAGTCTGGCACAGAGCGGCCATCGAAGTGGTCTGATAGCCATACAGTCCGCACGGCACAATGTGCGAGAAGCGGGTGAGATCGATGTCGGTGTTCAGCGAGAAACCATGCAGGCTGACGCCGTGATCTACGCGTACGCCAATAGAAGCAATTTTCGCCATGCCATGGGCGGATTCCACGAAGATACCGGGTTTGCCGGCAAGACGCCGGCCTGTGATGTCCCAGAGAGACAACGTGCGGAGCAGCACCTCCTCCAGAAGCCACACGTACTCTTTTGGACCGGCTGCAAAGCTCGAAACCCGCACAATGGGATATCCCACGAGTTGTCCCGGGCCGTGATAGGTAACCGATCCGCCGCGATTGACGGATTCCACCGTAGCGCCGGTGGCCAGCAACGCCTCCTTACCTTTCAGGAGATGCGCCGGAGCCGTGCGCCGTCCCAGTGTATATACTGGCTGATGTTGGAGAAGAAGCAGTGTGTCATGACGGCGTTCTTCCCGACGCTCCCTATGGAACCGTTCTTGGACCAGCCAGCCGTCGGGATACCCGACCAAATACGGAAACGCCAACAGCGTACCCGGTCGTCTTGAATTTAGAGGCCGTTCATTCGTCACGGTCCGACCTTGATCGGAGGAGGCGGCTTGGGAAGCTGAAGAGTCGCAGGGCCGCTCCTCCCATGCAGCGTCAACTGAATAGTCGGCTGATCGCTGGAGTGGAGCAGCGCGTGCCAAAAATCACCGGTGTTGAAGATCTGATGCTGATCGACTGCCGTGATCACATCTCCGTTCTGAAGCCCCCCGGCGCCGGCCGGTTTGGTGCTCTCCACCTGAAGGGCCAGCACGCCGCGGTCTCCTTCCAGACCGAACGTCGCCATAATGCTGGGCGTGACCGTCACCGGTACAAATCCTAAGTCAGGACGATGAATCGATCCACGTACTATCATGGATGGAATGTGAGGATAGATGGCTTCCATCGAAATCGCATAGCTGATGGCTTGTGCAGAGGGCGCAATGGCGACATTAATGCCGATCACACGGCCGGATAGATCGACAAGCGGGCCGCCGCTGTTCCCTGGGTTGATCGCCGCATCGGTCTGGATCAAGTCGTAGAGTGTTTCTCCGTCGGGCGTCAGGACCGAGCGATCGAGCGCGCTCACGACGCCGACCGTGACGGTGGATCCTCCCTTCAACGCCAACGGATTGCCGATGGCCACCACCGATTCACCGATTTCCAGAGCAGGCGACGAACTGAGGGTGGCCGGTACGAGATCCTGGGCCGTAATCTTGACCAAAGCGAGATCCAGCAAGAAGTCTCGCGCGACGACGCGGCCGGGCGTGAGACGACCGGTCGATAGACCGACGACGATACTCTTCACGCCTGTCACGAGATGGTTGTTCGTAAGGATATACCCGCTTTCATCAATGATGACGCCGGACCCTGAACCAGATTGCGACTGCGATGGGGTAGCCGGCACGCCTCTTGTCAAGATTGTCACAACGGATGGTCGGACTTTTGCTACGACGGCCGGCACTGAAAGGGACTTTTCGTGAGGGGCGACGGCGCTGGAACCCGGATCTGCTTCGGCCCTTGAAGAGAAAAACAGTAGAACGCATACCCAGAGGAAAAACGATGTCCCGGGGAGACTGCTTGAGATCGTCCTAATCATCGACGACCCATTGTGGCACAACTCATTCACTGAGTGAAGCCGACGAAGACCAAAAAAAGGGGGCGAGAACCGGTCCTCGCCCCGTAATCTCCTTCCCTGAAGTTTACTGTATCGCAGCGAACATTTCTTTGATGGCGGGAGTCTTGAGCTTCTTCAGTGCCTTGGCTTCAATCTGCCGGATTCGTTCTCTCGTGACAGAAAGATTTTGCCCGACCTGCTCCAGCGTCGAAGGCTGGTCGTATCCGATGCCGAAGCGAAGGCGGATGACGGTCTGTTCTCTCGGCGTCAAGGTACTGAGGATCCGATCCAACTGGTTGCTCATTTCCGTTCGATGGAGGTGGGCATCGGGCGGAGTTGCCTGCAAATCAGGAAGAAGTTCCCCGAACTGCGTTCCGCCGTCTCCAACGGGGTGTTCAAGCGCCACCGGCTCCTGGAACGCTTGGATCGTCTCATGCAACCGTTCGGGTCTCATGCGAAGGACCTGCGCGATTTCCTCCAATCTGGCAGGACGCCCCAACTGCTGTCCCAGCCGCCTTGTCACGCGCATGATCCGATGCGATGCTTCCGTCTGATGGACAGGAATACGGATGGTCCTGGACTGATCGGCAAGCGCACGCGTGATGCCTTGCCTGATCCACCATGTGGCATAGGTACTGAATTTAAACCCCTTGCGGTATTGATAGCGCTCCGCGGCTTTCATCAATCCGATGTTGCCTTCCTGAACCAAGTCTAACAGAGTCAGCCCCCTACGCGTGTAGTGCTTGGCGACGTCCACAACCAGACGGAGGTTGCAGCGTACCAACTCGTCTTTTGCACGCTCCAATACGGCCCGCGCGTCTCGAATCGTGCGCAGCGACTGCCGTAGCACTTTAATGGTGGCGGCAGGCAATTTCTGGACTCCCGTGTTGTTGATCAACCAGACCAGACTATGCTCCACACGGTCGAGCGCCGTCGCCGACAATCCGCTCAAGCCCCGGACGGTCTGCAAAGTATGCTGAGCCTCGCTGAGTTCTTCTGATCGTTTCGCCCGCGCTAATATCTTCAAGAGCGACCGCAGAGTTGTCCGAATGATGGCCGAGCCTTGATCGATACGTTTGGCCAAGGCCGTTTCTTCCTCCCTTGTCAGCAGCGCTCGCTCGCCGAAGGATTGGAAGTACAACGATTCCAACATAAATGGACCGTCCGCCTGCGCCTGTCGCTTGACCGGCTTGGCGACCTCTTGGAGTGGCCGCTCTCCAACCGAATCCCGCGCGATCATATCCATCAGATCGCTGTCTTCGGGGTTGTCCGCATCGACGTCCTTTACCGGTGCATCTTTTCCTGCTTCGATGGGGAACAAATCGTCCCTCATATTGTCCTCCCTCGTCATTCCTCCCTGCTTCTTCACGTTGGTTTTTGCTTTTGAATATCTATGCATTAGAGACACATTCTGCTCAAACGATTCACGGCATCGGTCCCAAGCCAAATTGCTGACACCTTTTCTACGCAGCAATTCCTATGCTGGATTGACGATGAGAAAACCGATGAGCGACCCGGCTGAAAAGCCGAATGTATTAGAGTGGCCTAATGAGAAGCTGCGCACGTGCTTGAGGCAATCGGACAGGAACCTGAGGACATAGACGACACGTCAGTGGCTGAATTGCCACATCTCCGCTTATACAAAAGAAGAATCAGCCCTTTCGCAGGTTTCAAGACGCTGGCACGCTCTTCAAGCATCTTGCTAGAATGAGCGCCCATGTCAAATTTTCGCGACGGAGAACGCATTCACCTCGTCGATAAGAAAGGACGGCAGTATGTATTGACGCTCAAGGCTGGCGGGGTCTACCAGTTTAGCGGGCAGAAGATCGCTCATGACGAACTGATTGGGAAGCCCGATGGCTCGCTCGTGGTGCTCTCCGGGGGAAAGAAAATGATCGCCCTTCGGCCGACCTTCGGAGAATATGTGCTCAAGATGCCGAGGGGGGCCCAGGTACTCTATCCGAAAGATCTGGCGCTGATTCCGATGTGGGCTGACATTTATCCCGGCGCGCGGGTGTTGGAAGCCGGGACAGGCTCGGGCGCATTGACCATGGCTTTATTGCGGGCGGTTGGCATTGGCGGTCTTGTCGTCACCTATGAACTTCGTGATGATTTCTCCCGCACCGCGACAATGAATATTGATCGGTATATGGGAGTACCGGCAAATTTGATCCGGCATCATGGCGATGTCTATGAGGGGATTGATTTGCCGGAGGACGGTCTCCCATTTGATCGGGCGGTGTTTGATCTGCCGGAACCATGGCGTGTGGTCCCCCACATGGCTCGCGTTCTACGATCCGGGGGCATTTACTTGAGCTTTGTCCCCACGGTACCGCAGGTCCAACAAACGGTCGAGGCCTTGCTCCGAAGCCAGTTCGGGTTTGTAGAAACCTTTGAGACGTTACTGCGAACGTGGTCGGTACAAGGGCGAAGTGTGCGCCCGGATCACCGTATGGTCGCCCATTCCGGGTTTTTGACCCTCGCGAGAAAAGTGGAGCCGGGACTCTGGACTTCCAATGAGTCGATGGAGAAAAGCACCGGCTTCGATTTATCTGAAGATCAGGAGCAGGAAGAGCAGCCGTGAGCCGGTTGGCGGGCAAAGTGTCAATCATTACCGGAGGGAATGCCGGTATCGGAGAGTCGATAGCCCGGCTCTTTGCAAGAGAGGGATCAGCCGTCGTTGTGACAGGGAGGCGCAAGGAAGAGCTCGAGCGAGTAGTGCGAGAGATTGGTGCGAGCCAGGGCCGGGTGCTGGCTGTTTCCGGGTCCGTGGCGGATGATGTGCACGTTCGGCAGGTAATTGAACGCACGATCGGCATTTTCGGAAAGGTGGACATCCTCGTCAATAATGCCGGCGTTGGCAGCTTTGGCAAGCGGATTCACGAACTGGACGACAAAGAGTGGCATGACGTATTTGAGGTCAATGTCACCGGAGTCTTTCGGATGACGAAAGCCGTGATCCCTCACATGCTGAAGCAAGGCAGCGGTTCAATCATCAATATATCGTCGATTGCCAGTCTGGTTGGCATTCCAATGTTGCCGGCCTACGCGGCGTCCAAGGGCGCGCTCGACGCATTGACCCGGGCATTGGCCATCGATTATGCGCAAGACGGGGTTCGATGCAATGTTGTGAATCCTGGTCTGATCGACACGCCGATGGCGGCACCTCTCCTGAACAACCCCGAGCAACTGGATCCCATCCTGAGCCGCTATCCGCTACGTCGTCCCGGCAAGCCTGAAGAAGTGGCTGAAATGGTGCTGTACCTCGCATCCGATCATGCCGCCTGGGTGACGGGCGGAACGTTCAGGATCGACGGAGGCATGACGGTGTGGTGACTGCGACAATGGAGATCAACACCGAAACACAATTTTGTGGGGTGATCGGCAATCCCATCGCACACTCGCTATCGCCTGCAATCCATAATGCGGCGTTCAGGACACTGGGTCTCAATTTTGTGTATCTGGCATGGCAGGTAGAAGCCATCGGTGATGCGCTCAACGGTCTGCGAGCCTTGGGCAACTTCCGGGGAGCCAGCGTGACCATTCCGCATAAGGTTGCAGCTCTGCCGTTTTTGGATGAGGTGGAGCCCACGGCTCGCCACATTGGGGCTATTAATACTGTGGTTTCAGGTGGAGGCACTCTGATCGGACATAATACCGATGCCACGGGAGTGTTGCGGGCTCTTCGAGAGGGCGGCGTCGTACTCAAGGGGAAAAAAGTTACGATACTCGGGACGGGAGGTGCGGCGCGTGCAATTGCGTTCGCCCTCGCCACCGAAGGGTCGATTCAGCATCTGAATCTTTTGGGTATCGAAGAGTCGGAACGCGAAGCCCTGGCTCGCGATCTTCACTCGAAGACGACCCTCCGAGTCGATCACGGATTTCTAGACGAGACGGCGCTGAAAAGAATCTTGCCGGCCTGCGATGTCCTGATCCATTGCACACCTATCGGTATGTCTCCTAAAACAGAAGCCACGTGCGTGCCTGCCGCGGTTCTTCATCCTTCACTGACGGTCATGGACATTGTCTACAATCCTTGGGAAACCAAGCTGCTCGGAGACGCAAAATGCCAAGGTTGCCGCACTATCTCAGGGCTTGAAATGTTCTTGTATCAAGCCGCGGCTCAGTTCGAGTTATGGACCGGGAGGCCGGCCCCGTTGGATGTCATGCGCAGCGTTTTGGAATCTCGGTTTTCATGAATATCGTGCTCATCGGCTATCGGGGGACGGGAAAAAGCTCCGTCGGGAAAATGCTCGCCATACGATTGGGTCGAACACTTGTGTCGACTGACGCCGAAATCGTCCGGCGAACGGGTAAATCGATCGTGGAAATCGTGGGTCAAGAGGGGTGGGAGCGCTTTCGGGATGTGGAATCCGAAGTCTGCCGCGATTTCTCTGGTTCCGACCGGCTTGTGATCGATACTGGAGGAGGTGCCATTCTGCGTCCGGAAAACACCCGTGCGTTGAAGGAGAACGGCCGTGTATTCTGGCTCACGGCTTCCGTCTCGACTATTGTTGAGCGGATAGCGGGTGACACGCAGCGTCCTTCATTGACGGGTACGAGCTCTTTTATCGATGAGGTGCAAGGTGTCTTGCGGGAACGAGCACCGAAGTATGAAGCCGCGGCCGACTTTGTCGTGGCCACTGACGACAGACCGATTGACAGTGTGATTCAGGAAATCACTCGTTGCCTTGATGGCATTTGCGAGCAGTGAGCGTCTTATTGACAAGATCTCCGGCGAAGTGGTTGAAATAGCCGCGTGCGCCCGTAGCTCAGTTGGATAGAGCGTCGGGCTTCGAACCCGCAGGTCGCAGGTTCAATTCCTGCCGGGCGCACCATTATTCTCTGGGATCTGATCCCTCTTCTTTCTTCTGCTATTGCATTAAGATCAAGGTATTTTGACCGATAGAGACAATGGTATGAGGGTGGGCCCTGTGGTTGTAGGAAGCAATCCCCCACCAAAGCTGCATAGATTTTTGGCACCTCTGGCGGTACCTTGTAGGAACGGCTGCAAGAATTAGTAGAAAGTGAAGACGAATGATATTCTATAACAAGGACAAGGCTTACAAGAATGGCGTGGAGCGGCGGCGGGAAGCATGGACGCGAAACTGTCCCTGTTGCGGAAAGTGGTTGAGGAAACTCGATCCTCTGGCTCCATGGATCTGCTCATGTGGCTGGCATAGTTGAAGGTTCTTCGGCGAGGGAGACGAAGGAGGTATCATGAACAACGTTTTCCTCCACGATGTTCGAGCAGGATTCTTCTTGTTCGTGGGCCTAACCATGTTGATAATTATCTGCGCTGTCGCAGCATTGGGAACGGTCATGCGCCCCGTACGATGGGCCGACCGGCGCGCTGCGCATTTTTAGCATCTTCCCGGAGTTTGGGTTAGTCCTCCGAACGTCACGCTTCCTGGGTCATTCTATTAAGTTATTGATTTCCCTGGTTACTTCCCGCTGGCCTCTCATTAACGCTCCCTTCCATTCTGGGTGCTATAGTTTCTCTAACAGAGCGATTCACCTACTGAAGGATAGGGGGATGTCATGAGTCCGACGATCGGTAAATCGGCTGCCATAGCGGGTTTGAGCGTGATTATATTCATGGGGCAAGGATGTAGCCTGAAATGGCTGCAGTCAGACGGAGGAGAAGAGAATGGTACGTCAACACAAGATCGTCTCGCTGCCGGGCAGCCCGGCTCGAAGAGTGGTGGAGGGACGACATCTGATGGTGGAAATATGTCTGACAGGTCTGAATGGAAAGGGCAAGGTGTGAATCCTAACTTCCCCGGTATGGTTCCGGGAGGATCTCAGGGGAGAGAATTGAGTGGATTCTCTTCGAATCCTTCCGAGGAACGACTGACCCAGGGAAGCATTGCCTCAAAGTCGTACAGCGGAAGCGGAATGGACGTAGTGCAACGAGCCGAATTGACGAAAGAAGAAAAAGCTGCCATTGAAGCCGGCCTCCAAGATGTCTTCTTCGGCTACGATCAGTGGGTTCTCACAGAAACCGCGATGCGGGCGTTGAATCACGATGCCGCCTGGCTTAAGGATCATCCCGGCGCCGTGATGAAGGTTGAGGGACATTGTGATGAGAGAGGAACGACCGACTACAATGTGGTTCTGGGGGATAAGCGAGCGAAGAGTGCCCGCGCCTATCTCATCGAGGTGGGCGTCAGTCCGAAGCAAGTTGCCACTGTGTCTTACGGCAAGGAACGCCCATTCTGCATGGACCACGACGAAACCTGCTATCAACAAAATCGGCGCGATCACGTGTTGCTGAAGGTCAAGAATTAGCGCATTCCAGAAATCCACCCGGCCCCCGGCGTGCTCTAGCAAGGCGCCGGGGTTTTTCTTTCCGGAACAATAGAACACAAACTTACCCTTTCGTATGGAAGGCAAAGCATGGGCAAGACAACACAAGCTGTGAGAGATGACCGGCGTGTCGAGAAACGAAAACAGCCGCGATTCACCGCTCAGTTTCGAAGCACATTTTCCGGCGGTCAACGCGAAGGACAGGGCAAAACGCTGGATTTGTCCGATGGGGGCTGTCGTATCGAAACTGAACAGGTCGTTGTCATCGGGGCGACATTTGAATGTCGTATCTATGCTCCAGGACTGAACTGGCCTCTGCGCATTGATGAAGCGCAGGTCCGTTGGATCAGAGGAAAAACATTCGGACTGGAATTCACCTCGATCCGATCGGATGAGCAAGTGAAGCTGAAACAGGTAATTGCGCATCTCTCCGCAGAACAGCCTGCATAGCTGTTTCTCCGATCTTTCTTAAGAGTGAGCCTGCCGTTTCGACCGAGTCGAGCCATTTCCTCCGTCATGGTATAAGTATAAAGAGTCGGTTGATGCTGTTCGGCAATCAGGCAGTTTGAATCCGAAGGAGCAGGGATGAAGCAGGAGATAGCCACGCTGGCGGGTGGATGTTTTTGGTGTCTCGAGGCGGTCTACGATCAATTAAAGGGCGTGAACTCTGTGGAGTCAGGGTATACCGGCGGGGAAACGGATAATCCCACTTACGAATCTGTATGCGGAGGGGAAACGGGTCATGCCGAAGCGGTACGGATCGTATTCGATCCAGGAGTGATTGGCTATCGAGATCTGCTGGACGTCTTTTTTGCGATTCATGATCCCACGACGCTCAATCGCCAAGGACACGACGTCGGAACACAATACCGATCGGCGATCTTTTATCATTCGCCCGACCAAAAAGAATCCGCTGAAGCGGCCATTGCAGCCTTGACTGAAGAACACCTCTATGCCAATCCCATTGTCACCCAGGTCGTGCCGGCCAAGACATGGTACGAGGCCGAGCCATACCACCAACAATATTTTTCGCGTAATCCATACCAGGGATACTGTACCGCTGTAATATCTCCGAAAGTCATCAAATTCCGAAAGCAGTTTATCGCCAGACTGAAATCGTCAGTCTGAAGCTTTCCATTTCATTGAAATAAGTTGAAGAACCGGGTCTTGACGTCCATCCAGAATTCGGACTCTTGCGTAAGTTGACCGAGCGATAACAAGACCTCGGCTTGCGGCGGACAGAACGGCCATTCCATGACCGTCTTGCCTTGAACCTTCGCCAGAACCAACCCATCAGGACGACCAGTCGGCTTCTGCATCACGATCAACGGGTCTTGTGGGTCAAGTAGGCAGGTTCCCTCAAAGCGGGCGCTTTCGTAGAGCAGCGGATTCGCGAGGGGAACTTTGCTCGGTCCCTGAACGAAGATCGTATCGCCTTCGCGAATCGGGCCGGCCGGGGAGATGGAATAGATCAACAGTGGCGCTCCAAGCATGATGGCGACGGCAAAGCCAATCGACCAGAGCGGCGGACCTGGATCGGGATGGTGATCCTTATCCATGGGGAGGGATCAGGCCGGTTCGGCGTCGTAGTCCAGCCAGGCGTCTTCGTGTCCGCCAGCGTCGGCTCCAGCCTGGAGAGACAGAAAATCGAAAAGGCGTGTGTCGAGCAATAGTGAGGGAGCCACATTGGACAACGCCGCGAACATGCTGTCTTTGCAACCCGGAGCTCGTCGATCCCATTCGTAGAGGAAGCGCTTCACGTCTTTACGCCTCAGATCCTCTTGGGACCCACAGAGATCGCAAGGAATGATCGGAAAGGCGCGGAGTTCGGCGTAACGGGTCAGATCCGATTCTCGTACGGCGGCGAGAGGTCGGATCACCATGTGCCGCCCGTCTTTGGAGCGCAGCTTAGGGGGCATCGTTTTGAGTTTTCCGGTAAACAACAAGTTCAGCAATAATGTTTCGAGGATGTCATCCCGGTGGTGACCCAGCGCGATTTTTGTCGCTCCCAGCTCGCCTGCCACGCGATACAAATGACCGCGACGCAATCGTGAACACAGCGAGCATGTCGTGTGTCCTTCCGGGGTCAGTCGCTTCACAATGGAATACGTATCCCGCTCTTCTATGCGAAACGGAATGCCGATTGAAGTTAGATATTCAGGCAGCACATGGGCGGGAAAACCGGGCTGTTTCTGATCCAGATTCACAGCCACGAGATCGAAGCGAATCGGGGCTCTCTTCTGTAGAACGAGCAAGAGATCCAGTAAGGCATAGCTGTCCTTTCCTCCCGACACACACACCATGATCTTGTCGCCGTTCTCGATGAGATTGTAGCCGGCGATCACTTGGCCCACCTGCCGCAGTAGGCGGGTTTGAAGTTGCTCTGTCGCATCGTCCAGCTTCGGCATGATACGTATCGAATTGAGGAATGTGGAAAATCCATTGTACGCGGTCCTCTTCCGGCCTGTCGATCCAGTGCCGTGGTTGCCCGCGGCTTATGGGATGGCGGTCGCGCGCCGCAGGCGTGCACGACTCTCGTTTTAATTTCCTAGTGAAAGTTGCATGGACTGCTGAGGCGGGCTATATTCTGGTCAGCACCGGATGGCTCGTATTCCTTCCATCCTCTATGCAGCGATCGAATGCCGCTCATGTTCTTGGATCTTCCGACAAAATGCCACAGGAACCGGAATGGGCTTCATGGTCGGATGAGAAGCTTCTTGACCTCCCCATGTGTCGGCTGGGCGTCACGCTGGAAAACGGATTCCTGTCCAAACACATCGATCAGTTGTATGGCGAACTCCAAGCGAAGCGCCTCGCGTTCCGTCCACATTTCTGGATCTCGAACGAATGGTTCACGCCCGATGGAATCCCCGGCATCGCGGTGCCGTTCTACCTGGCGCATCCCCGGCTAGCCAAGCTCGAGCTGTCCCAGATGCTGGAAGTCGAAGGAGGAACGCCGGAATGGTGTATGCGCATCCTCCGCCACGAAGCGGGCCATGCCATCGAAAACGCCTACCGGATTCGTCGCCTCCGGAACCGGCAGCAGATTTTCGGGAAATCGTCTCAGCCGTACCCTCAGTACTATCGGCCGCGTCCCTACAGCCGGAGCTTTGTCCGGCATCTCGATGTCTGGTATGCGCAGAGCCATCCGGACGAAGATTTCGCCGAAACCTTCGCCGTCTGGCTGACGCCTGATTCAGCATGGGCCGATCGCTACAGGGACTGGCCCGTGCTGAAGAAGTTGCACTACATGGATGAGTTGATGAAAGGTCTGGCCGATGTACCGCCGAAGGTCGCCACGACGGAAGAGATCGATCCTCTGCCGGTGTTGAAGAAGACTCTCCGGGAACATTATGAGCGAAAACGAACTCACTACGGCATCGAGCGGCCGTCGTTCTACGACCCGGATCTGAAGCGCCTGTTCTCGGATGCTCCTGCTCATGCGGAGAAGATGGCTGCGGCGACCTTTCTCAATCGATTTCGCAAAGAAGTCCGCCGAAAAGTGGCTGCGTGGACCGGTGAATATCAGTACACGATCGATCAAGTTCTCGAGGACATGATTCAACGGTGCCGCGAGCTCGGCTTGCGCCTGCCCGTGCCGGAAGAACGAGCGAAACTGGACTTCACGATACTATTGACCGTCCATACCATGACCTATCTTCGCAGCGGACGGCATAAGGTGGCCGTATGAGACGGCTTCGAGTCCTCGTCCTGATGCACAAAGATTTGGTTCCCCCCGAACAACTGAACGGACAGGATCTCAACAACGTGGAATGGAGGACGGAGTTCGACGTCGTCACGACGCTGCGAAAGCTGGGACATGAGGCGCTTCCGCTTGGAGTGAAGAGCGATCTCGGCGTCATCCGGACCGCCATCGAAGAATGGAAACCGCACATTGCCTTCAATCTGCTCGAAGAATTCGACGGAGTGGCGGTGTACGATCAAAACGTCGTGTCGTATCTCGAGCTTCTTCGCGTTCCGTATACGGGCTGTAACCCGCGCGGGCTCATGCTTGCCCGCGATAAGGTGCTGTCGAAGAAAATCTTTTCCTTCCACCGCATCCCGTTTCCCGATTTCATCATGGTCCCGCAAGGCCGCTTGGTGAAGCGACCCAAGTGGCTGCCGTTTCCGCTGATCGTGAAATCAGCGACGGAAGAAGCCTCGCTCGGCATTTCGCAAGCGTCGATCGTGCAGGATGACGACAAATTAAAAGAACGCGTCGCGTTCATTCATCAAAGCGTGGGAACCGCCGCACTGATCGAGCGCTACATCGAAGGGCGGGAACTCTACGTCGGGGTTCTGGGCAACGGGCATCTACACGTGTTACCGGTATGGGAACTACTCATGGACAAACTTCCCGAGGATGCCCGGCGAATCGCCACCGAACGAGTCAAATGGAGCCGCAAATATCAAGACAAGTACGGCATCACGTCCAGGGAAGCGAAAAATCTACCGGACGGCAAGGCGGAAGAGATTCAGCATTTGGCCAAGCGCGTTTATCGTGCGCTCGGCCTGAGTGGGTATGCGCGTATCGATTTGCGGATGGATGACACGGGACACCTGCATGTCTTGGAAGCCAATCCCAATCCGCAGATCGCGCAAGACGAGGACTTTGCCGATTCGGCGCAAAAATTCGGATATCCCTACAAGGAGCTGCTCCAGGAACTGCTGAACATCGGACTCCGGTGGCGGCCGGCTAAGATCGCCTAAGCTGCCGACTCACAGGTATCGATGATTCAGCACCTGCCCCGAGCCGTCCACCTCGTAGAGCAAGGGAGCGCCGGTTGGGATGTTGAGCTCCAACACCTGCTCTTTCGAGAGCCCCTCCAATTCCATGACGAGAGCCCGCAAGCTGTTGCCGTGAGCGGCAATGAGAATCGTTTCTCCCTTTAACACGTACGGTTTGATCATCGTCTCATAGTAGGGCAGCACGCGTTCGGCGGTATCTTTCAGACTCTCTCCGCCGGGCGGGCGGACATCGTAACTGCGGCGCCAAACCTTCACCTGGTCCTCTCCATACTTCTTGGCGGTTTCCGCCTTGTTCAACCCTTGGAGCTCTCCGTACATTCGTTCGTTCAACGCCTTGTCTTTTTCGATGGGAATATTCGTCTGGCCTATGGTCTCGAGTGCCAGTCGGAGCGTGTCATTGGCTCTCGTCAGCACGGAGGTAAAGGCACGATCGAATGTGAAACTACGCAGCTTCTCCCCCGCGTTGCGCGCTTCCTGAACGCCGCGGGGCGACAACGGCACGTCGACCCAACCGGTAAACCGGTTCTCGAGATTCCATTGCGATTCCCCGTGACGCAACAGCACCAGCCGACCCATGAACGAATCCTCCTATGTATCAATGAATCGGAGCAAGAATACTGGAATGACTTCGTAAGTCAAAGGGGAAAATTGAACGAGCCGGCAAGCATTCTGACAGGTCACGCGTTGCTTTCCCTCCAGTACCGCAGTACCATGCCGCACGATTTGCCGACCACCTTGCTCCTATGAGCATGCCACCGCCTTCCACGATCGACTGGCCCGCGCTCGAAGCCTGGTGGATGAGCATGGCCGAGCGTCTGAATGTCGCCGACCGTGCGCGATCGTATTTCGACGCGGTGCGGAGCGCCGGACATCTTCAACGGATCGCCCAATTTGGAGGGCAGGTCGACTATATTCTCTTCGTGCTCATGCGCTATTGGGTCCCCACCGTGCTCCCGCCCCCGGGGCGGGAGCGTCTCACGAAGAACGATCCGGACTATTGGCTGGAATCGGAACACATTTTGAGGACGGCGGCAGCCAGGTTGCGCGAACTGAAGCCCCTTATCGAGCTACTTGCCGCACCGAGCCCTCTGGCCGACTCCTTGCCGGGGAAGCGGGACGGCCCCTCACCGGTCATTGAATTGGAATTGGGCAACATCATCGAAGGTATCGCCGAGGCAGCCGGAACGTACGGCGGTCCTGATTATACGTCGATCGTGAAAATCTTCGACCCCGTGCCGCTGCGCCAAACCCAGCCGTTCAAACACAACAAGAAGCACAGCGCCGAACTCTGGGTGGTGTTTCTCCTCCGGGAGCACTGTCGAAGCCTCGGACTTGGAAAGGACCGCTATTGGCCGCTGGTGGCTCCGCTGTGCACAGCAGCCGGCATTGTCAACCACAATGGGCAACCGTATAGCTCGGACGAATTGAAATCCTGGTGGCAAAAGAACTGGCCCCGGACCTATACCCAATTGGAACAACGACAAGAAGTGAGCGATTCCGGGGGAGCGGCGTACGAACAGGACTTTGCCTGGTTTCAGGAATGGATCAAATGGCAGCGGTCTCAGATGGGCGATCCATAGGGCGATGCTCAAAAAACCCAGTAGTTCATCCGGCTTGGCCTACGTAACTGTGGAGGCCGCCGGTTTTGCCGGTTTGGCCGGCACGCGGTGTTCGTCCGATAGTTCCTCTTGTGCGATCTTCGCCATCATCATAAAAAGCACCAGGTAGAACGCCACACCGACCCAAATGACATAGAACTGCACACCTCCTGCTTCTTTCACGGCCAAGGCGCGTCTGGCGTGATCACTTCCCGTTTTCCGTTTGATTTCTCCGATCTGCTCTCGGCAATGCCAGTAATACACATAGTTGCCTGTCGCGCCGGCCATGATGCTCCAGACGATGCCGACCGTGATATCGCCGGTCAGATAAACCGATACAGCCGGCCCAATCGCATACACCAAGGCATACAGATACATTTTTCGGTAGAGAAACCACAGGAAACAGTTCGCGAAGAGCAAGAACGCCGACCAGTTCCAAGTCAAAGAGAACTTCGGTGCCTGCTCCGACCCGAATTTCTTGAATCGTTCGAGATAACGGTCGGCGTTTGGGCCGATGAATTCCCGCCAGAGGTCGTCATCCGCGTGAACGAACTCAGTGGGCGATACAATCGCCGCCCCTCCGCTCTCGGAGAGATGTGTTCCGCATTGATAACAGAAGCGAGAGTCGTCCTGGTTTTGTTGACGGCATTGCGGACACAGCTTCATGGCTGCGCAGCTTAACATACCCTGCGAGGATGCGATGGCCGAGAGGCGGATCGGACGTCCCGAGATTCCAAGGTTCGAGCTTATGTCCACCCACTTTAGAAATGTCCGCTTCTTGCCACAATAGAAATGTCCGGTTAGAGGATCGCCTCTGGAGGCCGCCGGTGCGCGAAGGTGCCGAACCGATTCCACGGGTGCGTCGCCGCTGGTTTGACTAAGGGTCGTG
>DATFDJ010000193.1:0-4794 GCA_035252115.1 Nitrospira sp. | reverse complement strand
TGGAACAGGAAGTCGCCTGCCAATTGCTGACACAGCCCCGAGCCGCACTCCGTCTCCAGGTCGAGCGCTTCGGAGGGACCGATCACTTCCACGTCAACACGATCGGTCTTGGCGCGGATCACGGGATACTTCACCGGGCCGTTGGTGCTCGTGGCCCAGAGATTCATGTCATCGATCGCTCTCGGGCTCCGCGGCCATCGGATCGTTCCTCCGTGCGGGTGGTGGCTATGGAACACTTCCGATCCGCCGTGGACCAGGCGGAACTTCGCCGGATCTCCCATGTACGAACGCGGAATCGTGGGTGACGGATCGCCGAACGTGTAGGAGCTGTACCCCATCGATTCATCTTCGAAGCCGAAGTATTCGTGCTGCACATGCATGTTGTTGATGCCGAACGGCTCGCTACGGTAGTTGATCGCGCGGCCGCCGGGCCGATAGGCATCGGTGAGCGGATCGCGTTGCGGGAGGAAGTCGCCTTTCTTGTTGAGGGGACGGAACGCCTCGTCTCCGACCTCATGATAAATCAACACGAATTCACGGAAGTCAGGGCCCGTGCCGTTCTTGATGATGGTCTGCCATCCGCTGGTCGCCGGGGTCGGATCGCCTGCACCGAGCGGCTCCAAATAGGAGGAACCGCGCGGCTCTACGACGAACGCGCCGAACATCCCCATCACGGTCAATTCGCGATCGTTGCTGAAGGTATGGAACTGCCGCACGCCTTCCTGGGTGTGCGGATTGATGTACCACTCGAAGTCGGCCGTCTTGTTCTGCGCCACGATCGAATCCGGATTCGTGGTGGTCGCCGCGGCGCCGGTCGCACTCACCACCATGCTGGAGCCGTGAATGTGGAGACTGACGTCCTCGCCGCCTTCCAGCTTGTTGCTCAGCTTGATCTTCACGCAGTCGCCTTGATTGCCGCGGATCACCAGCGGTTGAATCCACTGCGCCTGCACGCCGGGAATGACCGCGCCGGGGTCAAAGCCTTCCTTGTCTCGGGCTTCCTTGTTTTTCGTTTCCTCTTCTCTGACCTTGTCGATGTTTTCGTCCAGGACATACATGTAGCCCGGATAGTAATCGAGCCACTGATTGAGAGTGATCTCCACGTTGATCGCAGACACGTTGTACTGTTTCACCGGCGCCGTCGCGGGGCACTTGCCGCCGCCCTGCGCGGCCACCGGTTCGACGCGGGGATCGGATACGAGCAGCATGTCCTGCCCGCCGGCACCGTACTGATGCATCATGGACTGCGTGTTGTACATGCCGGTATTGACGCTCTGCACCTGCGGATCCTGAGTCAGATGTTCCATGACGCGCTGGTGCTGTTGTTCGACCATCGCGGCGCGATCGCCCTTCCCCGACATCGTGTCCTCGACGATGGTCTGCCCCTTCAACTGTTCCGCCCAGGCGGGAAGCTGATGATTCATCGCCACATGGGACGACGAATTTTCAGCGGATGCGAGTGGAGCCCAGAGCAGGGCCGCAGCCGCCATCGCGCCGATGCGGGTGGAAACACAAACCCGTGGCTTGTGAGAAAACATGGACCGGCCTCCTTGGTGTGATGAATGAATCAAGACAAAAACCCGCTCACAAAAGTCAAACCGTACGAGCCGAACATTGATGTCGTAGACCCATAATCAAGCGTACTTCTTTCGGAGGAAGAGCGAAGATACTGAACTTAAAATTCGGTGTCAACCCCTGGGTGAAGGCCTGGAGACCTGGGGAAAATCCTCATAATCCTTAAGGCCGGCCTCGGCCTCATAACGTACCTTACTGGAACGAGATCGTCCCGGCGTTCACCTGTCCGCATGCTTTGTGAGATAATCCTCCCATGTTGGTGAAACGTTGGCTTGTCGGCGATCCACTGAAGACCGCGCAAGCCATCCATGAGCGACTTTCCAAGCGGTTAGCCCTCGCGGTCTTTTCCTCGGATGCCCTGTCCTCCGTCGCCTATGCGACCGAGGAAATCTTGCTGGTTTTAATCCTGGCCGGCACAGCCGCCGTCTTCTGGTCGATCCCTGTCAGTCTGTCGATCGTCATCCTCCTCGGAATTCTGACGGTGTCGTATCAGCAAATCATCTTCGAATACCCCGAGGGAGGCGGGGCCTATATCGTCGCCAAATCCAATCTGGGTACCTGGCCCGGCCTGACCGCCGCCGCGGCCCTGATGATCGATTACGTGTTGACGGTCGCGGTCAGCGTCGCGGCGGGCATCGCGGCCGTCACCTCCGCCATTCCAAGCCTCTTTCCGCACAGGGAGCTGCTCTGTTTGTTGGCCATTATTACGGTCCTGATCGTCAACTTGCGCGGAGTACGGGAGTCAGGTCGTGTCTTTGCCGTCCCGACATACCTGTTTATCATCGTCATCTTGCTCATGATCGTGGCCGGCCTCAGCCAAGTCTTTCTCGGCGAAGCCTCCGGCAGGACGTCTCCGGTCGCACCCCAGTCCATCGGCGCGGGAAGCGTCACTCTGTTCCTCTTATTACGAGCCTTCGCTTCAGGCTGCACGGCCTTGACCGGCGTGGAAGTGATCTCCAACGGCGTCTCGGCCTTTAAGAAGCCAGAACCGAAGAATGCCGCTCTCACCATGCTCGGCATGGCCACGATCCTCGGCGTACTGTTTATGGGCATCACCGTTTTGGCCTATCAGTTCGGGGTTCTGGCGAAGGAAGATGAAACGGTGGTCTCACAGATTGCGCGTGCCACGTTCGGCGAAGGGCTGATGTATTATCTGATCCAGGCCTCGACGATGTTCATCTTAATCCTGGCGGCGAACAGCGCGTTCGCCGGTTTCCCGCGGCTGGCCTCCATCCTGGCACGCGACGGATATATGCCTCATCAAATGTCGATGATGGGTGACCGTCTCGTCTTTTCGAACGGCGTGATCATCCTGGGAGTCTTTTCTTGCCTTCTCATCGTGCTCTTCCAAGGAGATACTCATGCCTTGATTCCCTTGTATGCCGTCGGTGTATTCCTCTCCTTCACGTTGTCCCAAGCCGGCATGGTGAAACGCTGGCTGATCAAGAAAGGCCCACACTGGAGAAAAAAGCTGGCGGTGAACGGCATCGGCGCGCTGACGACCGCCGCGGCCACGCTGATCATCGCGAGCACGAAGTTCATCCATGGCGCGTGGATCGTCATCGTCCTGATTCCATTGCTGATCTTGATGTTCCGGTCAATCCGGCTCCACTACACGGCCGTCACGGAACAAATTTCTCTCTCACGCGACGCGCGTCCTCCACGACCCCGGCGCAACATGGTGCTGATTCCCATCGGGGGCGTCAACCGGTCGGTCGTCCGCGCCGTCGATTATGCACGCAGCCGGGGAGGAGAAATCCGGGCCATTCTCGTCGACGTGGATAAGGAAGAGACGGCCCGTGTGGAAATCCAGTGGGCCCAGTGGGGCTGCGGAGTGCCGTTGATCGTGCTGCCTTCTCCGTATCGCTCCATCCTTGGCTCGATCCTCAACTACATCGAAGAGCAACGGCAGAAGGACCCGGACTGCTGGATTACGGTCGTGGTTCCGGAAATCATCCCGGCCCGCTGGTGGCAGAATATTCTTCACAATCAGCGCGCGCTCATGCTGAAGGCCGCACTTCTCTTTAAAGACCGTGTCGTCCTGACCGATGTTCCGTTCCATCTGACGAGGTGACTCATGCAGCGTGAAACGTTCCTCGTGAAGCGTGAAGCGTTCGTAAGAGGTCGGAAAGTTTCGATTCTGGCTTTCTGTCTGAGCATGGCCGCGCAGCCGGTTTATGCATTCAAGATCACGGAACCGGCCGATGGCACGACGCTGACGTCGGGGCAAACGGTCACGGCTCACGTGGACTTGGGTCACGACATCGGCATCATCAAGGTCCGCTACTATTGGTACCGGGAACAGGACGAGACCTTGGTGCAGCAGGAGGACAGTGAATCCGGCCCCTCGAAATCCGGAGCCAAGATCTCGGTGGACAAGTTCCTTCAGAAGGACAGCGTGGTCGGCGGCTCCGTCGTCTCTTTGCCGGTGCTCGTGTCGACCGGGGACAAAGACCCGGCGTTCGGCGGTCCTTTGAAGGTGCCTCCGGATGCCATCGGACCGATGCGGCTCATCGCAGTGGCTGAAATCTCGCGAGGACGGCTGGGAACGAAGACGGTCTTCGATGAGATCATCGTCAAAGCCGAACCAAAAGCGGAACTGCTGAACATCGATTTTGAAACCGACAAGCCGTTGCTGCTCGGTCGCGAGGGTCAGTTGGCCACCTATGGCCAAGTCGATGTGCTGGGCAAAATATTCGAGCTTCCGGTTGTCGGAGAGTTCTCCGACGGCGTCGCGAGGCCACTGACCGCTCCATCGAGCGGTACCAGCTACCATTCATCGAATGAAAAAGTGATTCAAGTACTGCATGACGGGATGCTGAAAATTGTCGGGAATGGAAAAACCGTACTCACGGTGAAGAACAGAGGAAAAGACGCTTCATTGGACGTGCACGTCGCGGTCGGTGACGACCCGAACGAACCGCCGGTCGCCGTGGCCGGAGCCAATCGCACGGTCAAAGCCGGCACCAAAGTCGAGTTGAACGGGTTGAGCAGCCACGACCCGGAAGGAGAAGCGCTGTTCTATACGTGGAGTCAAGTTCGAGGCGCGAAGGTTCCGCTGCTGGACCTCAACATGCCGAAAGCCTCCTTTGTGGCGCCGTCCGTATCAGAACCGAAATTGTTCCGGTTTAGGCTGAGGGTGACGGATAAAAAAGGCGCGGACAGCCTGCCGGCGTTTGTGGATGTGCTGGTCGAACCCTGACAGGATGTCGAAAAAGG
>DATFDJ010000192.1:0-10291 GCA_035252115.1 Nitrospira sp. | reverse complement strand
AAGGATGCGAGAACGACGCAGGAAGACTCGTTCACCATCCTGGCGTGACCATTTCCGTCGTCATTCCAACCCTCAACGAAGAGGCGACGATCGCGGCGACGCTTCGGTCGACCGCACATCTCGGCTTCCATGAAATCATCGTGGTCGACGGGGGCAGCACCGACCGCACGGTCGCCGTTGCGAACTCCTTCGTCTCGACTACGCCGCACGCCGCACGCAGCGCTGTTCGTCTGCTCTCGAGTCCGCCGGGGCGAGCGCAGCAGCTCAATGCCGGAGCCAAAGCCGCCGGCGGCGATGTCGTCTTATTCCTCCATGCGGATACCCATCCGCCTCCATCCGCCGCATCCAGCATTGAAACGGTACTGGCCGACGATCGGGCGGTGGGCGGACGGTTCGACGTGCAGTTCGACAGCCTGTCGCCGTGGGGCTCAGTCATCGCCGGCTTGATGAACCTGCGATCCAGAATGACCGGCATCTGCACCGGCGATCAGGCGCTCTTTGTCCGGAAATCCGTGTTCACGCGGCTCCAGGGTTTCGCCGACATTCCGTTGATGGAAGACGTCGAGTTCACCGCGAGACTGAAACGGCAGGGGCGGATCGTTGCGTTGCACGACCGCGTGACGACCTCGTTCCGCCGATGGGAGAAGGGCGGTCCCCTGAGAACGATTCTGTTGATGTGGACGCTGCGCTTGCTCTACTGGATCGGAATGAGTCCTCACCGGCTTACGCGCGTTTATCGGCATGTCCGGTAGGGCGCGCGTAATTTTAAGTTATGAAAGTTGAATTTTGAGTTATGGGTCGGCAACCCGTCACGCGTCACACGTCACGTGTCACACGCACCCAAGGCGCGCTGGTGATCTTTGCCAAGGCCCCGATTTCCGGGCAAGTGAAGACGCGTCTCTGTCCCCCGCTGTCTCCCGATGAAGCCGCGACGCTCCATGGCAGCCTCGTGCTCGACGCCTTGGAACGGACCAAACGCGCCGTCATGGCGCTGAAGCTTCCACTCGATCGCCATCTCGCTTGTGCGCCATCGTCGACGCTCGCCTTCTTCAAGATCATGGAAGCGCGACAGGACGTCTCGCTCATCGATCAGTCCGGAGACGATCTCGGCGAGCGGATGCATCGGGCATTCGAGGCGATGTTCGAGCGCGGATACAAGCGAGTGCTCATCGTGGGCACGGACGTCCCGGCATTGCCGCTCGACTATTACGCGCAGGCCCTCGCCCTCCTCGACCAGCACGACGTCGTATTCGGGCCGGCTCTGGACGGCGGCTATTATCTCGTGGGGCTCACCAGACCAGCGGCCGGTCTCTTCAACGACATTCCCTGGTCGACCGATCGGGTCCTCTCGCTCAGCCGTGAACGGGCCGACGACCTTGGATTCAAGACCGCGCTGCTTCCGGAGTGGCGCGATGTCGATACGATTGACGATCTCCGTGCGTTGATCGAAGCGGCCCAGGCGGACGCAAAGAAACCGAAACAAACTCAGCAGTTTTCATCTCGAACGGCCGGCGTGCTGCAACTGCTCGCCAAACGACTCCGTTCACGGCATAATAGCGCGCCATGACACCACGCGTGGCTCTCATCACCGGCGGAGCGAAGGGAATCGGGCGCGCCATCGCGTTGGACCTGGCTGCTCAGGGATGGCACGTCGCGATCTGTTACCGCACGAGCGAACAAGAGGCCGAACGCACCGCCAAAGCCATTGCGGAACGGGGCGGACGCGCCCTGGCCGAGCGATGCGACGTCTCGGACCCGGGCGCCGCCAAACGATTCGCCGGTCTCGTGGAGAAGGAGTGGGGTCGCATCGATGCCCTCATCAACGGCGCCGGTCCGTATCATCGCGTGAATCTATTCGAGGAAAGCGTCGAAGGCTGGCATGGAATGTTCGACGGCAATCTGCACCCGATTTTTTATTTGGCGCAGGCCGTCGCTCCCGGCATGAGGGCTCGCAAGTCCGGACGCATCATCAACTTCAGCATGGCCAATGCGGATCAGATGATCTCCCAACCGGACGTCACGGCACACTACATTGCCAAGGCCGGCGTGCTCATCCTGACGCGCACGCTTGCGAAGCTGCTCGCGCCGCACGGCATCACCGTGAATGCGATCTCGCCGGGATTCATCGATTCGGGCAGCGCACCTCCCGAAGAATTGGCCGGCATGACCAAGCGCATTCCCGCCGGATACATCGGGACGGTCGACGACGTGGTCGGCGCTGTGCGCTATCTGCTCAGCGACGAATCCCGATACGTCAACGGCGCCAATATTCAGATCAGCGGAGGGTGGGGCATCTAGCGCCCCGATGCGGCGTGAGTGTTGAGTGATGAGTGTTGAGTTGAGAGATTCAGGAATCCATTTCACAGAAATACGGGAAGGAGCAATGAAGAGGTTATGAAAACGGAGCAGGATCGGTTGATCCATCGCCGGTTCATTCAAGCCTTGCAGCACGAACATTTGACCTGTCTGAAGCCCGACTGCGGCGGACCGATGAAGGTCACCGATCTGACGCCTCACGACGCCCGCATCAAGACCTTTGAGGCGGAATGCGAACGCTGCCACGCGACCGAAAAAATCGCGGGACACGAACAGACGTCGCCGGCATGGGACGTGGCCTCGATCACGATGATGGCAGAAATGCATCTCCTTCACGACCAACCGATGTGTCCCTTCGACGACACGCCGATCACGTTCACTTCGATGCCGAATCCGCGACGCAAAGCCCGCTACCGGCTGTCCTGCTTCTATTGCGGCCGGCACACCGAGATGAACTGGCCGCCTCCCGAAGCGAAACGATGATCGTTACGACTCCCTTCCCTTTTTCCGCTGCTTATTTCCTATAGAACACACGGGCGGGAACTCTCCGCCATCACTGGATAAGCGACACAACTTACCACCATTCGCGACTGTTGCCCTCCCTTCTCCTTGCCGCGATGAAAGGAACGAAGGCGGGCATCGCAGGACACAGCCGCCTCCAAAATCCGGTTCAAAACAAAGGGCTGGAAGCCACCCATCCAGCGGTGAGGGGCCGATGTCCTGTTGTTATTCAAATATAAGATGATGCAAATCTAGCAGATTCATATCATTTTGTGATTTGAATAATAGCTTTATGATGCGAAATCGGTTATATTCACTTCATAAGATGATGTGAATTCATGTATATCTGGGAACTTTCAGACTGGCCGCATTTCCGTTGGGACTCTAACCGACTAGCTGAGCCCCTAGCCGAAGCTCACTTTAAGGAAGGTTTCTTTCTCGCCAATATGTCACGGCTAGGCTTTGACGAAAGGTCAAAGGCAGAAGTAGAAGCTCTAACCGAGGAAGCAATCAAGACATCAGAAATAGAAGGCGAGAACCTAAATCGTGAAAGTGTGCGTTCATCAGTGGCGCGTAGGCTTGGTATTCAGATTGGTGCAATAAGTATCGAGGATCGCCGTGTCGAAGGTATTGTCGAGATCACACTCGATGCTACAAAAAACTTCAACTCTCCACTGACCAGAGAGCGCTTATTCGGTTGGCATTCGGCATTGTTTCCGACCGGTTATTCCAAAATCCGCAGAATTAAGACAGGTGCCTGGCGCGATGACGCAGACGGCCCCATGCAGGTTTTGTCGGGTGCTTACGGCCATGAGAAAGTCCACTTCCAAGCACCCCCTGCGGATCGAATCGACCGCGAGATGGGTGCTTTTTTCACGTGGTTCAATGAACCGCTTAAAATCGACACCATTCTCAAGGCCGCCATTGCACACCTCTGGTTCGTTACAATTCATCCCTTTGAGGATGGCAACGGCCGAATAGCGAGAGCTCTTGCAGATATGATACTTGCGCGCCGGGACAAATCTCCCCAACGATTTTATAGTCTTGCCAGCGAAATTCGACGCGAACGACCGGAATATTATGCCTCACTAGAGGCCGCACAAAAGGGCGACATGGATATCACCGAGAGACTTCTGTGGTTTACACAATGTTTTTCTCAAGCAATCGACTCTGCAGAGCAGGCCTGTACCGTCGTGTTAAGAAAAGCAGATTTCTGGCAACGTAATGTCTCCCGAACTTTCAACGAACGTCAGAGAGAAATGCTTAATCGTGTCCTTGATGGCTTCAACGGCAATCTCACTGCACGGAAATGGTCAGCTATTACTCGTTCCTCAATGCCAACCGCCCAGCGCGATATTAAGGAGTTAATCGACCAGGGGTTATTAATACGGAATGAAGGTGGAAGTAAGAATACAAGCTATAGGCTAGCCGGGCTAGATCTTCCTTCTCCTGAAAATGACCAGGACGAGAAGAACTGATGTAAGGCTGGTCCAAACAATTTATCGAACGTCCCGTTCTAGTGGCATCCAATATTCAAATTAAGAAGGCCTCTTGGTTGACTAGCGGTGGAACCCTGACGCGACATTGCGGGTGAGTTGTGCTCCCTCTTCTCCTTCCCTCCGCTGCGTGATCCTTACAAGTAAGTAGCCGTCGGCACGAAGTGACCCGCTCATTACCGAGACGTAACTCTTCCCTCCACTCTTCTTGACGCTGCTGAAACATAGATAAGGAAGTAGCCTCGTTACGATCAACGCCACTCCTTGTCGGAGCGCGTGGGACACAGCTTGCCGCTGGCCGTAGCCGTTGCTCTTCGCGTCGCAACGGCGTGGCCTGTACTGTTCGAGTCGTTTCGACGAGTTTACAGGCCACGAACGGACGAGGCTTAGCCGGGTACGCGTGGAGGCGGAGAGCGGCGAGATCGTGACGAGGCTACTTCCCGAACGCCTTCTTCAGCAGCGGCTCTATCTCCCCTTTGGCCGCCATCGGATCGAGGATATCCGTATCCCCGTAGAACTGCCCGTCGATAAACACCTTGGGCAGGGTCGGCCAATTCGTCATCTTGGTCAGCACTTCGCGCTTGGCCGGCTGCGACAAGACATCGATGACTTCGTAGGGATACCCGTACTTGTCGAAGAACTGCATCGTTTCACGGGTGAACCCGCACATCGGCATCGTCTTGGTGCCTTTGCCGTAAATCAGAATCTTGTGCTGCGTCACTTCCTTCTGGATTTCTTCTTCAATGGGATCTGCCATCGTTCGGCCTCCTTGATTCGAAAAGGCGTGGAGCTAAGACTCTTCCCCTGTTTTCGCCGTAATTTCCAGAGCATGAATCCGCCCATCCTTGAGAGGGGCATCCAGCGCCTGATAGACGAGGCGATGCCGGTCCAGCAAGTTCTTTCCCGTAAACACCTTGGATACCACCACGACCTTGAGATGATCCATTGTCCCCGTCCGGTCGGTCACCGTCACGGCGGCATCCGGCATGGTTTGCCGTATGTACGCGGTTAAAGTTTCTGGCTCAATCATTGTCTCCCTCCGATCCCAGGAGGATAGCGTAGCCGCTTCGCAAAACGCAATTTCGCCCGGCAGACGGCTGATTCGCCGCTCGGTCGACTATGGGACGGGGACTGACACCACGCGCCGATGCGCGGAAGGGGGTCAGTCCCCGGGCTTCTAGGCGGTTTCCAAGACTGTTAACCGATCCAGAGTGGATCGATTTGGATTCTGTTTCCTCGCATGAGCCGGCCTGCTCCGCCTTTTATGTTTTTAACCGACAACGCGAGAATCGCCTGCGTTGGCCGCATCGAAACTCTTTTTTGCATGTCCTGGTACGAATCTTGGGAAGGCCCGTCGCATACGGGTTTTCAAAGGAGGCGCACCGTGTCGAGCGTCATCGCCCTCACCGCAATCAGCGTGCTGCTCAGTTCCTTGTTTCTCCTCCGTCGCATTTGGTGACCCGTGAACGCAACCAGGGTAACAGAGATTGGTGGTCGCTGGTGGATCTGGACCACATGGTGGTGGAAATGAACCGATCCGGTGGATGCTTACATTGGGCTAGAAAAGAAAATGTCGGCAAGATCAATCGAGCCGAGCAATTTCTTCAATGGCACAGCGGTTGCTCTCCCCCGTAAGCACAACGACATCGGAAAGGCGAAACCCGAAATACGCAACTCAACACCTAAGCCGACAAGGAGGACATCATGGGAGAATTTACTTCCGGGTTTTTCATGGGCGACAAGGCGACCAACGGGCGCGTGCTCGTGGTAGACGATGAAGCGGACATTCGCAAGGTTGTCCGCATGACGCTGCAGAAAGCCGGTTACGATGTACTCGAAGCCGAAAACGGCGAAAAGGCCATCGAGACGATCAACGCCGGGGAAAATCGCTTGCTGCTCGACGTGGTCATCTGCGACATCCGGATGCCGAAAATCAACGGTGTGGAAGCGATCGCCTACTTCCGCAGCAATTACCCCCGTGTGCCGGTCATCGTGCTCACCGGCTTCCCGGATACGGACATGGCCACGTCGATGCTCCGCCAGGGCGTGGTCGACTATCTGGTCAAACCGGTGGAAGGCGAGAAGTTGCGCGAAGCGGTGGCGCGTGCGATGGAACAGCGCGAGCTCGCCCATTTATAATGGTCCCGGCAGGAAGGGCGTGAGGGAGAGGGCCGCTTCCGTCCCTCTCCCGCCGTTCCCGGGGTGAGGCCGTGCAGCCTTTCACTGATAGTCCGGCAGTGGCGTCCGCCGTTGCTGCGACAAAAGTCGCCATACTCGGAGCGGGCCGCGGGGGAACCGCCCTCCTCGATTTGCTGCACCAGATTCCCTCCATCGACATCGTCGGCATCACGGACCGGGATCGGACGGCGCCGGGACTCCGGCGCGCCCGTGAGCTCAGGATTCCGGTTGCGGAACGAGCCGAGGACCTGATCGCGGATCATGGCGTCAATCTCATCATGGACGTCACCGGCGATCCGGACATGGAGCGCTTCATCCGGCACTACAAACGCCCGGGCGCCGACGTCCTGAGCGGAACCGCCTCCCGAGTACTCTGGGAGCTCGTTCGCCATGAAGCCAAGCTTCAGGCGGAACTGTTCCACGCCGAAAAGCTCGCCGGCATCGGCTCCTTTGCGGCCGGCATTGCGCACGACATCAACAACCCGCTCCAGTTGATTCTCGGTCTCGCCGAGAATCTCACCGACGAGAAAGATTTGGAGACCGTCCACGCGCAGGCGAAGGACATCATCGAAGCGGTCAAACGGACCAGCGCCATCTGCCGCGATCTCACGCAATACGCGCGAAAATCGTCGGGCCGGGACGATACCATGGTGCAGGTGAACGGCCGGCTGGACGAGGCGCTCAAGATTGCACGGTATGCCGTGAACTTCCACGATATCGTCATCGTCAAGCGCTACGAGACCGCGGCGTCCGTCAAAGGCAATGCCGACGAGTTGCTGCACGCCTTCGTCAATCTGATCACCAACGCCGTGCACGCCATGGAGCACGGTGGAGGCACCCTCACCTTGACCACCCAAGCGATGGGCGACGGCACGCTCGTGGCGGTCACGGATACCGGCTGCGGCATGCGTCCTGAGACATTGAACAAGATTTTCGAACCGTTCTTCACCACCAAGGGGCCCGGCAAAGGGACCGGGCTCGGCCTCTACAATGTGAAGACCATCGTCAACAAGCTGCGCGGAACCGTGAGCGTCGACAGCACCCCCGGCAAGGGAACGACGTTCACCATCATGTTTCCTCCGCCCGAGGAGGTCAGGCTGTGAACCGAGTTGGCAACGGACCTGCGTCCTCGACTCGCGGATGGAGGCTCCATACCAAGTTGATCGTCTCGATGTTGCTGGTCGGGGTGGTGCCGCTGTTGGTCGGCCTCGGGATGGCGTTTTGGCAGGGATCGAACGAAATTCATGAAGTGAGCGGCGAGAGTTTCAAAGCGCTCGCGACGGAAGCGGCGAGAAAACTCGACATCCTGGTCGGGGAAGAAATCGCAAGGACCTCCAGGATCGCCTCGGATCCCGCCGTGGTTCGCGAACTGGAGCGGCGGAGGGATGCCGCTCAAAGCCGGCGCGGCCCGCTCTCATCCCCCGCGCCGGATGAGCTACGCGCCAAGTGGGCCTCCAAAGATCCCGAAGCGGTGAAGGCGATCACCGAGAGCTCGATCGCGGGGCTGCTGCACGAATATTACACCGGCGCGAGGAGCGAACCGGACCAACTCATCCCGCAGGTCGTCCGGGGCGCGACCAAAATGCTGTTCATCACGGACATCGAAGGTCTCCTTGTGGCGGCCCTGTCCACGCGGCCGGATTTTGCGAACGGCGATCGAGTCTGGTGGAAAGGCGCGTACAACAAAGGCATCGGTCAGATTTATATCGAAGACGTCTATTTCGACGAGCAGGCGGGGACGTACGCATTTTCGATTTCCTTGCCGATCATGGACAGCCTCCGGTACGAAGCGGTGGGCGTGCTCCATCGCGTGATCGATGCCAAGGAGTTTTTCTCCCCTTCGACGCAACCCATCCGGTTCGGCAAGACCGGACACGTGATGCTGATCGATCATCGCGGGATCGTGATGAGTTGTCCGATCCTGCCGACCGGAGTCAGTCTTTCGGATGCCGCGATCGTTCCGATGGTGACGCTGCGCCATCCAGGCTGGACCAAGGCCCCGAGCGACGGCCACGGCGGACACAGCTCATCCATCATCGGATTCTCGCCGCTCCCGGAAACCAGCCGGTTGACCAACGGCACGTTGGAAATCGGCTCGTGGCACACCTTCGTCTGGCAGTCCTCCGACGAATTGTTCGGCCCCATCAAGCATCTGTTCACCTGGATGACGGTGTTCGGTTCCATCGCGGTAGGGCTTCTGGCGACGTTGGGATATCTCGCCGCCACCCGCATCGTCACGCCGATTCGGCAGTTGCAGCAAGCCGCGCAGTCCATCGGCCGCGGGGAACTGAAGCAATCCATCCAGATCAAGACCGGCGATGAGCTCGAGACTTTGGCGGAGGAGTTCAACCGGATGAACCGGCAATTGGAAGCCGCCTTCGCCGGCCTGACCGATCAGGTCACTCTCAAAACCAAGGAAGTGCAATACCTGCAGGAATCGACCGATCAAATTCTCGATGCCGTGCCGACGCCGATTCTGCTGATCGACGACCGGGATACGGTGCAGTACGTCAATCGCACGGGCCGCGACACATTCGGACTTTCCGAGAACGTGCCGTCGACCGGCCGGCTGTTCGACCTGCTGAGAATCGACCCGTCTCAGCAGCAGCGGCTCAGGCAGGAATTACGCCGGCAACGTCTGTGGGGTGCGGGCCAGTCTGTCCCGTCCGAGACGACGGCAGATGCCGCCGGCCGCCTGCGAGATCCTCTCGCCCCGCAGATCGGCGGCGAGCCGGCCGAAGAAAGACCGGAGCTCCGTTTGGGACCCCGTCTCTACCAGTATCAATGGTTCCGCGTCAGCGGAAGACCGGGAGAATCGGACCGGATCGGATTGGTCCTGCGCGATACGACCGACGAGAGCCGAATGCAGGACAGACTGATCCAGGCGGAGAAATCGGGCAGCCTCGGCGTGCTCACGGCCGGCATCGGCCACGAATTGAACAATCCGTTGTTCGGGATCCTGGGGCTGGGGGAAGCCATACAAGAAGAAGGCGACCTCACGCGGATGAAATCGTATGCGAAAGACATCGTCCAGCACGGCAAGCGAATGGCCTCGATCATCAGAGACTTCACCGGAGTGACGACGCGGGAATCTTGCGACCAGCGGCAGACCGTCTTCGTGGAACGAGAGCTCGATCAGGCATTGGCCGCGCTGCTCGGCAACCTCGACGGCTCGGCGCTCACCGTCGAACGCTGTTACGCCGGGGAAAGCGGCGTCGTGGTCTCGCCCGATCAATTGCGGCAGGCGCTGAACAATGTCCTGTTGAACGCCGTCCAAGCCATGAAGGGACGAGGAGTCTTGCGTCTGTCCACGGCGCTCGCCGACCATTCCGTCGTGGCGACGATCGCGGACTCGGGGCCGGGGATTCCCCAGCAGCATCTGTCGAAGGTGTTCGATCCGTTCTTCACGACCAAGGGACAGGGTGAAGGCTCAGGCCTGGGACTGACCGTCGCCCGCCGCATCGTGAGGAGATTCGGCGGCGACATCCGCCTGGAAAGTCTCGAGGGCCGAGGCACCTCGTGTATCATCACGCTTCCCGCCATGGCGTCGCCCTCGTCGAAGGAGGTCCCATGTACCGTTGCCGAGTCTCACGTGGTGTCGCCGCCGTCGCCTTCGTAGCGGTAGGCGCCTGGAGTTGGCCCGCGGCGTTTTCAGCGAAGGAGGCGCCTCCGGCGCCCGGCATCCCTCCTGAAAAAGTGGCGGCTTATGTGCACGCCGTGTTGCAGGCCGATCGCACCATCTACACGACGCAGGTCGTGGACCGGATGCAGGAAAAAGGCGTGGTGACGGCGGCAGAGCA
>DATFDJ010000191.1:0-7887 GCA_035252115.1 Nitrospira sp. | reverse complement strand
TGCCACGGCTCCGAGCGTCACTTTGTCGCCGACCATCAACCCATACGCGCCGCTCGACCAGTCATAGACCACGCCCGGCAGCGACCCCTCACGGCCGCTTCCCTGGTGCAGCCCCGGCAGGACGACGACGGGAAACTCCAGTCCTTTCGCCTTGTGAATGGACAGGACTTGCACGGCGTCCGAGCTTTCTTCGGTCAACGGACTCTCGGCTTCTTCCGGTTGCTCGTCCAGTCGCCGGATCATGAGCTCGACGAAGCCGCCCAGCGTCATGTGCACGCGGTCCGACAGGGAGGCGGCCGTCTGCTTGACTTTCAGGAGATTGGCCACCGCCTGCTCGCCGTGCAGCGAGGCGGCGGCCAGTTCCAGGATCGGCAGGCGATCGAAGACCAGTTGTATCGCTTCCAGCAGCGAAAAAGCCGGCGCCTCGCGGCGCAGCCAAGCAAGCTGGGCCAACAACCGCCGAACGGCCGCGGCATGGGGATGATCGAACGATGCGATCGCCCTTCCGTCGGGGTCGGTGAACAAACCGGCCTCGTGGAACTCGACGAGGTCGCGATCGGTCAGCCCGCCGAGCGGTGAGCGGAGCAGGCCCATCAACGCGATCCGGTCGTAAGGATTGTCGAGCACGCGCAGCACGTTGATGAGTTCGATCACCTCTTGCCGGCGATAGAAATGCTTTTCTCCCTCGATCACGTACGGAATGCCGTGGTGCCGGAGCGCGTCCAAATAGATGTCCGCCTGGGTCAGCTTGCGGAAGAGCAAGGCGACCTGGCCGGCCGTCACCCGGGTCTGCGAGAGCAGGTCCTCTTTGAGCCAGCGCGCGATGACGTCGCCCTCCGCTCTTACCGCGCGGGCGGCATCGAACGGTTCGTTCTCGTTCGTGGGAGCCGTCACCAGCAACTGGACGCCCGGAGGGAGCGCAGAAGCCGTTCGCTGCGGGCGCACTTCGAGTCTGACGTTGGCGGGCTGGACCAGCGGACGGCGAACGAACAAACGATCGAAGACCTCGTTGATGGGAGCAAGCACGGCGGCATCGCTGCGGAAATTGGTCGTCAAACTCCGGACCGTTCCGTGATCGGCCGCCACCTTCTCGACGACGCGATCGAACGCCTCGATGTCGGCCCGTCGAAAGGCATAGATGGATTGTTTCGGGTCCCCGACAATGAAGAGTTTTCCCGGCTCCAACATCATGTCGTGCCAGGCGGTCGCATGACGGCCTGGCCGCTCCGAAACCGCGAGAACGATTTCGTATTGAATCGGATCCGTATCCTGAAATTCATCGACCAAGACGGCACGGTAGTCCTGCTTGATCAGCTCACGCACTGCGCGGTGCTCCCAAAGGAGCCGCCTGGCTCTGGCAAGGAGTCCATCGAACGACATCCATCCCTTTTCGGTAAACGAGGTGCGCGTCGTTTCCGCGAAGGGTCCGACCAACTTCAAGAGATGGCTGAAGAATGTATGGTCAACATCGAGAAAATGCCGGCAGGTTTCTACGATTCTCTTGGCCTCGTCGAATTCGGCTTCTTCCCACTGTGCGACCTTGCTGCCTGCGTCTTTCTTCAACACTTCGCGTTCCGACACGTCTACATCCTGCAGAGCGGAGAACCCTCGGGTCGCCAACCGCTCCAGCAGTGAGCAACCGGCCGCGAGCATGTCTTCGATCTTGCGTCGCGCCGGACGGTCGTGCGCCTGGAGCAGTGCCTGGGCCCTGGCTTGCAATTCTGCGATCCATTCGAGCAGCGCCGGGGCAAGGCGATCGGCGTCCAACTGTTCCCGCAGTCGATTCAGGTCGATCAGTTCGCTCGAGAGCGCGAAGGTCAGGTTGCGGATGTTTCCCACCGTGGTGGAGGCCAGCACGGTGCGCCAGAGTCGGTGCCGGTTCCCCTCCCGGCTCAATTCGTGATCGACCCACAGATCCCAGGCTTGAGCGAAGTGCTCTTCGAATCGCAAGCCATCGTCTTCCTGAAATGCCGGATCGACGCCGCTTTCGAGGGGATGCAACCGGATCAAGTGAGCGGCAAAACTGTGCAGCGTCCCGATCTGGGCCTTCTCGAGATCCTTGAGCGCCGCGCCGGCCCGGTCCGCGATGGTGGTTCCGGTCAATCGATACCGGTTCTTGAGCTCTTGGAGTGAAACCGCTCCGCTCTCCGGCTGATCTGTTGTGCCGTCCCGGTCTGCTTGGAGCAGCGCCGACAAACGTTCCCGCAAGCGGACCTTCATCTCGGTCGCCGCTTTGTTGGTGAAGGTCAAGGCGATGATCTCCGTGATGCAGACGGGACGCGGTTCCTTCATCAATAAATGCACCATTCGGTTCACGAGCAGCGTCGTCTTGCCCGTTCCGGCGCCGGCGACGACCACGACGTTCCGGTCGAACGTGGTTTCGGCCGCCTCCCGGGCTTCGCGGTCTGGAATAGAGTTCCGGCTATTCATCGTTGATCCGGATGCCGCGGATCGCGCGGAGCGTGTTCACTTCCGTGGACTGGTACGATCGCCACCAGGTGGCCTGATGTTCCCTGCGGCACGCCACGCGGTACTCGCAAGTCTTGCAGTATTCGTCCGGCAGAATGAAGAACCGGCCGCCGCGGATGCCGTCCATCAATCCGCTCAGCGTCCGGCAGATCGTCTGGTTTGATTCCGATGACCAGTCGCCTGTCTCGAAGATGCGGTGTGCGATTTGAGGCGACCAGCCCGGTGCGACAAACAGGAATTCGACCTCATGAGCGGTTCCATACTGCGGAAGATCGAGACAGGCGTAGAGCGGCGGTTGGAGCCGGTACCCGCGTGCCGCGGACTGCCGCAGCTTGTTGTCCGCCGCCTTCATAGCAGAACCGGTCTTGTATTTGTAATCGACGATCCTGATCGCGCCGGAGTCCCGGTGGCGGTCGATGCGGTCCACCCGACCGTGAACCTTGACCGGGATCGGCTCCTGCGGCATGACGAACGGCAGCGTGCCGGTCGCCTCGACTTCAAACGCCACAGGCCGGTACGGTTCGTCTCTGTAGCGTGCCTGATCGTCGGCGACGGTTGCCGCGACGAGCGCTGCGATCTGTTCCTTGGCCAACTCCCACAGGAGATAATGTCCCGCCATGCCCTTGTGTTCGCAGTCCGCTGCCGCGTCGGAGACAGCGTCGCCAATATATCGGCTGATTCGGTCGTCCGGCACGGAATGCTCCGGCCATCCCGCACGAAGCAGGGACTCGTAGCATCGACGCAAGGCGGCATGGCACAGCATGCCCAGGACCCGGGCATCTGGCATCTGGGCGGCGGGCAAGCGGATCGGCTCCAGCCGCAAGACCTCCGCCGCAAAATATTGAAAGGGACAGCTCGCATAACGCTGAAGCGGCGTCGGGGCAATGCCGCGTTGAAGGACACGCGACCAGTGTGACGGGAGCGGTCCGGTCTGGCCGTCGAATGGGGTGAGCGGCGCGTTGTTGTCCTCGATCCATTGCAATGCCTCCGCGGCATGGCTGAATAGGCCGGCATCGCGTGCCGTGGCCTCCATCAAGCCGGCCGGGTCATGCCCCTGCATAGCCATCCACTGGGCCAATTGCGCAGGCGGGAGGAACCGCGGCAGAGTCGGTCGCCTGGCGACCCGGTCGGTCAGCCGGCGAGGTATGGAGTCGATCGGCCAAGGAGGCGACGCCGGGCGTGCGGCGCTCTCGGCGATATAGGCAGACGCAGCCAGTTGCCGTCCCTGTTCATCGGCACGTTGATACGACAGGTATAACCGGTGAGTGGCCGCTTGTCGGAGCAATGTAAACAACAGGGCTTCCTCGTCGTAGCCTCCGAGCTTTTCGTCGATCTTGAAGCCGAGCGTGGCGTCCAGCACACGACGATGGCGATCGCGGAGAAAAGGATCTTCCCGAATGTAACGCGGAAAGATTTTCTCGTTGAGACCCAGCACGAACAAGGCCTTGAATGAGAGACCGCGCGCCGCCATGGCATCCAGGACTCTCACGCCCTGCGATGCGTCCTGATGCAGTGGAACGGTGCTGCGCTCCAGCGCATGCGCCAGCAACTCGACGAACTGGGCCCACCCCATTTCTTCCGGGATGGCGTCGAGGTCCAACAGAAGAGACCAAATTCGCTCGATGGCGTCCCAGGTGGACTGAAGTCTGGCGGCCTGAGGATCTCCTGCTTCGACGAGATCGATGTCCGGTTTCCGGAAATGGCGCGCCACCAAATTCCGAAACGCATCGAGCAGGCGTCCAATGGAACCCTGTTCCGGCAAGGCTGCGCATTCCTCGAGGAGTTGCGACACGAGCTTCCAGCAGAGCGCGATGACGTCCGGTTCAAAGTTCAATGGCGGCCCTGATTCCGCTTCGTCGGCATCTTCGCCGAACCTCGGCGCCGAGCGGCTCGCCCGCTGCAAGCGCTTCCATTCATGGCGGCCGTGCGTTATGTGGAGAGTCGACACGATCGCATTCCATTGCTCGGGCCGGTAAGAGGCCGAACCGGTGGATGCGACGGATGAGCAATAGAGAGGCGAGCCAATCACGTCGAGCATCGCGGTCCGGTAGAAGTCGTTGGCCGGCAGCGAAGCGAGCTGCAGGAGGACTTTGCACAACGGTTCATGAATCAGCGGACGTCCGGCCGTTGTCATGAACGGCACGCAATGGCGGTCGAACACCTCCCGGAGCACGGTGCGATAGGGATCCAAGGTCCGGGCGACCACGCCGATCTCCTGAAAACGGTAGCCGTTCGTCTCGCAGAGATCGAGAATCGTGCGGCACGCCGAAGCCAGCTCTTCCTCTACGCCGATCACGCTCGAGATCGACAGAGACGGGGTCGGATAGGTCTTCACGCCGGAGAGCACCGACGAAGACGTCGCCTTCGGCTGGATGTGCCGCTCGAAGAATCGCCGGGCGAACCGGTAAGCGCTCCCCTCTTCCAGCGGAAAGAACAGCGTGGTGGGGACCGTGACGCTCACGGTTTCGAACAACGACAACTGCACCTGTGTCAGGTCGTAGAAGCCGTAGTACACCATGCGGCGGAGCGACGTCAGAAACGGAGACCGGGGCACGTATGGAAGCAACGAAGCCGCCAGATCGTCCGGCGTCCCGACTTCGAAGGCTCCGGCCGCTTCTTTCACCGCCGCATGCAGTGCAAAGAGCGCTCGGAGCCATTCCTCGTCCGTTCGGTCGAAACAGCCCTCGTCCAACCCGCGCATTGCGGCGACGGGGTCGACTCCTCCGTCCTTCAAGTCGCGAATCGTGGACCACAAAGCCGCCCACGTACCGGAGGAATGGCCGATGTGTTGAAGCGGCGTCAGGCCGGACAAACGGGTTCGGATCAGATGACGAACCAATTGTTCAAACAAGAGCGCGTCCGCGACACGAACCGGAGTCGATTCGCCTGAGACGCGCATCTCGTCGGACAGGCGCAGGGCGAGTTGGTGGAAGGACAACACGTGGACATTGAGGAGGGACAAACCTCGTTCAATCGCCAGCAGGCGACGAACCTGGTCGCAGAGCGAAGCCGAAGGCACCAGCACGGCGATGGGCGCCAAGGGGTCGAGCGCTTTGGCTTCCCGGAGATGATCGACGAGCGCGTCTTCGAGGTCGGGATGAAAACGCCCGGTGAAGACCTGCAGCATCAGAAGAGGTGACGAGTGACGAGTGACGGGTGACGAGTGGCGCGTGACGGGTGACGGGCCGAAACAGCAGCATGATCCTTCTGTTCGTCACCGGTCACTTGTCACCAGTCACTATCCTGTTTCGGGACCCAGCAATTCGCCGTTGCAGTCGACGCAGGCCCAGTCGCCGTCGATGAACGACATGGGATCGCCGCAAATCGGACAGTCGGGCGGCGGTCCCTTGTCGAGCATGGGGAGGATGGGAAGCTCGATATCGTCTTCATCCATGTGATCGCACCTCACCTAATTTCGCCCCAGCCGGCATCCCTTATCCCTCTCGCGGGCGCATCTTCAGTTGCAACGCCTTCTCCGCGCTTTCTCGGCTCGGAACCCCGACGAACGTGAGGCGGCCGTCGATGATGGTCGCGGGGACAGCCCGTACGGCGTGGCGATTCGCCAATTCCTGACCGTCCGGCGTCGTGATGTCGACTTCCCGATACGAAAAACTGTACTTCACGCGGAGCTGCTTCCACAGGCTCTTGGCCGACGGACAGGCTCCGCAACTCGGAGACACGAGCAAGGTGATGTTCGGCATGCGACGGATCTTAACACCGGCTGAAAAGTGGGCGCAAGCAAGTCAACGGCCTTCGGGCCATCCGCCTTGTTGATTTTGAGTGCCGCCGACGATAGGAGGAGAACCGGCGTGATTGCCGCCCGGGTTGCCCGGTGGGGCGACGATGTTTCCGGCGGTGTTGGGATAATATGGCGGGTGGGACTTGGGGATCGTGCTGCCGGCCTCACCCGTGTTCTGCGCGAGCGCGTTCTTGGCGGCGGGGGCACGCGCGCACGAGGCGCCGGACACGAGTCCAAGCGAGAGGACTAGTATCGGCAACAGTGCCGAGTTCACGATCGTACCCTTAGAGTTTCCCCACCAAATCCAGACTCGGCCGCAGCGCGGGAGCTCCCGGCTTCCATCCGGCGGGACAGACTTCAATTCCGCCGTTCTCGCGAACGAACGCCGCAGCCTGAAGTTTCCGCAGCAGCTCTTGCATGTTTCGCCCGATATTGTTGTTGTGCACTTCGTACGCGCAGAGCGTGCCGTCGGGATCGAAGATAAAGCTGCCCCGCAGGGCCACGCCTTCTTGGGCACGATACACTCCTAATTGTTGCGCCAACGCGCCGGCGGGATCTGCCAATAACGGAAACGGCAGGTTCTTGATCGCGGGAGACGTATCGTGCCAGGCCTTGTGGACGTACACGGAGTCGGTGCTGATGCCGATCACTTCGCTCCCAAGTTTTTGAAATTCTCCGTAAAGCGTTCCGAGTTCTTCGAGCTCGGTCGGGCAGATGAACGTGAAGTCGCCGGGATAGAACACGAGCACGAGCCAGCGTCCCCGATAACTCTCCAGGGCGATGGGCTGAATCTCGCGATCGTGAAACGCCTGATAGGTTCCCTGGGGAATTCGCTGTCCAATGATCGCCATGCCGGTCTCCTCGGGAGGGAACGTTCAACTCCAATTGCGGACGCGTGAATGACTCCGGTCCACTTGCTCTCCCAACAGGGACGTGATGCGTGTAATCGCGGTCCGCTCCGCTTCTTCCCTGCTGCCGAACGAATCTGTCAGCACCGTCTGGGTAGTGCTTTTTTCGTCAAGGCCGCACTGCACCGTCCCGAGGACCGTCCATCGTCCGTCTCCTGCCGATCGATACGCCAGTCGCACCCGACAGCCGGCAATCATCATCTCTTTCACGTCGCCGGTCCCCGCCGTTGGAATTCGATTCATCGCTCCGCGCCTTCTTGTTCCGATCGGTTGCGATTCGGACGTTCGGAAGGATCCGCCGACTGTGACATCTCGTCCGGGTTGACGGCCATTTTAGGGTCCACTACAGGGGGATGAATCACCGACTCCGGATTGGGGACGGTCTCCGGCTGGACGACCATGCCGGGATCGCGCGGACTGCGTGGAGCCTCCGACTCAGGCGCTTCCGTGGGGGGCTTGGCCGGGGGCGGTGCTCCGGACTCCGGGACCGGAGATAAATCTCCGGCTCGAGCATGCAACGCAGTCAGAAGAATCAGTATTGCAGGGAGGTAAATCCAACGCATATGTCACGCTATCGCGCACTGTCAGTGTTGCCTACTGGGAGTTTCCCTGAACGCATGTGTGCCGCCGGTGAAAATTGTGTCTCTCACCAGACAGTCCGTCCGCTTCACGTGATCATCCATCGAGTCGCGGCTTGAAAAACACACGAGATGACAATCGGTGTGGAGGTCCCAGTCTTGCACTTTCTTGTAGGTCTTCACCCGGAGGTCA
>DATFDJ010000190.1:0-5603 GCA_035252115.1 Nitrospira sp. | reverse complement strand
GTCGGGTCTGGGGCCTCTCCGACTCCCGCCGATCAGACGGTCTCCACCCCCGTCACGCCGACGGAGCTCCCCACCGCCGTGAAGCCCGCGAGCCAGGTGCAGCCGAGTGACGCGGTCGTCGATCCGAACGCCCCAAAACCCTCCGGGACCGATACGGTCCCCGGGTCGCAGACGACGACCACCACCACGACCACAACCACGAATCCTGATGGCTCGAAGACCGACACGACGCAGGATATGGCCAACGTGAGCTGCACGAGCGGCGATCATGACAATCGTTCGTTCGGGGCGGTGCTCCAAAGTCACATGGATACGTGGAAGGGTTCCGGACTGTTGAGCGCCCTCTCGCTGCTGCAGACACTCACGTGGCCAGACCAACTCCCGACGATCACGGTGAGTTCGGCGACGTGGGGCACGCATCAGGTGGACTTCAATCAATGGGCGGTGGTGTTTACCGCGCTACGGACGCTCATCATCGCGGGCGCCGGCTTCGCCGCGTACCGCATCATCTTTGTCGGAGGCTCATGAGTGCCATTTTGACGCTGATCTACTGCTGGCTCGTCGACATGCTCGCGAAGCTGACCGACATTGGGCTTCATGCCTGGGATTCGGTGTTGAGCCCCGCGGACTCCATCCTGGCGTCAGTGGGGACCGGGAGTCTGACCGTGCCCGTCATTCCCGCGGAGTATGCCTGGATCTTAGGGGCGACCGGGATGGCGCAAGCGGTGGGGATCATCGCGGGTGCCATGTTGATTCGCTTCACGTTGCAATCAGTACCGTTCGTCCGGTGGGGGTCGTAGTCATGATTGAACTCTTGGAAGGCGTTCCCGGCGCCGGGAAGAGCTATCACGCCGTGGCGGAATATCTGTTGCCCTGGGTGCGAAAGGGTCGGCGAATCTATGTCTACGTGGATGGGTTCTATCTCGATCGGCTGGCGAAGTTCGAGGACCGATCGCTCGACGAGCTTGAGGCTCAGATCACGGTGTGGAATTCGGGCACTGACGTGTTGGATCAATTGACCACCGTGGAACCCGGCTCCGCGGTCTTCATCGATGAGTGTCAGACCGTCTTTCGTTCGCAGCAGAGAATCAGTCATGCGCTGCTCCGGTGGCTCGAAACGCATCGGCATTACGGCGTCGATGTGCTGTTGATCTGCCAAGACTATCGGCAAGTGACCTCTGGTGTCACGCGCCTTGTCGAAATGACGACCAAGTTCCGGCGCTTGGACCGCTTTGGATTCAGCAATCGCTATCAAGCCTTTGTGCGTGGGAATCCGGAAGAGGTCGAAACCATCCGCGGTTTCACCGGCCGCTACGATCCCCGGGTCTATAGCTATTACGGTTCCTATGCGACCGCCACCAAGGAGGTGCGACAGGTGCGCTCAATCTTACGGTCTCCCTCGATCATACTTGGAGCCCTCGGTCTCTGTCTCGCGCTCGGGTGGTTTCTGTTCGGCGGCGGGACCTTTCGCGGGAGCTCGACGAGTGCCGTCGTGAAGGAGAAAGACGCGGTCCGTGTCGCCGCGACTCCATCCGTACCCGTGCTGGCCGGCTCGATCGCGGCTCCAGTCCCGAACGTGCGCCCGATTCGCATTCAGGGCGGCATGAGCGATCCTCGGAAAGATGGCGACGACGAATGGCTCTGGGTTGCGGAAGACGGCCGCCTGCTGACCGTCGATGAGATTGCGGCAGAATCGGGTGGAACCGTTCGCGTCACCGTGCAACGTGGTGTCCATATGTTGAAGGGCTCCGGCGTGATCTGGGGTGGGGCGACTGAGACACGGACGCAGGCGACTGATCTCCATGCGCCAGTGGCTGGGCCATCGAAAGCGGAAGGATTCCCGATGACCTCGTCCGTTACAGCAGGAATTTCCACCACGGCGACTGGCACGCCGTTCAGCACCACGCCGGATCTGCTCAAGTCCGATCCCAAGAATGATCTTCTGAAGAGTCCATCTGATCTGAGGTAAGGCGATGACGCAAGCGGTAATCGATGCCATGGTCTATTGGAGTGCCGCGTTCTTTCTCGGCGGCTTCGCGGTGGGACTCATCGTGAAGCTACTGTTGGGAGAGACGAAATAGAGGCACGGAAAGGAGGTGGAGGATGATGTTGAAACGAGCCGCAGTGGGTCTCTCAGTGTGCGTACTGACGGCGGCGCCAGCGATGGCGCAAGTGTTTCCGGTCGATGCAACCTCGACCACGACGATCACAAACGTCAAGGCGGATCTGATCGCCTGGGGCGTGGCGTTCATCGGCGTGGCGCTGACCGTGTTTGCCTATAAGCGCGTCAAAGCGCTGGTGCGGTAACCGGGCAGTGCCGGGGAGCCTGACGCAGACCGGCCGGTTGCGTCGGGACTCTCGGAAAGGAAGGAATGGCACAGCAAATTAATCAACTCGGCTCGATGCTCGCGGCCGATGTCATCGCCTGGGGCGCGGCGGTGATTGGTCTTGCGCTGACCGCGTCCGCGGTGCTCTGGGTCTTACGGCTCGTGCGGTCGGCGTAGCACGGCCGCTGTGTCCCGCCAGTGGAGCGCCGGCGAGTACAGGTCATATTTTTGTGTGAGCTCGTGAACGTAGTAGGCCACGAACGCGCGCTCCTCTTCCGTGAGGGAGAGCTCATGGAAGAGCAGGCGCTCACAGGCTCTGGAATAGGTTCGGAGCTCGGGACGGAGAGGGAACATAGGTCACCGCCTTTCCAAGGAAGGATGAGGGCAGGCGGTGCAGAAAAAAAGAATGAATAAATGAGCCAGGAGTATGAGCCCATTTCGGCGATAGCGTCAAGCCATTCAGAGCCCCAACCAACCCTCATCGGCAAAGCTGACATGGCCGGCGTCGCCGATAACCAGATGATCCAAGAGGGTGATGCCGAGCAGCTCAGCCCCCTGCCGGAGCCGCTGCGTGAGCAGGCGATCTTCCTGACTGGGTGTCGGATCGCCCGAGGGATGGTTATGGGCACACAGAAAGGCGGCGGCGTTCATCAGAATCAACGGCTTAAAGACTTCGCGGGGATGCACGATCGACAGCGTCAACGAGCCGATCGAGACAATATTGATGCCGGTCACACAGTGTTTCGCATCCAACCCACAGACCACAAAATGCTCGCGATCGAGTCCAAGAAAACAGGGACGAAGCAGCGCGGCGGCGGCTGCCGACGTCTGAACCGGCACGGCAGACCCAGCGCCGGCATCTTCACAGACCAACGTGACGCGATAGCGCGGTGCCCGATAAGGCTCCAATGGAGCGTGCGACTGACGCAGCGGTTTCGACTTGGCTCTGCCGAGATGTTGATTGTTTTCCATCTGAATTCCTCCTATGTGGCCTCACCCCTCGTCCATCGTGGGGGTGGGCCACACAAAGAGGAGGATGCGGACAACGGCGCTTTCGCAGCGGACAGGCCTGCACGAGAAACTCCACTTGAATGCGACCGGAAAGGCCTAAGCCGCTGCTCTTCAGCGACGGTCCGCCTCCCTATCGGGCTGAATGGATAGACGCCGGCGGAACGCGGGCGCGTCCTGGGGGTACGGGGGTGTCGGAAGACTCCCCCGGTCGTTTCCAGTGCGAAGTTGTTGGGGTAGAATTTTGCGAAGCAAAAACAGGCGCATTGCGGTTAACAAGAATTTGAAAATCGATGAACCGCTCCGCTCCGAAATTGTTTCACTCCTTGCTGAGATACTTGTCCTGGATTTTCAGCAGCCTAGAGAGGTTATGGTTAGTTCCCGTCCGGGATCCGACCAAAAATTACCTTTGACCATGCCGAGCGATTGCGGTAATGAGTGCGGCAATCAATAGTGCTATGCCCTACTTACTACTGTGAGGCCACTGTGATCGCCGCAATCTACGCCAGGAAATCCACGGATCAATCAGGAGTCAGCGAAGAAGAGAAGTCGGTCGCGAGACAAATCGCTCATGCGAAGGCCTATGCGCTACGCAAAGGATGGAACGTCGAAGAGAAGTTCGTATTCGTGGATGACGGAATCTCAGGTGCTGAGTTTGTTAAACGGCCTGGCTTTTTACGACTGATGAATGCCCTCAAGCCAAGGCCAACGTTCAATATCTTAATCATGTCAGAGGAATCTCGCCTAGGAAGAGAGCAAATCGAAACAGCTTATGCACTGAAACAGATTATCGATTCCGGCGTCCGCTTGTTTTTTTATTTGGAAGATCGAGAGCGAACATTGGACAGTGCGATGGAAAAAGTCATGCTCTCGCTTACCAATTTTGCCGCGGAGGTAGAACGAGAGCGCGCAAGGCAGCGTACCTACGACGCATTGTTGCGCAAGGCGCGAAATGGCCATGTGACAGGTGGGAAGGTCTATGGATACGACAACAAGGCGGTAACGTCATCGGAAGGACATCGACTGCACGTGGTCAGGGTGATCAATGAAGAACAGGCTGCGATCGTACGGCGAATTTTTATGTTGTACGCTGACAAAGAAATGGGCCTGACGAAAATTGCTAAGACGCTCAACGGAGAAGGTGTCGCCGCACCTCGGCATGCCAACGGGTGGGCTCCGTCAGCGATTAGGGAAATGCTGTATCGGCCGCTATACCGAGGTGAAATTGTCTGGAATGAGCTGCAGAAGGTGGAGCGAGGCGGAACGAAAGTTCGCAGACAACGAGCTGCCGATCAGCTTATCCGGGTATCCGCCGCTGAGTTGCAGATTGTAAGTGACGAATTGTGGAGCCGCACCCATGCGCGATTAAAGCGCGCAAAAGAGGTTTTCTTGCGTACGAACAACGGCAAGCTCTTCGGGCGTCCTCGGATGCGCGACTTTGAATCCCCCTACTTACTGAGCGGACTGGCCCGGTGCGGACTCTGTGGAGGACCTATCGACGCGTTAAGTCGTGATTATAAGCGCGGTAAAGGAGGGACATATGGTTGTGCCTATAACCGCAAGCGGGGGTCAGCAGTCTGCCAGAACAGCGTAAGAGTCGACATGGATAAGCTCGATCATGTCCTGCTCCAAGCGCTAAGTGATGTTCTGGACGAGCGAGTCATTGAGGCTGCGATCGCGGAGGCTCTTCGCCGACTACGGTCGGGGCAGCAAGATGGATTGACCCGGCGTCAGGCTATTGAGCGTGAACTCTCGCTTATTGAAGCTCATGAAAAGAACCTAGCGCAGGCGATTGCCCGCGGAGAAAATATGACTCCCCTCCTCGTTCAGTTAAAGGAAGAGGAAAATCAGAAAGGACGATTAGTTCTTGAACTTGAAACAATAGTAAAGGGCAAGAATCTTACCGAAATCGATGAGGCTAGGATAAAGCGGGAACTTCACCAAAGGGTCTTAGACTCAAAGACTCTGCTATCGCGTCACAAGCCGCAAGCCCGACAGGTTTTGCGCAGGCTCTTAGACCGTCCGCTAGTGTTCGCACAATTATCTGAAGACGGAAAGCCGGGATACAAAGTGACGGGGCAAGGGTCGCTATTGAAACTGCTTCCCGATCAGCTCGTCACCCCTTGTGTGGTGTCCCCAACGGGATTCGAACCCGTGTTGCCGGCTTGAAAGGCCGGCGTCCTAGGCCAGGCTAGACGATGGGGACTTCAGGAGAGCACGGAACGGATAGCAGACTTACCATAATTGAGGCCAGCCTGTCACTAGACG
>DATFDJ010000189.1:0-36201 GCA_035252115.1 Nitrospira sp. | reverse complement strand
TATGATGGACGAGTCAAATAGGGTCGTCGGATTCACGTTCCCGTTACGATACTGTGCCGACGAGGGGCACTGCAAGAGGGCACTGCACGAGGCAGCCACGGCTTAAGATTTCGGCGGCAATGTCCGAAAAGGATGAGGCCTTTGCAAGATGGGAGCCTCCATGGATACGAGCTCGGCCCGTCCTCGATTACGGATACCGATCGACCCGATGTACCAGTTGCTTCGGGAAGGGTGCATCAAAGAATTCAACGCCAAGAAGGCGTCGGGCGACACGTCTGACTTGCGCGGTTGCGATTTACGGGGGCTCGATCTCCGCGGACTGAATGCGGAAGGGTTGGACTTGAGAGATTGCTACTTCCGTCAATCGGATCTGCGAGGGCTGAATCTGAGCCGCACGAATCTCGAAGGAGCCAGCATCAATGCCTGTAAGGTTTCGGGCGTCCTCTTTCCGGCCGAACTGGCTCCTGGCGAGATCGAATTGTCCCTCCTGCACGGTACGAGAATGCGGTACACCAAGACATAGCGCTCTGCTTCACCGCATCATGGGCCGGCCGTGATATTCAACTTGCTGCGGACCATGTCGTGATCGGAGGTGGAAAGATCCGCTTCGACGAGATAGACCCGCTCTTCGGGCAGTTTCCCATCCCCTGTTAAGGCGCTTCGAATGGCTTCCGCACGGTCTCGTGCCAACGTGCGCAGTTGCTCCTCATCGCTCGGCATCGCGGCCACGAGCTCCCGTTTCATGTCATCGACGGTCGGCACACTTTGGCGGCCCTGGGGTGACTCGGCTCGGGTGTCCGTCCCGTTCATCCGTTTGTATTCGTCGTAGAGTTCCTTGACCACGCGTTGCTCTTCATCTGGGGTCAGCGGGGTTGCCGGGAAAGATTGCGCACGACCGGACTTGGCTCGTATCTGCTCTGCCAGCTTCCGACGCTTGAGCGCTTCGGCGTCGCGCCGAGGATCGGCCGCCCCAGTCACGTCGAGGCGGAGCCCCGGGCGCTCCTCGAGCCCCTTGACCAACGTTTCAGCTTTCTTTCCCTCGTCCGGCGGCAACGTGGATGACCCGGCTGGGAATTCGATGAACTGAAGATCGTCTGAATCGCCCCCTGGGACGAGCTTTCCCATGAGGGCGAAGGGTGAGGCGACCATTTTGGTGAGGAGATTCAGCAATGTCGAGATGACGACTTTCCCGTACTTGAAGTCGGGATCGTTGAGATCCCCGCGAATAGGCAAATCGATGTCGATTAGACCTTTGCGGTCTTTGAGCAATGCAATAGCCAAAGGTACCGGCAATGAGGTGGCATCCGGGCTGTCGGTCTTTTCACCGAAAGTCAATTGGTCGACCTTGACCTTATTCTCCGCTTCCAGTTGTTTCTGGGAAACCTTATAAGCCAGATCCAGGAACAGTTTACCTTTCCGGATGGGGTAGCCGACGTACTTCCCGCTGTACGGAGTGGCGGCCGTCAAGTCCACGTTCTCGAAGGAAATCGATAGATCGGTAAACGCATTCTCGGCAAGCGGGTTGATGGCTCCGGAGATTTTGAGCGGAGCCACCTTGTCCACTTTCGCAGAGAGTGCGACGTCCGCCTTCGCCATTTGTTTTGAAGACAATCCTTTTATCGTGCCGGTGAGATCCTGAATGCCTGTTCGTACTGTCGGCTGGATGGATTCATCCCGGAACATGGCCGATCCCTTCAAGATCTTCACCGTCTTGATCGCGACTGGCGGCGGCGGGGCTTTCTTGGGCTGGCCGGCCTGCTTTGCCGGTGAAGCTGTGTCCGCGGCGCCCGTCTTCGAAGCAAGCTGTGAGAGGTTCAACCGCCCGTCCGATTTAATGACGGCTTGGATCGAGGGCTGATCCAGTGCCACTTCATCGATGGTGATCGCCGTCGGATCCAGCGATAAGGCGATGCGCTGCAACTGAAGCTGTTTCCACGATGCCACCTGCGTCCCTTCTCCATCCGCGAGGCCGAGCGACTTGATTCCGAAATTTCCCTCGTAGGTCAGCAGCGGACTCTTGGGATGTTCGAGCGATAGATGGAGCCGACCGTCCACGTCGATCGCGCCGGACTCGACCACCACCGTGCTGAACCGATCCAGATAAGGCTGATACGGCTGAATCGCGATGTTTTTTAGACTCACGGAGATGTCGGTATCGATGGGTTTCAGCGAGACCTCTCCGTCAATCCTCACCTGGCCTGATCCATTGAGCATCATGCCGACGGCCAGAGGGACGGTGCCGTGAATCGGTATCGGAACGTCTTTTGTCCGAACCGTGAGGTTGGTAATGTCCGTGCGCGCCGGCGTGTTCAGCGTGCGGTCCTCGAAGTGGACTGCGTGGTTATCCAACGCGACTTGTTTAATCAAGACGGTCCAAGGTTTTTCTTTGGAGGCATCAGAGGACTGAGGTGCCGGTTGACTCGTCGTCGAAGATTGGACCGGCGGTTCGACCGGGGCGAACAGCGTTTGATAATTGACGGTGCCGTCCTGGTTCAGCCAGGCATTCCATACGGCGTCAACCATCTTGAATGCGGATATGGTGACCGTGCGCTCCGTCATGTCCGCCTGAATATCTTCGACCGAGGAGAGCGGAAGCGAGATGACCGGATCCAAGAAGCCCTGTTCGGTCACGGCCACGTTCTGGAGCTTTACGGACGCGTCGGCAATAGTCACGCGGGGCGGCGCCGTCGTCGTGTCGAAATGGTACCGTCCTTCGGCGCCGAGCGTCCCGCTGGTGATATCGAAACGGAACTGATACCGGGCATATTCCCACAGCGACGGCAATCTGATCCCAGCCAACCGCAGCTTACCGTCGGAACGGATCGGATCGATGGAGACCGTGCCTTCCCATTCCAGGGATTCACCCTTTTCCAACTCCGCCGTGAAGGCGTACTTGTTTTCTCCTCCCGGCCTCGTGTGGAAATCTTGCAGCACGATGCCGATCGGCACAATGTCCATTGTAAATGGACGAGGCTTTGAGTCGTCGCGAAATTCGACGATCCCTTTGCTAATTTCGAGATGGCCGATTTCCACGGCGGGAATCTCCGACTTGCCCGCAGTCTTCGGAGGCTCTTCAGCCTGACCAGGCTCCGCAGGCGGAATCAGGCCGACGAGATTGACACGACCGTCCTGCGCCACCTTAACCGAGACGAAGGGCATAGTGAGCCGTATGGTATCGAACACGTATGCTTGTCGGATCAGCGAGATTGTCTCGAAATCGACGAAAAATTCTTCAAAGCCGATCAGCGGCGACTGATCCGGCTCGCGTATCTCAAAGCCGGTCAATTGCAGCGAGAGCAAGAAAGGGTTCAGGTGAACTTCCCGGACCAAGACGGGATGCTTCAGTTGTTCGGCAATTTTGGGGAAGACGTACGATTTGATGATGTAGGGGATGAGAAGAAAGCCCGCGAGCGCATAGCCCAGGAGAAGCAAACAGGCTACGATCAAGAGACGAAAACGACGGATGAAAGTGCGCATGAGCACTCGTACGGTAATGGTGATTGTCGAGTCTACCAGAAAAACTATAGAAGAACCGGCGGTCTAAAATCCAGCGGAGCGCACCGGTACACACCGATCACGATCTTTCCGAAGAGGTTTTCTGCGGACATGCAGAATCACACCGAGGTGTCTCTCTCCGCGGGCCATATTGAAGAGAGGCGTCGCCTGGTGAGCCGGCGGCACGAGCAAATTAATGTTCGGAGCACTGGAGGTCTTCTCCGGCGGCGCAAGGAAGAGCGGCTCCGCCGGATGAGCCGCCGGCCCACACAGAAGAAAACAATTACTGAAGGTGTGTCTCCGCCGGCGACAATCAAGGAGGCTGCGCCTGATGAGCCGGCGGCACGAGTCGGCTACCTCTTTCGTAGTACCTCTTTGTGGTCTTGCGGCGGAACATCTAGGTGCTATTTTCGATTCCATGGATTCCATGGATACGTGTCTCGACCTGTCACGAAGGACGGTCAGCATGGTGTATTCGACGTGCGCAAATCCATTCAACGAGGCCCATTCTGATGGCTTTGGGCTGCCTTTGGATGAAGCAGCTGGTAGCGTTCAGATCGCGGTGTGGCGTCGTTCCTGTGATACGGACCAACCGCGAGCTCCAGGTTGCAACAGAGTCGCACCACAGGATCGATGAGATATGGCTAGTCGTGCCGATGTGGAAGTGAGGCTGCTGGACCTACTGGAGGAGTTACGCCAGATGCTGGCGGTGTTCGTTCACGAATTGTCGATACAGCAGCCGGTGGAAGCGGTGGGCCGAGTATCGTCGGATGTCATCATGAGGTCCCCGAGGTCACGCCCATGAAGGACACTCAAGGCTGGATGCTCCGTGAGACCTGGAAGGCCAATGGGAAACCCGATTGTTTGCATCCGGAGCTGAGCCAGGAACGGTCCTTTGCCGGGATGATCACGGGGGCCTATATCTGTACCACCTGCGGATACCTGTTTGAAGTGAGAGAATCCTTGAAAGACAAGCCGAACGCGACGCTGTTGCCCCCTCGCGAAGGAGGACCCTATGAAGCCCCGCTATAAGGATCGCCTCAAACTTGAATCGTTTGGGATGCCGTCCGTCATTTTTACTGTTGGTTCCAAGGTCGGAGAAGGACGATTGCGGGATATCACGATTCCTGGCTGTCTGATCCAGAGTCCCATGGCCGTTCAGAAAGAGGAGTCCGTGCAGCTCAAACTGTTTCTACCAGGAGTGAAATCGCCCTTGTCCGTGTCGCTCGGCGTGGTGCGATGGACCAAGGGGACGCTTTTTGGAGTGGAGTTCATCAAGATGGATGCGTCACACCAGCAGCTGCTGGCAAGTTTTCTAGCCCAACACGGCGCCGATGCGATGCTGAGTCGGGCTACCAAAAATACCTTTAGCGACCCAGGTGGGCAGAACTGGCATCTGAAAACATTCTCGTGCTCATCAAGGCGGTAAGACGTAGCTTGGTCTCTACGTCGAAGGAGGGTACTATCGCTAACCTTCGTGGTCGCCGGCTTGAATTATCGTGCCGCATTTGTTTCTCCCACCGAGGTGAGCCTGAGGGCGAAGGCACCCTATTGGACATTTCCATGTCTGGGCTGCCAAGTCATGTCGCCAGTGGTCGTGACACTGGGTTCGGTGTTCACGCTGTCCGTGTTTCTCCCCGATGATCATCAGCCGCTTCTGATTAAAGAAGCGATCGTTCGATGGATCGAAGCTTCTCGATTCGGTCTGGAATTTCTCACGATTGGAGCGGCCGGGCGGGAACGGCTACGCGCGCTTCTTGAACCAGGCAGATTCTGAGTAAAGTACGCCAACTCGCAATGCTTACGGCATCCGACTGGGTAATCCCCTCTATCTTCGTGCGATCAAGATGTGGCACGTGGCGGAATTGGTCTGACGACCGTGGTTTTACCTTGCGTTCTCTCTTCAGCCGTGAGGTGAAAGTAGCTGGCGGGAGGAGGAAGAAAGCCGAGGGAGTTGAGCGCATCGAACAGGGTCTCTTCACTCCCGCAGATGATATCCAGACGGGTCGGCCTGCCGGAAGGTCCGGACCTGTGAGGTGCACTGGGGTCCTGCTCGGAAACGGTAAAGCGGTACCGTTCGTCCGTCACCTCGACGATGACCCACACCTGATCAGGGAATGCCTCGTCCATCGTGACTCCTTGATGCATGGATGGATGTAACGGCTCGCCATGATGCCCGTGAATGTACGGAGCGAAGCGATCTACTCCAAGTGCTGATTAGCCATAGCTGATGTACCTAAGCGATAGGTCCATCGGCAGACGGAGGCGTGCCCAGATCACCGCTGATAAGCGCGGAAATGCCTCCTCGTAGCACTCGCGAAGTGTTGGATTCCCCTTAGGTTTCAGGTTTATGGAGACGCGAGTCGATAAGGTAGTAATGACTGTCCCCCCTTCTTTTGAGAGTCGTCCATCCTACTTTCTGAAGAGGCTGTCACGCGCCTATCTTGCTAGGCTTGTCGCAGGGAGACGGCGAATGTATAGCGATACGGCCACCCTGCGCGCACTCCGAAGCTATCGGTTTCGGAAACCCACAACGTTCCGGGCCTATCTCAGCCTCCTTCAAGCCATGTTCGTCATCCTCTTTGCCGCCCATGGAGGGATGGTCCTCTGGAAAAGGGGATGTCGTGGCCCGGTATGGTGGGGATGAATTTACCATCTTGTTAAGCGGCATCCAGAGTTCGGCGGATGCCGTGCGGATGGCCGAACGCATCATTGCCAAGATCAACCTGCCGTTGCCGATCGGTGAATCGTTCACATCGGCGTGAGTATCGGCATCGCCCTGAGCAGTAACTTGCACGAGTGCCCGGAGGATTTGATCCGCGATGCGGACTGTGCCATGTACAGAGCTAAGGAACGCGGCAAGAACGGCTATGCCCTGAGTGTTCAATCTGATCTTCCCCACAGTGAAGCGAAGGAACGGTGGAAGCGGCTGGGGAACTCGCGTTGGTCGTGGACATCGGACTAACCATGGTCCGAGGGATCCCAATCGGAGTACATGGACATCCGAGCAGGCTGTGCTACCTTTTTCAGGAGAGACACTGAATCGGGGACATATTGACATGCGAACGGGGCTGCACCAGAAACACGGGTGGTATCTAACCGTCCTTGTCCTCGTCACCGTGAGCGGGTGTACGACCCTCCATCAGGAAGCGCCCTCCGCTTCGCGCCCCGTGTTTGCGCTGACGGACTCGGATCGCGCGGAATTCGTGGGCTGGGCTCAGGAACTCGACAAAGTGAGCCTGTCGTGTACGGAAGCGACCTGTGATGAGATCACCTACACCAAGGGTTTGGTGGCGTTATTTGAGAGTCAGCAGACCGCGCGCACGTTGCTCGAGCCACTGGCCAGTAAGCTTCCGACCTCTTCCATTGGCGAGTCGAGCGCCTTGTGGCTTCACGTGCTGGACACGGAGCAAAACGGATTGTCGCATCCCAGTATGGTGCTCCTCGCTCAGCTCGTCCGCGAGTCCATTCGTCGGACGCTGAACAATATCCAAACTCGAGATCTCCAAGGCGTGCCGGGGACGGTGGAGCCCAAACCACGCGAGGCCGGAACTCTCCGGACGGTTCAACGCCAACTGAAGGAACGGGACCGACGCATTGCGGAATTAACGGCCCAATTGGAAGCGCTCAAGACCATCGATCACGACGCGGAGCATCGGACCAAACCGCTTCGCGTTCCCTCTCAGGTCGCGCCGCTGTACGAACATTGAAGAGGGGGATCGGGAAGCGCAGGAAGCCGGAGGCTTCCCAATGAGGCTCAGCGCTTCACGGCGTGAGGCGCCATCTACTCCTGCGCTTTTCGCGCAACGGTGGCCAGGTGCGAGACAAGGTGCATCAACCCATGCGAAGCCGATGAGGCCGCTTTTTCATCAACTGAAAGTGAGACGGCTTCCAGCGCTGCGAGCCCGAGTCGATCACTTTCATCAGAAAGTCCGGACCAAGCCGCACAGTACAGTGCCGCCATCGTGGGTCCCATGGCTTGGAAGAACCAGGACAGCAACTCCTCGAGCTTGTGTTCGATCTTCTCCACATTGAAGCTGCAGCGTTCGAATCTTTCTGTGAGAGCTTTCCACAAGGGAGTTCAGATCCTCCACATCATTCAGGCAAAGGGAGAGCCGGCGGCCCACACGAACAACAAAATTACTGGAAGTGTTTTTCCGCCGCCGTCGATAAAAAATGGCTCGCGCCGACGGGGCAGCGGTACGAGCGAGAATTACGTCTCGATGACTGAAGGTGTTTACCCGCCGGCGACAATCAAGGAGGCTGCGCCTGATGAGCCGGCGGCTCACACGAATCAACAAACATCACTGGAGGTGTTTTCTCCGCTGCCGTCAATAACAGAGGGCTTACGCCGATGAGGCAGCGGCACGAGCAAGCTTGGTTTGGTGCGCCCGGCTGGAATCGAACCAGCGACCCTCAGCTTAGAAGGCTGATGCTCTATCCAACTGAGCTACGGGCGCTATCAACGAAGTGGCGATCAGTGACTGGTGACTAGCGCAGTCCAGAGAAGATGCGAGCCACTCTTACTCATCATCACCTGTCACGCGCCACTGCGGGTATGGTCGGGGCGAGAGGATTTGAACCTCCGACATCCTGCTCCCAAAGCAGGCGCGCTACCGGGCTGCGCTACGCCCCGAAGATCAAGACAGTGTTGAATGCTCAATGTTGAATGTTAATGAACCGATTTAGCTGACCCATTCATCGTTCAACATTCATCCTTTGAATGGCAAGCATCTTTGAATGGCAAGCATCTTTCGGACTTGTGCAAACGCTTTCGCGCGGTGACTGATTCGATTCTTTTCCTCGGGCGAAAGCTCCGCCAGCGTCTTCCCAGTCTCGGGCACCAAAAACACCGGATCGTATCCGAAGCCACGATTTCCGGCCGGGTGTTCCGTGATGCGTCCTTCGAGCACGCCGGTGGCAGTCTGTACTCCGCCGCCCGGTATGGCTACAGCCGCGACGGTAAGGAACCTCGCCGTCCTCCGTTCGGGCGGAACGCCGGACAACTCCCTCAATAACTTACGCCAATTATCCTCGTATGTCACATGCTCGCCCGCATAGCGGGCCGCATAGACCCCCGGTCGACCACCGAGTGCATCCACCTCCAACCCCGTGTCGTCCGCCGCAGCGGGAAGTCGGGTGTACTCGGCGATGGCTCGAGCCTTCTTCACGGCATTGGCTTCACAGGTTTCCCCGTCCTCCGCCACATCCGGGGCGTTGGGAAATTCATCCAGGGTCTTAATGCTGATTCCCAAGTCCTCCAATAAGGCGCTCAATTCCGCTCCCTTGTCCCGATTGCGAGTGGCAAGGACCAATTCGCGTATCATCTGTTCCGCTGTTCCGCGAGATCAATCCAGCGAACCGATTAGGTCGCGTTGCAGGGCGGTCAAGGTTTGGATGGCCGACCATCCTTGCGCTAAAAAACCGTCCATGTCTTGCTTGGCGAACGGAGTGCGCTCCGCCGTGCCTTGGATTTCGACGAATTGTCCGCGTCCTGTCATGACGAGATTCATGTCGACGTCGGCCATCGAGTCTTCCGTATAAGCCAAGTCGACCATGATTTCCCCTCCGACCTTTCCGACACTGACTGCCGCCAAGTAGTCGCTCAAGGGACGCTTCTTGATCAGGCCGCGGGTTTTCAACGCCGTCAAGGCATCGGCCAATGCGATGAAGGACCCGGTAATGGCGGCGGTTCGTGTGCCCCCGTCGGCTTGGATGACGTCGCAGTCGATCCAAATGGACCGCTCGCCCAGTTGATCCATCCCGGTCACGGCTCTCAATGCGCGGCCGACAAGACGTTGTATCTCCAACGTACGGCCACCCTGTTTACCCTTAACCGACTCCCTGGGGCTTCGCTCATGAGTCGATCGCGGAAGCATTGAATATTCCGCCGTGACCCATCCGGTTCCTTTTCCCTTCAGGAATGGAGGGACTTTTTCCTCGACCGAAGCCGTGCAAATCACTTTGGTGTCGCCCATTTCGATGAGAACGGACCCTTCGGCGTGCTTGATGAAGTTGCGGGTGACTTTGACGGGACGGATCTGGTCTTTCCGGCGTCCGTCGGCGCGGACCATTCCGCTCGAACCGTTCATGACATCCATGTTCTCCTGTGCCGATGCAGCGCGCATTATAGTGAAGGGCCTGTGAAAGCGCAATGAACGACCACGGCGATTCAACGCGTTGTCGGTGCTTGTACTCGGAGAGAAATTTTCTGATGCGGTGTACAAAACTGCTTATGCGCGACGAAATTCCGTACCGGTGTTTCGCGACGCGACTCCGCGCGACGTTGTCCAAATTGAATATTCAGGAAACCAAAATGACCGCGAATCCGAAGGGAGAACGTCATCCAGGTTCAACACGCGCGGGACAATGGAACGTCGTCGGAATCCTGAAATTAGTGGCACAAAAGGTGCAGCCAATATTACAGTGCTTTTACATGACCATGCACCGGCGAACGAGGCCCATGGTTTCAATGTCGCGTCCTCGCTTCCATACAACGAACGAAGGTCATCGATTCGTATGACACTACTCCTGGACAAACCCGGTCAGCAGACGCTTCTCGATCTCAAACGCATTTTGATCGTCGACGATGAAGAGCCCATCAGGCGTCTGTTGGGTTACATGCTTCAATCCCATGGCTATGAGGCGTTGCTTGCGGCGGATGCCAAAGAAGCTCGGCAGCGCCTGGATGAGCAGGCGTTCGCGCTGATTCTCTGTGACGTCAACATGCCCGGGGAATCGGGAATGGATCTCGTGCGCAATATCTTCTCTCAGTATCCTCACACCGCCGCCATTATGGTGACGGGCCTGGACAGCGCGGTGTTGGCCAACGCCGCGCTCGATATGGGCGCCTTCGGCTATGTGGTCAAACCGTTCGAGTCCAACGAAGTGCTGATCAATGTGACGAACGCCATCCGGCGACGCCGGCTGGAAATCGAAAATAAAATCCAACGGGACAATCTCGAGGACATCGTTCGGACCAGGACCATGGCGCTGCAGCAGGCGTTGGAATGGCTGGAACGGAGCGAGAAGGAACTGCGGCTGTCGCGCGAAGAAACGATCCAGCGGCTGGCGATCGCCGCCGAATACCGAGACAGCGCCACGGCGCAGCACATTCAACGCATGAGCCACTATTGCGAGCTGCTCGCCCGCCGGTACGGTCTTTCCAGCGAGCGCTGCGATCTGATCCGCACCGCCAGTCCGATGCACGACATCGGTAAGATCGGCACGCCGGATCATGTGCTGTTGAAGCCGGGAAAATTTACGCAGGACGAATTCAACGTGATCGCGCAGCATGCGGAGATCGGCTATCGGATCCTGGCCGGCTCCGACGCGGAAATTCTCAACGTCGCCGCGACGATCGCGTTGACGCACCACGAACGGTGGAACGGCAGCGGCTATCCGCGTCAGCTCAAGGGAGAAGCGATTCCCGTCGAAGGACGCATCGCCGCGATCGCGGACGCTTTCGATGCGCTCACGACGGCGCGCGTCTACAAGCCCGCTTTCGCGTTTGAGCACGCGGTCGACCTCATGAGCAAACACCGCGGTGAACATTTCGATCCGGAGCTCCTCGACGTCTTCCTCGCCTCGCTCGCCGACATCAAACGCATACAAGAACAGTATGCGGATAAGCCTCCCCTTGGCTTCGTCCGCGAACCCTAGCAGGTGTAAACGCACGCGACGTTCCTTCCATTTTTCTCCATTTCGTTGACCCCTTTTTTTCTCGCCGATATACTCCAGTCATCGCAGCAGGACGGTTTCTTCCACACCGACTTCGCGCTCCAATGAAGTCTCATTCGAAATCGAAAGGATCGGCTTCCATGCCCAAGAAGAGCGTGCCGGTTAAGAGACGCGGAACGTCGAGAAATTGGATCGCCTATCTGTGCGAAGCGCTGGTGAGCGCCGGGGCCATGCCAACGTGGGAAGCGGCCACGTATCTGACGGAAAATCTTTTCGGGGAAAAGCCCAATCCGAAGCTATTGGGCACCAGCAATGCCTTCGAAGTGACCGCGCAATTCTTGCAGCGACTCTATCACCCGTTGGCCGACGCGGCGTCGCGCGAGGCGACGCTGTCGACCGGAGCCATGCTCCATGTGTTCACCGACATCAGTTTGACCGGCAAATCGGCGGTTCTGGTCGTGTATTTTCCCGGAGGTAGTGAGTCCCATCAATTGCTGATGTTGGATGCACCGAAGGCCTGGGATCTGGTTTTCTCCGATTCCGAGGAGTTCAATCGGTGGGCTGAAGAACGGTATTGCCGCATCAAGTCCGCCTTGACGGCGGCTGTCGGCAAGCCTGCCCGCCAGCCGGCCTTGGCCGAAGTCTCCTGACGGAATTCCTCCTCACCCCGGTTCGTAGTTCAGGTTTGGCGAGAGCCACCGCTCGATCACGCGCCGGTCCATGTTTTTGCGGCGGGCGTAGTCTTCAACTTGGTCCTGTCCGATTTTCCCCACGGCAAAATACTTGGCCTCGGGATGAGCGAAATACCATCCGCTCACGGCGGCGGCCGGCAGCATGGCAAAGCTTTCGGTCAGCGTGATTCCCGTACGCTTCTCGACGTCCAATAGATCGAACAGCGGGCGCTTTTCCGTGTGGTCCGGACAGGCGGGATAGCCCGGCGCGGGACGGATTCCCCGGTAGCGCTCGCGAATCAATTCTTCATGGGTCAATCGTTCACTCCTGCCGTAGGTCCATTCGGTTCGCACGACCTTGTGCAGGTATTCGGCGAACGCTTCGGCCAACCGGTCGGCCAGGGCCTTGGCCATGATGGAATTGTAATCGTCATGGTCACGGTCAAAGCGCCGGCAGAGCTCATCCAAACCGATGCCGGCCGTGACGGCGAATGCCCCGACATGATCGCGTCTGCCTGAATCTTTCGGAGCGACATAGTCCGCCAGGGCCAGATTCGGCTGCCCTGCCGGCTTCTCCGACTGCTGTCGCAATGTATGAATCGTCACCAGCACCGTCGTGCGCTCGACCGTCTCGTACAGTTCGATGTCGTCCCCGACGGTAGAGGCGGCAAACAAGCCGTAGACTCCTTTGGCGGTGAGCAGGCTGTCGCGGACGATTTCGTCGAGCAGACGCCGCGCGTCCTCGTACAATTCCTTCGCTCTGACTCCGATCGTGGCATCCTCGAAAATCGCCGGATAGCGTCCCTTCAATTCCCAGGTGTGGAAGAACGGCGACCAATCGATGTACGGCAACAGATCGGCCAACGGCTGCGGGTCGATCGTGCGCACGCCGAGAAAGGACGGGACCGGAATGTCCAACGTCGCCCAGTCGGAAGCCAACCGCCTGGCTCGAGCAGTCGCGATGGACAGCAACGGCTTGGCGCCTCGGTCGTGATGGGCTTGGCGCATCCGCGCATAGTCCTCGCTGATCTGTTTGACGAAAAGCGGTTTCTGAACCTCGTTTCTGAGATTGCCCACCACGCCGACGGCCCGGGATGCATCCAGCACATGGACCACGGCCGGCTCGTACGAGGGCGCGATCTTGACGGCCGTGTGCGCCTTGCTGGTGGTGGCGCCCCCGATGAGAAGCGGAACCTCGAACCCTTCCCGCGTCATCTCTTTGGCCACGTGGACCATTTCATCGAGCGACGGAGTGATCAGCCCGCTCAGACCGATGATATCGACCTTGCGCTCCCTCGCCGTTGAGAGGATTTTCTCGCAGGGCACCATGACGCCGAGATCGATGACGTTGTAGTTGTTGCATCCCAGCACGACCCCGACGATATTCTTGCCGATATCGTGGACATCGCCCTTGACGGTCGCGAGCAGGACTCTCCCCTGCGATTGGAAGCCGCCCAACCGCTGTTTCTCTTCCTCCATGAAGGGCATGAGATACGCGACCGCTTTCTTCATCACGCGGGCGCTCTTCACCACCTGCGGAAGGAACATCTTTCCCGACCCGAACAAATCGCCGACGACGTTCATGCCGGCCATCAGCGGCCCTTCGATCACCGCCAAAGGTTTGGGATACTTCTGGCGCGCTTCTTCCGTATCGTGGTCGATATAATCCGTAATGCCTTTCACGAGCGCGTGGGTCAATCGCTCTTCCACCGTCCCCTTTCGCCATTCGTCGTCCTTCGTCGCCGCTTTTCCCTTTTGTTTGACGGTGTCCGCGAATGCCACCAGACGCTCGGTCGCATCGGGCCGGCGATTCAGCAGCACATCCTCCACGAGTTCGAGCAGGTCTTTGGGAATCTCTTCGTATACCGCGAGTTGCCCGGCGTTCACGATGCCCATGTCCAGCCCGGCTTGGATCGCGTGATAGAGAAAGGCCGCGTGCATCGCCTCTCTCACCACGTTGTTGCCGCGGAACGAGAAGGAAATGTTGCTGATCCCGCCGCTGACTTTCGCCAAGGGAAGATGCTGCTTGATCCAGCGCGTGGCCTTGATAAAGTTCACGGCATAGTCATTGTGTTCTTCCATGCCGGTCGCGACCGTCAGAATGTTGGGGTCGAAGATGATATCCTGCGGTGGGAAGCCCACCTGCTCCGTGAGGATCCTGTACGAACGCGCACAGATCTCCTGCTTCCGTTCTAACGTATCCGCCTGGCCCTTTTCGTCGAACGCCATGACGACCACGGCGGCTCCGTACCGGCGGACCAGTCGCGCCTGCTCGATGAATTTCGCCTCCCCTTCTTTCAAGCTGATGCTGTTGACGACGGCCTTGCCTTGAATGTTCTTCAGGCCGGCCTCCAGCACCTCCCATTTCGAGCTGTCGACCATGATCGGCACGCGCGCGATATCCGGCTCGGATGCGATCAGCCGAAGAAACTTTTCCATCGCCGCTTTGGAATCGAGCATCCCCTCATCCATGTTCACGTCGATGATTTGGGCTCCCCCCTCGACCTGTTGCCGGGCCACGGCCAATGCCGCTTCGTAATCGCCGGCCAGAATCAGTTTCGAAAAGGCCGGCGAGCCGGTGACATTCGTGCGTTCCCCGATATTGACGAAGTTCGATTCCGGGCGAATGGTGACGGCTTCGAGGCCGCTCAAACGCGTGTAGGGCTTGGCGGTCGGAATCCTCCTCGGTTCGATGCCGTGGACCGCTTCGGCAATCAATTTGATATGGGCCGGGGTCGTGCCGCAGCAGCCGCCAACGATATTGAGCCAGCCGTTTTGCGCCCACTCGCGCAGTTGCGGCGCCAGGCTCTCCGGGGTTTCAGGAAACCCGGTGGGCAGGAGCGGATTCGGCAATCCGGCGTTGGGATGCGCGCTCACATAGATCGGAGCGATCTGCGACAGTTCCTCGATCAAGGGCCTCATTTCTTTCGGCCCTAACGCGCAATTCATCCCGACGCTCAACAAGGGAACGTGCGAAATCGAATTCCAGAACGCTTCGACCGTCTGGCCTGTGACCCCGCGGTTGCTGCCGGCCTGGATGAACGTCACGGACGCCATAATCGGCACGGATCGGCCGCCGGATGCGAAGAGTTCTTGGATCGCGAAGAACGCCGCCTTGGCGTTGAGCGTATCGAAAATTGTTTCAACGAGCAGGAGATCGGCGCCCCCATCCAGCAGGCCGCGGACCTGGTCACGATACGCGCGTACGAGTTCGTCGTAGGTAGCGCCGCGGGCGGCCGGGTTGTTGACATCGGTTGAGATGGACGACGTCTTGGTAGTCGGGCCTATGGCGCCAGCCACGAAACACTGGCGTTCCGGCTGCGTCGCTTGGATTCGGGCCACCGCTCGCCTGGCACATTCCGCCCCGGCTTTGGACAGTTCGTAGCCCAAGGACTCCATGTGATAGTCCGCGAGCGAGACGGCCTGTGAGTTGAACGTATTCGTTTCGATGATGTCGGCGCCCGCCTCCAGGTACTGATGATGAATTTCTTCGATCACGGCGGGCTGCGTCACGTTCAGCAGATCGTTATGCCCCTTGAGGTCCTTCGACCAATTCTTGAACCGCTCGCCACGGAACGATGGTTCATCCAGCTTATACCGCTGGATCATCGTTCCCATCGCACCATCCAGGATGACGATGCGTTCTCGAAGGAGTGGCTCGAGCGGGTTCATGTTATTCTGTAATGGTATAGATGGTTGGTTGGCGATGCCGTCATCATACTGGTTCACCGGCGGACCGGCAACCAATCATCCGAACGTCGCCTTGACATCGACCGGTGCCGCCGATACCATGGCGGAAAGCCGGAGATGAACCCTTGCTCCTGCCCCCCACGCCAGCGCTCGTTGCCCGATCGTGCCTCCTGCTGATGCTCGGTCTTGGACTCTGCCTTCCCCTCCCCTCCGCGGCCGAACCGTATTTCGAAGACGGGTTTTTGGGCCTGACGCAGACGGAGTTGCATGAGAAACTCGGCATGCCCCAGGCCGTACGGGACCGCAAGTCGGCACTCCGAGTCTTTACCTATTATGCCATCACGGATTGGGAAAAATATTTTCGCAAGCTGGTCTCACCGGAAAACGGGGAAGACGTGTATACGTTCAAGCGGGACGGGATCGACGTGCGCTATTCGTTCAGCTTCGCGGTCGATCCGAACGATCAGAGCGAGAACCGTACGCTGTACGTCCGGTTGGTCGACATTGAATTCTCCCCGTCCGTGCCGATCTCCCAGGTGCCGTCGCTCGTGCCCGAATTCCACCCATCGGAGGATCCTGGGGCGCCGGCCTTCCGATCCAACATCTGGGTTTTGTTATTCAAGGGTGCGCCGTCTCCTCAGGCGAGATTTATCGTGAAGGAGGCGAAGAAGGATCAATTGGACTGGTCCCTCTCCTATCAATTGTTTTCGTTGCAGGGGCTGCCGGATCTCCTGACGACCAAATCGCCGGTGGATCGTCTGGAAATCGGAACGCAGAGCATCGATCTGGTCAAGCGCCGGCAGCGGCATACGCACGATCCCATCATGAACCCCTATTCGAAGGAATTCGCGCAGCAGCCGACCCCTCCTAGACAAACTCAGGCAAAGAAAATTCCTCTTCCCCAATACGCCGACTGATCCTGCACCTGCTCTTGACGCCTCTGTCGGCCGTTGTTACGATCCGCTTCCCTTTCATGCTCACGACCGCCCCGGACAGTCTCATGGAACCGCCGCTGGAACAGCCGGAACCGACGTCATTTATTCGTCAACGTCCGGTCCGCATGATGATCTATGCCGGCCTCGCCCTCTTTGCGGTCGCGACGATCGTGTGGCCCTTGATTGCTCAGCTCCGGGATCCTGGCTATCAGCGGCACATCGCCGAGCACCGGGTGATCGTGGGGATGTCCAAGGAGCAGGTCCTACAGTCCTGGGGAGGGCCGCAGACCATCAACACGACGTTTACCAAGGACGGAGTCAGGCAGGAGGAATGGGTGTTTGAAGATTGGGAAAGCGCCGCCGTCGTGAAGCACCGCTATCTCTACTTCGAGGAAGGCATTCTGGTCGGCGGGTGGTTTCAGGGCTCGGGCGAACGGCTCCCCCAGCAGACTCCTTCGAATCCTCACGGCCCGAAACCGAAAGGCTGACTAGCCTTCGCAGATTCATCCGAGACCTCGCGCACCTCGAGCCTCAGCCGGTTCAGCAGATGTTCCGCGCGTGGCAGGTCGCGTGCCTCGACATACATCTGGGGCGTGAGCGCGGGAACTCCGGGATACAGGCTGCTCACGTTCGCGTGGCGGACGACGTAACGAATGCCGCTTCCGTCGAGCAGGCTTTGCAGGATCACGAGCTCTCCCACGCTGTACATGTCGGCAAGACGGACGAGCGTCGTGGCGGGGTTTCGGCGGTGCGACGGCTGCGAGAAGCCCCGATTCATTGCTTTTTCCTCTTCCTATCCGTACACTCGGCGAGAGTTAGGGCGTTTCCGTGATTTGCACGCGGCGTGTCTTTCCGGGCCCGCCGGAAATCGTCAGCACGCGCTTCCATTCACGAACCTGATAGAGGGCCCAAGCCGGCGCTTGGCCCTTGTAGAACGCTTCCGGGTCTTCTCCGCTGGCGTTGAAGTAGATCGGCTCCGTAAAGCCTTCGTCGAGCACGTAGTCGAGGAGACATTCCGTGACAAATCCCGATCCGCGAAGAGCCACCTCGGCGAGCAGCGAGAGAATCTCTTCGGGGTTCTGAACCGTCACCTGCTTCATGGACAGCGCTCCTCTAAACGAATTGTAATCAGCCGCTCACGAGGAAGGCAACCGGCATGATGAGACCGATGACCAAGAGCCGATTTCAGGAAGAGCTGTTGAAGATCATGGATCGCAAACACCATTGGGCTTGGCCGGCTTTCGCGGACGGCACCGTGGGAGTCGAACAACTGAAGCGCCATTTCCAACAAGAATATGCCGTCTACGTCCGTGATTTTCCCGTGTTTCTGGCGCGCATCCACGGGCAGAATCCTCCTCCGGCCGTGAGGCGCATGCTGGCGGAGAATATTTATGAAGAAGACACCGGCGGCCTGTCCATGGGGAAGTCGCATCCCGAACTTTTCTTGACCATGATGGGAGGGCTCGGCTTTTCCGAGCGGGACTTCGAGACGATCGAGTTGCTTCCAGCCGCGAAGCGATACCGGGCGTGGCTCGACCGGACGTCGGGGGTTCGGGAATGGGTCGTGGGAGCCGCCGCGATGACGATCTTCGTCGAAGGCAGCGTCAAAGACCGAAGAGAATTGACCGAGCCGTCGAAGCCGAAATCCGAAGAGGAAATCGAGTCGGCCATCCGGGATCATCCATTGGTCAAGCACCACGGTCTTTCTCCCGACGCGATGGATCTCATTCGCGCGCACCAAACGGTTGAAGCCGGCCACCGCCACGATGCGTATAATATGGTGTTGAACTACGCAGTCACTCGTCCTCAGCAGCAGGCGGTGCTGAATTGCCTCAACAGATGCTTGGCCCTCTGGCAAACCTATCGCGATGCGGTGGCCCGCGCCTGCGGATTAACGAAGCCGCGTTCGTGAAACGGGTTCCCGCCGGCGCCGTTTCGATTCTGCTCGCGTCTCTCACGTGGTTCCTTCCGGCGAACGGCTGGTCGCTTCAAAACTCCATGGTGCTCATACCGGCCGGGGAATTCGCCATGGGGTCGTCGCCGGGCACGCACAGCCTGCCCGATGAGCAGCCGCAGCGCCGTGTGTATGTCGGTGGATTTTTCATCGATCGGTTTGAAGTCACGAATGCCGATTATGAAGAATTCGTGGAGGCCACCCACCATCCATCTCCGGAAAACTCCAATCCGGCCTATACGCTCTGGGCGGATCGAAAACCGTTGCCCGGCAGCGAACGCCATCCGGTGGTCAACGTAAGTTGGCTTGATGCCGTCGACTTCTGCCGGTGGGCCGGCAAGCGACTGCCGACCGAAGCGGAATGGGAAAAGGCTGCAAGGGGCACGGATGGGCGGCGCTATCCCTGGGGCAACGACTGGGATGTGTCCCTCGCGAACAGCGCGAGCTATTGGGCAGGCCGCACCGTCGACTTCGACAATTCGACCGAGTGGGACGCATTTTGGGTACATGGAGAAGGCGCGAGAGTTGCCAAGGAGAAAGGACTCAAAGGGGAGATCTTGACCTTGCCGGTCGGGAGCTTTCCCGGAGGCGTAAACGATTCCGGTCTCTACGACATGGCCGGCAATGCAGCCGAATGGGTCCAGGATTGGTACGATCCCAATTATTACAAGTCGGCCCCCCTGACCGATCCATCGGGTCCCGACCGAGGCGCGATCAAAGCCGTCCGCGGAGGCTCTTGGCTCAAGCCGGCCATCAGTCTTCGGACAACGGACCGGGATTGGGGCCTCATGGATAGCCGCCCGAGCGGGACCGGGTTTCGATGCGCCAAGGATGCCTTCTAGCAGGCTGTTGAAGGACGCCGGCCAGCCGTTCATTGAATCTATCCGAACAAGCCTACCGGTTGGTAAACATGACCCGGCAAGACCGAGGCGAGCTGCGAGGTCGTCGCGCCAAAATGTTTCGTCAGCACGTCGGCAAAAATGTCGCGGAATTCGACGGTCGGAGCGATGTAGCGTCCTTGATCGAGGTTCGCCGGTAGGAGCGACGGCACCCATCCGGCTGTCCCGTGATAGAGGCCGCCTTTGACGCCTCCGCCGAGCAAGAACCAGACGCCGCCTTTGGCGTGGTCGGTTCCATTGCTGGCATTCTGACGAACCGTTCGGCTGAATTCGGTGCAGATCAGCACAACGATGTTGCTCATCAGAGGACCGAGATCGTCGTTGAAGGCTCGGACGCTGCGCGACAGGTCGTCCAATCTCGCCCCTTGGTTCTGAGCGAACGTGCCGCCGCCGCCTTGATCTTCATGAGTGTCCCAGCCGCCGATGTCCACGGTGGCGACTTCAAGACCGAGACCTGAGCGGATGACGTGCGCTAGGTCCCGCATCTGGGTGCCGAATCCGGTGTTGGGATAGACCGCGCCGTTCTGGGGAGTGGCTGGGCCGATGGCTTCGATCGCCGCCACGCGGTTCAGCATGTCTGGTCCCAGTTGATGGACCAGGGACCGGAATGGATTTGTCGTCGTCAAATCCGGATCCTGCGCGTCCATGGCGCGGAGGTTCGATTCCAACGATGCTCTGGCGCCACGGAGCCTCGAGAAGTTGAAGGCGCCGAAATTGCTGACTGCCGGCACGAGAACCTGTCCTCGCAGAGAGGGCGCCAAATCGCTGCCGATGCCGGCCGCGCGGAGGTTTGAAGAGCCGGCCGCCGGAACCGCCCGGAGGTAGCGGTTCAACCAACCGTCTTGCATCGAGAAGACGCCCCGCTCAATCGTGTCCTGATCGGTGAAATGAGACTGGGTCGAGCCGAGATACCCGGCCCGTGTGAGGACGGCCAGCGTGCCGTTCGTATACAGGTTCAAGAACGGTTGGATGGACGGATGCATGGCAAAACCGGTTCCGGGCAGATCTAATCCGGCGCCGTTCCCCGACCCCGGCGGCAGGATGCCGATGCCGCCCGCCGTCGCTCTGGGCCGCATCACGTAATACTGGGGGTCCGTGTAGGGGACGATGGTATTGATCCCGTCATTCCCGCCGCGTTGAAAGATCACGACCAACGTCTTGCCCGCATTGCCCGCCGCCAGCGCGTCGCGGCGAGCAAGCGTGGCGCCCGGAAACAGGCCGATCAGCGTCGCCGCGGCGGCAGACCGCAGGGCACGCCGCAGGAAGGTTCGCCGAGAAAGAATCTCCAGAGATTCTCCGCAGCATCCGCACGTCGGCTCGTTCGGGTCCTTGTCGACCGGCAAAGGATCGGGTAGGTCTCGCTTCAGTCGGGGCTTTCTCGACATGATCCGCCTCATTGATACAAATATCGCGGGTTTGTCAGGATCGTCGCCATCGTGCGGTCCAGCGCGTCCTCGCTGGAAGTATTCTTGAGGTCGAACGAGCCGCCGATCAGCCCGGCACGCAGCGTGCCGAGGTAGAGCTGGTACTCCGTCGCCGTCGCGACCCGATCGACAGTCAGGTTGGTCAAGAACCCGAGGATCTCGGCCTCGGTGGCCAGCGACAGCTCCGTCATCCAGAGACGAAGCGATCCACCGCTCGTCGAAGACCCATATTGGACGGTGGAGGCAAAGCCGCTGATCGTCGTTTCATAGGCCATGCTGGCTTCATGAAACAGCACGTTGGTGTTGAGCCATTCGATCGCCTGTTCTTTAAAACCGGTGGGCGGGGCGAACTCATACAGAGACTGTCCGACGTTGACCAGCCGAGCACGGAACGGTTCACGTGACGACCAGACGCCCAGGTTCCGATAGATGCCGACCACATATTCCAGCGGCGTCTTGATCTGGCCGCGGTAATTCGCCACGTTCATGAAGTCTGCGGATGTGAAGATCGCGATCAGGACCTTCTTGATGTCGCCGTTGGAATCGGAGAAGACGGACGCGACTTCGCTCACCAGGGCCGCCGAGGGAGTGTCGCTTACGAAGTATTCGCACAGTTGTTTCGCGAGATGCCGGGCCGTCGACGGATGACGTGCCGCGAGGGTGAGCACCTGCTCGCCCTCGCTCGGTCCGGCACCGTCGAACCCGATGTTCTGTCCCAGCACCAGCTTGGAGCCTGCGCTGTGACGGCTGGAAACGAAGCGAAATCCGCCGCGCACGTCGGGCGTGTTGTCCCACCCGGTGAAGGCTTTGGCGGCCTCCACGATATCGGCCTGCATATACCCGTTCGGCGTGCCCTGATCCGTGGTCCCCAAGGTATGGAGCTCCAACACCTCGCGCGCATAATTCTCGTTCGGGTTCTCCTTCACGTTCACATCGGTGTTCAGATAGATCATCATCGCGGCGCTCTTGCCGCTCGTCATGAGCAGATCGAGAAACGTGCCGAACGCCTTGGAGCGGAACGCCTCGTTCTCCTGCAACTCGTACTGGCCCTTGCCGTGCGACCGATAGTTGGTGTTGAAGTGGTTGTCCCAGAAGTACGTCATCTTTTCTTTGAGCTGGCGCCGGCTGTACATTTTTCTGATCAGATCGTGATCCTGAAGCTGGGCGAGGGTCGGAGAAAGGACGCCGGCGTCGCTTGCGTCGGCTTGCCAGTCCGCTTTGTCCTGCGCCAGGAGCATGTCGGCGGCGATGTCTTGGGTGGGGAGCGGCGGAGGCAAGGGACTGGTGTCATGCAGATTGGTCGGCCAGGGTTTCGTCGGGTCGAGCTCCAACTGTTCTTTCATGAAGACGGTTGCCCAGGTCATCGCCTCCGGGCCGGTCTTGAGCGAGGCGACCATATTGAGTTGGTTCGGGGTGCCGCCGTACGTCAGCCGATTGAGCACGTGATACGCAAACCAGTTGGGAGGTGGAGGCGGCAGACCGGCTTGCGGAGCGGCCAGAGGAGGCGGAAGTGGCGCAATAGGATCGGCCGGAATGACCGGGCTCAATGGAATACCCGTGATCAGCGTCGAAATCCCGGGTGCTTGCTGCAGGAGCATGTGAAGAGAGCGGCCGGTGAGCTGAGGACTCTGGCTGGTGCCGGAAGAGACGCCGGCCATGGAAGACGCTGCGGAAGAAACTCCGGTTCCGATTGCTGAAGAACCTAACGCGGACGGAGCGATGCTCGCGGCCCCGGCTGTCGGTACGATGCCGCCTCCCGCAAAAGAAGGTGTCGTGGTGACGGTGCCGCTCTTGTTCGGCGTGTCTTTCAGTTCGCCGGTAGCGGCGAGCGGCTGCGTTTCGGACTGCGGCATGGAGAGGTGTTGGATGGGAGCGGGAGACGGCGCGGAAGGACCGGGCTCGGATTTCTTAATGAGGCGGCGGGGCTTCTTGCCCGGTTTAATGGGATCGGTCCGCTTGTCCTTCGATGCGGACGGCGCTTGATTGTTCACCGACTTGACGACGTCATGGCGACCGCCGTTGTCATGAGCGAAGGTCGCCGCGGGACCGAATCCAGCGAACAGGGCCACGCACGAAACGAGCATATAGATAGTGCGACGACAGATGCCGTTGGCGGCAGCCGTCGGCAGTCTGCATGCCAGTGGCGCATTCTGTGCCTCTGTCGCGCGGAGCACATTCATCCTCTGCGCGGTTCAGCAAATCCGATGCCTTTGGAGAGCGCGTTCGGCGGAACACCGTCGAATGCCGCGAAGCAGACTGCGAAGCTGGCCGAAATGGCGACGGGTGATGCCGCGTAGAACGGGCTCGCACTGTAGGATTTTGCTTCGAGATGTTCAGAACGAGTCGGCGGCGCGGAGGATCTTGCGAATCGCGGAAATACTTAACGTTCGCTGAGCCGGACGAATTGGACCAACTCGACTCGGACGAACGGCATGATGAGGCCCCGTCCCTCCTCCTCGTGGGAGAAGTCGTAGACGATCGACTCTTGGGAAATCAGCCGGCCGGTCATCAAGACGACGACGTCGACATGTCCCTTCTGTGCGATGTCGCGGGTCAACATGTCACGCTGCGGTCCCTCGACCGTAACCACGAGATTGCCCGGAGCGTCCTCCGGTTTGAACCGCACGATTCCCCAGCGCGTCGGCGTGAAGTTCGGGCCGACCGCAACGGGAAATCCCCTGGCTTCCGGCTGGTACGGCCCGATTTGGCCGGACCAGGCGAACGTGACCAACCAGGAAAGAGCTGGCTTCCCCTCCCGCTGCGCATCCCGCTCTCTGTTGAGCGCGAACAGTCGATCGTCATGCTCCGGATCGTGATGACCGTGACCGTAAATGGTTTGCCAGTCCGGTGGCTGACCGTCAAGCTCATCCAGCAGTCGCTCGATGGATGACGGTTCAATCAACACATGACTCTCGGGAGGAAGGATCGTCGCGAGTTGGGGCTCGGAGAGGATGTGCAGCTGGCTGTTGACCTGCATGTCCTGTGCTCCGGCCGCAGACCACCATGCCGTCAGGCACAGGGACATGAGACAGAGTCCACGGGGCTGCATGGGAAATTAGTCCGGCGCTTGTGCGAGCAGTCTTATGAATTCGTCGAGGAGGAAGACAACGGCCGGGTGATCGTGGCTCAACACTCCCGCTTCGACCAGTCGAGCGATCCTGGGAGTCGGATCGATTCGCCTCAAGGCTTGGCGTGAGAACTTCTCGCTGCCGATGGTCTTCCGGTACGTGTCCAGCCATGATTCGGTGACGGCGCGCAGTCCGGTATCGGTCGGTCGCATCCGCCCGGACGCGACTTGCTGCAGCAGTTTGATGAGGGGGTCCGATTGGGAAATGACCGCCATGGCGCGCCGCAGCGTCTGCTCGTCCTGATCCATGGTCAGTTCATCGAGCAGGCGCCTGGTCCCCGGGGATCTCCGCAGCTTCCGCAGGCTCCGCCGCCGTCCGGCATCGGGGGCAAGCGGCTTCGGCCGAACCCTGAATCAGCAACTCGAAGCGATGATTGCATTCGCGGCATACATATTCGAAGATAGACATACGATTCGCTCCTTCTGGAAGGGCCGTATTCGAGGGGCGTATTATAAGGATTCCAGCGTCGGCCTTGCAATCCGAGGTCCCTCAATCAGGAGTCCCATGTATCAGGAAGAAAAAACGTTTACGCTCCGGTTCAGTCTGGAAGCATCCTTTCCTGACGATTATGAAGGCGAGGAAGATCAACACAGGTGGGTTCGAGACTGGGAGTCCCGCATCAAGCCGCATCTCTTGAAGACCTTGTTCGAATCGCTCAGGCAGCATCCGGCATGGACCTCTCATGTCCGAAACAGAGGGATGTCTCCGGCCGATGAAATCGAGATCGTCCTGTCGCGCGATCTGTCGAAGCCGCCGCCATTCACGTTGTCATGAATCACCGCCTCGGGCTCTACATTCATATCCCATTCTGCCGGCAGCGATGCGATTTTTGCGCGTTTTATCTGGAGGTCTATCGGGAAGCCCCGGCGGCGCGCTTCGTGACGGCGTTGAAGAAAGAGATCGACCTCTATGCGGCGCAGGCCGGTTGGAAAACCCGTACGGTTCAATCGGTCTATTTTGGCGGAGGCACGCCGACTGTGCTGGGCAGCGACCGCCTGACCGACGTTCTCGCCCATGTGCGGCACGCGTTTCCCCTGTCGCAAGATTGCGAGATCACCGTGGAAGCCCACCCTGCCACGGTGTCGTGCCCTGATCTTCATCGACTCGCCGAAGCCGGAGTGACGCGGATGAGCTTCGGCGCCGAATCGATGCAGGACGATGAATTGCTGTTGATGGGCCGCCCGGGACTGACCAGCGAAACGGTGGCGGCGGTGTCGCATGCCAGGGAGGCCGGATTTCACAATATCAATCTAGATCTGATGTACGGACTCCCCGGTCAATCGGTTTCGAGCTGGTCGAACACCATTGAGCGCTGTCTCGAACTCAATCCCGCTCATGTATCCTGCTATGCCTTGACGGTTGAAGGAGGCACCAAGCTCGCTCGGGACATCGCGCAGGGTCGCTCTCCGGTCCCAGATGAAGAACGACAAGTCACGATGGACGAAGCGGCCCATGACCTGCTGCGTTCAAACGGATACGAACGGTACGAAATTTCCAATTATGCGAGGCCGGGCTACGCTTGCCGCCATAACCTGCTCTATTGGACCGGTGGCGAGTATCTGGGCCTTGGGCCAAGCGCGCAATCTTTCGTGAACGGCGAGCGTTTCGGCAATGCGGTCAATCTGACGGTCTATCACGCTGCGTTGGATGAGAACCGCCTTCCGTTGACCGAGCAGGCGGCATTGAGCCACGGGGAGCGGCTGCGCGACGCCGTGGTCTTCGGCCTCCGGTTGGTGGACGGGATTTCTGCCGACCATCTGCACGAGCACGCGATGAACTCCGGCCGGACGGCGGCCGTTGAGGAGTTGGAGCAACAGGGGCTCATCGAGAAAGGAAAGGCGAAGGTGAAGTTGACTGCCAAAGGTCGGCGCTACGCCGATCTTGTCGCGGAAAGACTGTACTGAGGCCGATTGACTTCGCGGCCAAGCCGGGTGGAAACTGGTGGAAGGATATTCGGGAGGAATACATGCCCGTCAATATGGACCCAGCCAAGAAACGCCGTCGGACGCCGCCGCCAAATCAGCCCGATTCAGCATCTCGCGCCGAAGAAAGAACACGAGCCGCGGATTTCGGTGAAGAGACGGAGGAAGATCGGATCAAAGCGCTTGCCGATGCGGAAAAGAAGAATCTCTGGGATGCTACCGAAGTCATCGACATGGACAAATTCTAGGATAGTCAAAAAGTCGTCTGGCAAGGCCGCAGCGAGTGAAGGGCCGAGGCGTACGGTTTTCGGTACGTCGAGGGTCTGAACGAGTGAGAACGAAGCCAGAGGGCTTTTTCACTATCCTTAGGCCGGCAGAAAGAAGAAGGCGATCGCCAGCATCACATAGACTCCCACGAGCATCGCCCCCTCCATCCAGTGAGACTCCCCGTCTACGGCCACGAATCCCACAATCAAGACTGATATCGTCACAGCCGCTACTTCGAACGGCGTGAAGATGAGGTCGAGAGGCTCCCCCAGTCCGTAGCTCGCGAATACCAATATGGGAGCGATCAAGAGCGCGATCTGCAGACTGGAACCCACCGCGATGGCGAGCGCCAGGTCCATCTTATTCTTGATGGCCACCATGACGGCGGTCGAATGTTCGGCTGCGTTGCCGACCAAGGCGACCAGAATGACGCCCACGAACAGTTGCGTCATCCCTAAGCGGTGGGCCGCCGCCTCCAGCGTTCCCACGAGAATCTCGCTCATGACTGCGACGAGGATCGTGGCGCCAACCAAGACCGCCACGGATTTGGTCTTGCTCCACGGCCGTTCTCCCAAATCGGCCGGCGTATGCGGGTCTCCGGCGAACACATGGCGGTGAGTCCTCAAAGAAAAGACGAGGCTGAGAATATAGATGGCGAACAACACCAGTGCGATATCGAGGCTCAACTCCCGTTCGATTGTCACTCCGCGATCGGCGGCGGTGAAGTGGAAGAGCGCGGGAATGATCAAGCCGACCGCCGCGAGCAAGAGGAGACTGGCTCCCATGCCCGCCGCCGTTTGGTTGAACTTCTGCTTTTCATGCGTCAGACCGCCGGCGATCATGGCCGCACCCAGCACCAACAAAATATTCCCCAAGATGGATCCGGTGAGCGACGCTTTGACCACGTCGTGAAGACCGCTCCGCAGGGCCGCCAAAGCGATGATCAACTCCGCGGCATTGCCGAGGGATGCGTTGAGCAGTCCGCCGATCCCGGCTCCGACGTGCGCCGACAAGTGTTCGGTCGCCCGCCCGAGCAGCCCGGCAAGCGGCACGATGGCGACGGCCGAGCCGGCGAAGACCAGCAACGGATCGCTGTGGAGCAGCTCCAATCCGACGGCGATGGGAATGAAGACCAGGAGGACATCGAGCCATGACGTGAAGAGATTCCCCATCGGGAACAGACCCTAGCATGACACCGGAGCTTTGTCGATGAAACCGGCAACCGGTCCGGATGCATTGTTCTATCCGTTTCATCTCTGTCATCACGAGACGCTCGCGCGGCTCCTGACGCGTTTCCGTGCCGTCCATTTTCGAGATTTCATGGCGCTGCAATTGACGCCGTGGTCCGGGACGACGGCGTTTCGGGATCGCATGGGCGATCATTTTCCTCAGTGGCTGTCCAGCGGGCGGCTGGTGCAAGGATATGATGTCAGCGGACCGATTCCGGCGGACGTGAGCGCGGCGATGGATCGAGATCTGGAGGATGAGGAGTGGCGCTCGCTGTTCCACGCGGCCCTTCACGGCGATCATCGGTTCAGACTGGGTCTCTTTGGCGGTGGGCAGGCCGATCACCTCCTCGACGACCGATGCCATTCGGCTGTCTACTCCGTTGCAAGAGTACGGCAGCTTGTCGGGCAGCGTCACGGATCACGCCACGATCGGCATGTGGAATATGGATTGGCCTTGGTGAAGACGTCGGCGTCGTTGGTCTACACGTATCGCCTCGCCATTACCAACGGATTGCAGACGGTGACGGATTCCGCATCCCACTATGACTTGTTTGAGCGGTCATGCCGCAGAGAAGCCATTGTCGTCGGGAATCATCTTCTGGTGCGGAAAGGATATTAACCGATTGCCCGCGACGCGAGAACGCCGCTGGCGGACTTTTTCAACATCCTGCTAGAATCCTGCCCATGGTCGATTCCCCTACTCCGGTCGCCGTCCCATTGACCACCGAGACGCCGTCTACCGGGACAGGCGATGGACTGGACGCGCGGGTTATCGTGTACAACTGCGACTGCCACACGTACCAACAGGTGATCGCGCTGTTCTGCTCCTGTATTCCCGGCATGACGCCTTCCAAGGCCTTCGAGCTGGCGTGGAAGATCGACCACGACGGCGAAGCGGTGGTGTTTACCGGGACCTGGAAGGAAGCGGAAGAGGTGGCGGGAAAATTAGGCGGCGGAGGCTTGCGGGTGGCGGTTCAGTGAGGTGCGTTACTTTTTGTGCTTCTTCGGCGCCGCCTTCGCCTTCGTCTTGGATCCGTGGACGGCCTTGACGTCGCGGCTTCGTTTGGCTGCGGCGCTTTTCGATGCCGCCGAGCTTTTGTCGTGTTTGTGCGTGCCGGCCTGGCGGTTGAGCTTGTTGACCATCTCGGCGTTGTACACGCGCACCTGATAGAGTTCGAACAGTTTGGCGACGGCCTTCTGATCCCCTTTTTTGGCGGCATTCAACAAGCGACGCCGCTGGTTCATCTCTTCTTCTTCGGTGTGCGAAGCCGCCCGTCGTTCCATCCCCATCCTCTCGCGCGATGCGTTTCATGACGGGAACCTTCGTAAGGGTGCCCGCTGGACCAAATGGCCGAACTATACCAAAGTCAAAAGTCATTTGAAACTAGCCTCCATCCGAAAACATTCTGCTTCGGCAATCCCTATTCCCCTCGCCCCATGCGGGGAGAGGTACGGTGAGGGGCATCCCTCCACCGGAGGGCGAGGATGCAGATCGACGCTGGTGAGATCGGTGTCTGAGGAGGAATTATTTTTGGGTTGAGGCTCATGTCCCGTTGAGGGTGCGCGAACCCGGCGGGTATAATGGGGAAAGATATCGTGCCCTTTTACCATCGGAGACCACTATGGAACCACCCAAACATGAGCAGTCAGTCGCAGACGACCCCCGTGCCCGTGAAGCATTGCGCCGAGCGTTCGACAACACGGCCCGCTGGCAGAAGGACTTCAAGGGCTTTACGGCCGACCTGACCGTGAACGTCAATGGGAAAGAAACCAGCGGACCGGTTATCGTGAAGAGCCCCCGCGAAGTCTCCGTTCAACTCGAAGATGCCGACGTGCAGAAGTGGGCTCAGGAGCAACTCGGCATGATGGCGGTCCATCGCGGTCCTCGGAGCTTCGAGGAATCGGACGGTAAGTATACGTTGACCATGGAAGAGGACGGGCATCCATTCGGGGTCAAGCTGATCATCCATGGATCCAACTCGTTCTACCGGATCAAGGACGACCGCATCACGCAGATCAACAGAAAGATGGCCCATCCCGGCATGGCTCCGTTCGCCTTCACGATCAATGTGGAGGACAGTACCCTGACGCAGGATCGAAAGTATCTGACGACCCGGTATACGGTCTACTATTACTCCCCGGCCGACGGTCGATTGAACAACGTCGAAAGCTTCACCGACAGCCACGTGCGGATCGGGGCCTCGGATCTGCCGGCGACCAGGCGGATCATCAGCTTCGAGAACGGCGACGTGATCGTGAAGAGTCTGACGTTCAAGAACCACAAGCTCCTGTAAACGAGTGATCGATCTGCCAATGGATCTGCGAACGGGGTTCCCACGCAGCATGCGGGTGAGGCTCGTGGGATACGTGCATCTGGCACGCATGATCGACAAGTGCCGGGCGGTCTTGGCGGGGACGGAAGGTGAATACATCTATCCTTGCCCGATGGATGAGCGGCTCCTCAAATTTTCCGGCCTCACGAGCGAGCAGTTCACGGCCGCGGTGAAAGCGCATCCCGACGACGAAGGAGTGGCGGACTGGTTTCGACGAGCCGCGGTACCGCATGACCCTGCCGAGCAGGAGGAATGGAACGAGCAGCTCTTGCGGCGCGGACCGAGCTCACCGGAGAGCATGGCGAGATTCCTGGAATACCGGAACGCCATCGATCCTTCGCGTACGGATATCACGGCCTGGGCCGACCTTCAGGACTTGGAAGAGGGCAGAGATGTCGCGCGACGGGAGACCTTTGCGGAACGGTGAGACAAGTTGAGGGAGAGTCACATGAACGGGCCGGTAATGAGAGGTTTTCTTTTCGCGGCTGGATTGGCGTTGGTTGGCTGCAATGGCACTGCGCTGTCAGCGGGTCACTCCAGTCGTTACGCGATTAATAAAAGCGCGGCAAGTACTGAACTGAAAAATGAGACGACGACCGTCGCCAAGCTTCCAGAAGGCTGTCTGGCCACCAAGCCAAACCTACCGCCCGGCCGGGCTACCATGATCGTCTCGTATCGTGAACCAAAGGTCAATTACGATGACGTGCCGCAGAGACTGGGCTTCACCACCATCTATCTCGCCTCCGACACGATGAAGCCGACGGCCATTCGTGTGTGGACCAACGATAGCCATGGTGATTCTCCCGTCACCATCCGGGACGTTGCGGTCCCGGGCCTCGAATTCAATCTTTGCGTGACGGCGACGAACTGGGGTCTCAAGGAATCGCCTCCGGCTACGCTGGCCACCGAGTCGCCGGCCTCTTCCGCCGTTAAAGCAACCCGCTAGGTCAGATCTGAGGTTCCTCCCCCACGCCTTGGCTTTGCCGAGTTTCTCGCGCACCATGCCCTAATTGCCCGCCGTCTCAACCACTTTACGTAAAGCGTAAAACTTGTTATTCTGAGGACCGTGATCCGAGGGTTTCGGGACAAGAAGACGGAACGGTTCTTTGCAGGTGAGATGATGAAGGAGTTTTCCAGTTTCAGGAAAATAGCTGAACGCAAGCTGACAATGCTCGATAGTGCATCGGACCTCAGAGACTTGTTGGCACCGGCCGGAAACCGATTGGAAAAGCTTAAAGGAGATCGCGCTGGTCAGCACAGCATTAGGATTAACGATCAATGGCGGATCTGTTTTGTCTGGATGACTGATGGTCCTTATGAAGTGGAGATCACCGACTATCATTGAAGGAGACTCCGTATGATTAAAAACGGTATGCGAGCGGTGCATCCCGGAGAAATTTTGTTAGAAGAGTTCATGAAGCCGGTTGAACCGCCGATCAATGCCAATATGCTCGCGAAAGCGCTTGAAGTTCCGCCGAACCGCATCACGGCGATTATCAAAGGCCAACGTGGTATCACGGGAGATACGGCGGTCCGTCTGGGGACGTTTTTCAATACCACTGCTGAATTCTGGATGAACCTACAGAAGACCTATGAGCTCAGGCTCGCTGAACGAGCGCTGCCGGGGAAGGTCAAGAAGCACATCGAAGAGCAAAGGAATCTGCTCGTTTCTGCCTGAGAGTGCGCTCTTCCCTTCCCCGCCGAGCTCAGTGCCACCGACTCGCCGGCCCCTTCCGCCGTTAAAGCAACCCGCTAGAAGTCTCGCTCGGGAAACAACGACACCTGAGTCACAATCGCGCTTCAGGGGTGTTGATAGCGTGCCGCTGGCCACGAGCTGTCATGAACAATGTGGGCTTGGAGGGCGAGGAAACAGGACTGAGGCTCGGGCGATCGCCTCTCCAACAGAGCCTCACCTGTAGCCTTCTCCGCTCGTGCCGCCGCCGAAGCCGCCCCAGTTGCCGCCGAACCCGCCCTGCCCGGTTCCCCAATACTCGCCTTTCCTGATGCGGCGATACGGGTGACGGAGATCCGGTCTGGTGATCCACCAGAAAAACGCGATGGCCCCGATGCTCGTGAATAAGGTGATCCAGAACCCGAGGCCTCTGAAATACGTTCTCGATGGGGAACCGACGCGCACTTCCTGCGATTCGGAAGCCAGGGCGACGACGGTTCGATACAGTCCTTCGCCGAAGTGTCCCAGCCCGATCGACGGATGGAGCTGGTCGCTTCCGATCCGGCTCATGACGGCCGGGGTGATGACCGGAAGCATTTGACGCCCGAGCGTCATGGCGGCTTGCCGTTCATCGACCGCCAGGAGAATCAGAATGCCATGCTCCTGTTGCGCCGACCCGATGCCCCACTTCTCGTACAGCGCGGTGGCATAGTCGTTCGCGGAGGCGAACGGCTTGGTCGTCTGCACGGTCACCACGACCATCTCGACCCCGGTCTTCCGTTCGAGGTCTTGGCAAACGGACCTAATCCGCGCCTTCCAGTCGTCATCCAGCACGTGAGCATGGTCGCTCACGTACCCCATCGGATCAGGCAAGGGCGCTTTCGGTCTCTCGTATGGCGCCGCGTGCAGTATGCTTGCCGTCACAACGGCGAGGCAGAAGAACAAGCCTCGTATCGATGTTCTTCTCATCTGCATTGCACCGACCGTCTCCCACGCATCACGCATGACGCGTCACGATCCCGCTAAATCGCAGCCATGGCCGCCGCCGTCGCCGTGGCATCGTGTAGATAGCGGTCGAAGAGCCTGGGGATCTCGGCGGGTCCCGGCGTAATTTGTCCGCGCTTCAAGAGCAGCGCGTCGCGGAAGCCGCGCAAATCGCTTTTCAAGTAGTCGGCCATATCGTTGAGCACGGCGTCGGAGTGACCCGACAGCGGTCTGCCGAGGATGCGTTGAGCGCCTCGCAGCAGCGGAATCGTGGATGTAATGGCCATGGGCAGCAGAATCGTGACGGCATCGTTTTGCCCTCCCGCCTCGACGTACCGTTGGCGTAGGCGAAGCACGTGAGCGGCAAGCTCCTGAACGACCTGACCGTGGAGGCGATCGGTCTTCACATGGAATCCGACGAAGGGGTCCCGCCCCCCTAGCACCCGGTGATAGTCCTGGATCTCCAAAAATTCGAGCGGGAAGACCGAGGAGATGCGGTTGAGCTCCTCCTCCGTGAAGAAGAGGGGAACGACGACCTGTTCCTTACTCCACCGTTTATGGACGGGCGCATACAGCCGCAGGGTGGCGGCGTCGTAGGACGAGATCAACAGGATCATGTTGAGGTTTGAGCGACCCGGAAGGAACTCTCCGCGCACCGCGCTTCCGTAAATCAAAAGACTTTCGAGCCGGTCGCCGAAGACGGATTTAACGTCCTTCGTGTAGCCACGCAGAAGCGTCTGGGTGTCCTCGGGCAGGCCTTCGATAATGCGTTCATCTGTCGCCATGGCGGTTATGATACCTGTCGGACCATGCGAGCGGACCGAACGTCCGGGAGGAATCCCGCGGCGATAACACGGTCGAGCAGCGTGAAGGGCGACGTGGTCCGTAAGCCGGCGGTGGTCGAAAGGACCTGGTAGCGAAGCCTGGCATTGCGATCCAATGTTTGAAAGACCCGGTCGCGCAGAAAAGCCACGGCCGGATTGCCGGTGTTCCAATAGAACACTTGTTGATCGGCGAGCCGTTGCAGCATCATCACCTGAGGGCGACGCGCCGTCTCATAGGCCTTCAGTCGTTCCGCCGAACAATCTCGATCCGCGAGGCAGGCGGGGACGAGATCGGCCAGCGTCATCGCATCGACCATCGCCTGCATGCGGCCCTGCGAGGCATGGGGATTCATGGCATGGGCCGCGTCGCCGATCAAGGCTGCGCCGTCCGCCACCCAGGTCGGTGTTCTGACGCGACCGGTGGGCATATAGGCCGTCTGGCTCCAGTCTGTCAGGTTGCGGAACAGCGGGGCAAACTGCGGCGCGATGCTGATCCACTCATCTTGCAGTGCGCGAAGACCGCGCCCTTTGATCGTCTCCATCGATCCGCTGGGAATCATGTAGAACAGGTAGACGTTTTTGCCGGTCGCGGGAAACAATCCCAAGATCCGGCGGCGCCCCACATAGTAATAGGATTCGGACGGCGGTTCTTCGGTCTCGACGATGGCGATGAGGTAGCTTTCCGGGTACAGGTGGACCTGTGCCGGAATGTTGAGTGCCTCTCGAACCTTCGAAAAAGCGCCATCGGCTCCAACGACCATCTTGGCCCGTATCGTGAGCGTGGTTCCATCCGCTCTCTTCGCGGTCAAGCCGCTCACGCGATTGTGCTCCCGCAGTAAGCCGGTGAACGACGTGCCGTAGAGCAGCGTGACGGTGGGTTGTTTTTCCACGGCCCTGACGATCGCATGGTGTGCGACGTTCGGCAGCGTGACGATCGCCCGATTGTAGGGAGGCGGCAGGTCGCCGTAGTCGATGCTGCAGAGTCTCGTTCCTCCCGCACGGCAGAAGTGAAAGCGCCGCACGGTCTTGATCGCTTCGACGGGCAACGACGCAAGGATGCCGAGTCGGTCCAGTACCTGCTGTCCATTGGGCTGGAGAATTTCGCCGCGGAGCCCGGTCGGCGGTCCTTGTGCCTGGTCCAACACGATCGTGCGGATGCCCTTGTGCGCCAGGGCCAGCGCGAGCACCGCTCCTCCACCGCCGGCTCCCACCACTGCCACATCTGTTTCCTCGGCGGGCTGCATGCCGGCTACTCCCCGCTCCAGGGCCGATAGCGTTCGGTGTCGTTCCACATGGAGAGGAATTTTTCGCGCGCGTTGATCGAAATGCGGTGATCGGTCACCACATCGAGTCTCTCGTCATTATAGCGGTTACCGCTGGTCGTGTGGTTCATGGAACCGGACGTGTTGACCTCGTCGTCGATGACCGTTTGCTTCATGTGCATGAGACCGTCGTGCTGATTGATGCGGACGGGAATCCCGGCCAGCGTGAGCGTGTGGACCGCGCTTCGCTGCTTGGGGTCCTGCATCCGCTCCTGATCCGTGATCACCCGCACGTCGAGTCCGCGTTTTTTCGCGGCGACCAGACCTTCTACTGCGCGCGGCGAGGTGATGCCATAGACCGACACATAGATGTACCGCTTGGCTTGTCCGTACAGCGCCACGACGCGGTCCAGCGGCTGGTCCTCGGGAGCATAATACACCTCAACCGTGGCGCTGTGCGCCGGTTCTCCTGTGAAGCAGACCGTCGAACAGGCGAGTACGAGAAAAACGCCGAGGGCCGGATGTGCGAGGCTGGGAAACCACCCGCGAACGGCGATCATTCGAGCTCGAACAGCATTTTGAAATGCTCATCGGTGGCGTCCCAGGCTTGGGGAGCCCGAGTCGAGAGCCATTGCTGCAGAAATTGCTTTTGAGCCGGTGTCAGCAATTGCTTGATCTGGTGCGTGCGTCCCTGCAAGGGTTGGAGAAAGCCGACCCGTCTCTGGAAATCCAAGGTCGCGGTCCGGACATACAGGTTGGTATAGGCGGTCGGGCGATCGTCCTCACCGTCACCCTGAATCCAAACGGACAAAAATTTCTCCAACTGAAGGCCGGCACTATCCATTGCGGGATCGGTTTCATGAAACAATTCATTTTCCGATTCCTTGAGTGGAGTCGCCTCGTCGGCTCGAAACATGAAATTGTGCTTCCACATGAAGCGTTCTCCGAAAAAAATAGGCATAGTGGGGCGGCGTCCTAGTAAAGTCAAGCAACGCGAACGGAAGTGGTAGTGGGCTATTTTGATTTCTGTTACTGGTTTTTCGACTCACCCAGGATCGCAAGCCTCAAGCGTTCGCATACCTTTTCTACTTGCTCCCTTTTCTTTCTCAATACATCTTCGGCACGCCGATGAGCAGATAACTTCTTGAGGTAATCCGCTTCACAGTCCTCCAACTCCCCTAAAACGGCATTTTTTCGCTCACTTGCAATGTTTGACATTAGTTTGTTATGTATGTTATACGATATGTGCGACTTACGCATATTAACCTCCATCAAGGGCAGGTTGACCATGACACATCAATCGCAACTGATGATTGGAGAACTGAATCGAGCGGAAAGTGAATACCTCGCCGCACGATCCAATCATGCACGCACACAATTTGCGCTGGATCTGGCGCGCGAAAAATTCAAAAGCATGAAAAGTCTGGCGACCGACGTCTTGACTGATCAAGAGTTCTTTCAATGGTTGACAGATCATCGGCAAACTGAGTTCACAGCACTCTCGATCGGCGATGCAATTAAGGTTGCGTTGCGTCGGCATACAATGCAGAGTGCGAAACAGTCTCTTGATGATCCACGCGCCAATACCTTTGCCCCCTCCGCAACTCTTCAGCAAATCGTGCAATGGCTTGAGGCGGGCGGTTTTGAATTTCAGAGCGGTACGCCTGGACGAGAAGTCAATGCAGCATTGATGCGGCTTGACGACATAGAGAAGACCCCTGACGGCGAATACAAGATCAAAAACGCGAATGCGCTGGCAGAGAGAATGAAAATATTGCGATTGAAAAAGAGAAAGGAAGGAGAATGAGAGGCCTACGGCATCACGTGAGCCG